>JBFHFS010000012.1:0-99119 GCA_041583495.1 Marinilabiliaceae bacterium | reverse complement strand
TTCACCTTTTCACCTTTTCACCCCTTCCACCTTTCCACCCTTTTTTCTCTATTGGTCCCCGGCAGGGACCCGGGAAGCAGCCCTTTATTACCCCCGGCAGCTTTCATGCCAGGCATTTCGCGCCGAGGGTTATTCACCTTGGCCCCCTTCAGGGACCCCGGATACACCTTTAACGTTTGCTGTCAACTCCCTTAATCCATCTCCGGTTTAACCTTGATTCCTTTTCCACCCTTTCCACTTTCCCTTGGAATGATACTTGCGTAAAAGCGGGAGCCCCGGGAAACCGGGATAAAATCCGGTCGCCGCCGACCTTTAGTTAAGCTCCGATTCATTTATTTGAGCCGGAGCTTTTTTTTGTATCAGGTTGACCTTTTTTCCCCTTTTTACCTTTTCACTTTTTCACCTTTTCACCTTTTCACTTTTCCCCCTTTTTTCTCTATTGGTCCCCGGCAGGGACCCGGGAAGCAGCCCTTTAATACCCCCGGCAGCTTTCATGCCAGGCATTTCGCGCCGGGGGTTATTCACCTTGGCCCCCTTCAGGGACCCCGGATACACCTTTCACGTTTGCTTTCAACTCCCTTAATCCATCACCGGTTTAACCTTGATTCCCTTTCCACCCTTTCCACTTTCCCTTGAAATGGTATTGCGTAAAAGCGGGAGCCCCGGGAAACCGGGATAAAATCCGGTCGCCGTTGACCTTTAGTTAAAGCTCCGATTCATTTATTTGAGTCGGAGCTTTTTTTATCTGGTTGACCTTTTTTTTACCTTTTCACCTTTTCACTTTTTCACCTTTTCACCCTTTCCACCCTTTTACCTTCACAAAGTTACGTGAAGAAAAAAAGGGAGGCGCCGCAACCGCGGCTATAATTGATTTTTTGGAAAGTTTGGCGGAATATTCTGGTTTGGATATGTTTTGTTATATTTGCTTGACAGATTAAGTGATTGCACAAGTGAGTTTTAATTGTATGAAATATTGTTGTTCCCGAATCTTTGTAGCGGCTTTCTTTTTTTTGGTATCTCTCTCTCTGCAGGCTCAGGATTCAAGGACCTTCAGTGATTCCGTATCTTATAAAGAGGCCGGATTAGCACTACATAAACGTATTATCCAGAATTTTCCGGATCGTCCCAAACTGGCCGATTCGTTGTCGTGGAAATTGTATGGGATGGTTCAGGGGAAGAGGGACAGTCTGGAGGGGTTGGCTTTGTACGATTTGGGAGAAGCAGCTTATTATTCGGGTGATTATGACAAGGCCAATACATTTTATGGTAAAAGTATTGACGTTTTTGAGTTTCTTGAAAACTATGTATTGTTGATTGATCTTTATAACAACCTGGGTTTAACCCATTATTTTAAAGACCGGTACAATGAATCTCTTAATGCTTATATGAATTCAGTAAAACTGATCCGGGAGTACGGAACCGATCTGGATTTAGCGCAAGGCCTTCATAACATCGCTTTGGTTCACGATAGAATTGGGAATAATAAAAGTGCGGAGAATTATTATGAGAGTTCTCTGACCCTTTTTCAGGGGATGGAGGCACTTTATGAAGAGGCCTCCTTATGCAACGATTTTGCAGGCTTTCTGATGGGAAATAAGGAATTTACCAGGAGCATAAAACTTTATAAAAGGGCGCTGGAAATTTTCAGAGAATTGGACCACCCTAAAGAGGAAAATGCTGTTTTGTTTAACTTAGGATCGGTCTATTTTCATCAGGGCAGATTAAAAAAGGCAGAGCCCTATTTTCTAAAGACACAGAGCTATTTTGAGCAGAGTAACGATAAAGAGTCCTTGCTGTCGGTCTACAGTGAATTAGGAGAACTTTATTTTAAACAGGACAATGGAGCTCTTGCAGTGCCGCTTTTAAACAAGGTAGAAAAGATGTCATTGGAGATGGGAAGAACCTATATCCGGCACAAAAATATCTATTCACTCTATAGTGCTTTAAAGTCGGTGGGGCGCTACCCTGAGGCTATCGAGACCCTGGAGCTTTATCATCAGCTTAAAGATTCACTGGCGGCTCAAAGTGCGTCTGCCTCCAATAAAAGGGTAGATATTGCCCTGGAAAAGGAGCTGCTCGATCAGGAATTGGATCTTTTCCGCAGCAAGGTCAGGGAACGAACGCTTCTGACCCTGATGGTTGCCCTCATTGTATTATTACTGCTGGCGGGGGCGGTTATTTATGTCAGGAACCAGAGAGTAGGCAGGGAGCGCGAAAAAAGTTTATTACAGAACCGCATGCTCCGGATGCAGATGAATCCCCATTTTATCTTTAATGCCTTAACCTTTTTGCAGGGATATTTACTGGATGGTAAAACGGAGGAGGCTGAAGCCTATCTTTGCGATGTGGCACTTTTGATCCGGAGGACCCTGGAGTCCTCATTTTCGGAATTTGTTTCGGTAAAAGAGGAGTTTTCATTTCTGAGAAACTATTTTAAGGTCCAATGCCGGCGTTTTGATGATAAAATAGACTATGAGCTGATTTCCGACATCGACGTTGAAGAAAGCCGTGTGATGGTCCCTCCCATGCTTACGCAGCCCTTCATAGAAAACGTATTTGAACATGCTCAGCTCCAGGACCAGACGAACCCCCTAATGGTCGTATCCATAAAACAACTGGATAGGGCGTTGGAGGTGACTGTAGAGGATAATGGGGTTGGTATCAACACTTGCAAGCTTTCTGGTCAAGAAAAGACCTATCGACCACGAGCCATTAAGATGGTGGAGGAGAGACTGGGGTTGCTGAAAAAAATGCATAAAGGGGGCAGGGCGGATCTTGAGATTACGGATCTTTCCCTGGAGGGCAGGCAGGGTACGCGGGTTAGGTTTTGGCTTCCACTGATTATACAGCCGGCGTCAGCTCAGGAGGAAAAAGGATCTGTCTGAGTTTTGCCCGGGAGGCGCAGATTTGGTTTACATATCTGCGTTCTTTCCCAGCGAATGGAGCTATAAACTTGGGATACCCGTTGTGAGTATGGAGGCCAGGTTGCTCATGAAAAGTTTGATGGCCATAGCCAACAAAATGATTCCAAAGAATTTTTTTAACACGTAAATGCCCCCCTGGCCCATGAATTTCTCTACCTGTGGGGTCAAGCGAAGGACCAGGTATACCAAAATGATGTTCAGTGTGAGGGCAATGATAATGTTTATGGTGGCAAATTCTGCCCTTAGGGCGAGCAGTGTGGTAAAGGAACCTGCTCCAGCCACCAGTGGAAATGCAATGGGAACAATTGAGGCCCCTCCCGGAGAATCGTGTTTGAATATTTCTACTCCCAGAATCATCTCTATGGCCATCACAAAAAGAACGAATGACCCGGCGATGGCAAAAGATGATATATCCACCCCGAAGAGACCCAGCAGGGCTTTGCCAATAAATAAAAATAAGATGAGAATAGCAAAGGAGATGAACGCAGCCTGGAGGGCATTAATCTTATTGCCTTTATCACGAATGTTGATGATGATGGGAATAGAACCTAAAATGTCTATTACGGCAAACAATACTATAAATGCCGAGAGAATCTCTTTAATGTTGATTTCCATAATGGTTTGCGTTTAAAGTATTTACTCAAAAAGTCCATTAAGCGTTTTTGTGGCCGGCTGAATCACCCCTTTTCTTTGCCGGGAAAATCTGATGTCTGTCATTATGTTATCGTTGAGTAGACCAGATCAGTCCACCAGACTCAATTCATCGAGCAGATGTGTGGCCCCTCCTAACTCTTCTATCAGAAAAAGAACGTATCTTATATCCACGGAAACACATCTTTGGATGGTTGGGACGTATCCCAAATCAGAAGACATCCCTTCCCAGTTTCCATCGAAAGCCAGACCTACTACCTGACCATTTGCATTAAGTACTGCGCTGCCACTATTTCCCCCGGTAATGTCGTTGTTGCTGATGAAACAGAGGGGAAGGGTCTGGTTGGTTGACTTATAACGGCCATAATCATCTCTCTGGTAGAGCGAAAGAAGCGAATCTGGTAGTTGGTAGCTTTTGCGGTTGGACCTGAATTTTTCTATTAACCCCAGATTGGAGGTGGTGGCTTTATATAAAACGCCATCACGGGGACTGTAGGGCGCTACTTTCCCAAAAGTAAGCCGAAGCGTGCTGTTGGCATCGGGATAGAAATTCTTGTCAGGTTGCATGGCTTTCAGGCCCTCAACATATTTTTGCATCATCTCTTCCATCTGATTGTCGAATCTATCCAGAATGGTATAAATGGGGGCATATTGATTAACCACACGGATCATAAACTGAAAGCCGGGGTCCTTTTCCATAACCTGAAGGGAAGGATTCTTCAGGAATTGAAAATATCGTTCCGAATTGGAGAAGATGGAGTATTTATAAATCGATTCAGCTAAGGAGGAGGGGGTGCCTCTTTTTCCATATAGCTGTTCGTTAGGGATTCGATCACTGTCCCTCAGATGTTGTTGATAATAAGTAAGCATCGCTTCAAATACCTGGCGATCCAGATCGGGGTTGAAATCCCGGAAGAAGGCTTCTCCCTGTTTCCTGAGTTTATCGGTTATTGCTGCTATCTCCGTACTGCCGGGTGATGATTGACTCAAGGCGTTGTGGAGTTGGAAGCCTTCCATGATGAAGACGTTGACATCCGGGCCATTGAACAGGGTTTCGATGGTTGTGATGCTGATTCTGGTCAGGTTCTGTTTTAAAAGGTAAAGTAGCTTGGTGGAAGAGAGTACTTGATGGAAGTCCTCCCTGGTAACTGAATCCAGATTAATCCATGTCTCAAATTGTTGCTCCAGCCTCTCCCGTTGGGATGTTAAGTTATTGGATTGAATGCTTAAATTCTGGCCACTGGCATATTTCTGGTAGTTGCTCGAGGAGGCATATTTGTCAGCATACTGGATGTCGATGACGGGCATCGTTTCCATGGCATTCTTCCATATTTTTTGTTTGATGCTGCGGACCTCATTTACCACCGGGTTTATGATGTCAGAGGTCTCCTGTATCCCAAAAGAGGTCAAAAAGCGCTGGGTCTCTCCCGGATAGCCCAGAATCATGGTGAAGTCGTTGTTTTCGACGCCCTTCAGGGAGATGCTGAGGTGTTTTTTGGGGTGGTAGGGAATATTTTCGGGGCTGTACTCAGATGGCGTTCCATCTTTGGCTGCATAAACCCTGAATAGTGCAAAGTCGGCCGAATGGCGGGGCCACATCCAGTTGTCTGCTTCGTCTCCAAATTGGCCCAGCTGAGCCGGAGGTGCTGCCACCAGGCGAACATCCCTAAAGGTTTCGGAGACAAACAGAAAGAACTGGTTCTGGAAGTAAAAATCTTTAATCTCAGCGGTGAATCGCCCATTTTGAGAGGCGGTATCTATGATGATCGCCATCAGGCTGTCAAGGCTTTTTTCTCTTTGGCTGCTGGTTAAGTCCGGCAGTAAAATAGAGTCAAGGAGAGGGGTTACATCCTCCACTCTCAAGAGAATGGAGGCTGTTTTTCCCGGGTTGGGTAACTCCTGATCGGGCGAATGGGCCCAGAAGCCATTCTTCAGATAGTCGTTGGTAAGGGTACTGTGCTTCTGTATCTCCGAGAAGGCACAATGGTGATTGGTCAGTAACAATCCGTTATGGCTGATAAAGCTACCTGTACAGGAGCCGCTGTCCAAAGCGACAACCGCATCTTTTAGCGAACTCATTTCACTGCTGAAGATAGCTTCGGGCGTGAGCACCAAACCCATTTTCTGCATCTTTTCTACCTGTGCTTTTCCCAGATTCCAGGGAAGCCACATTCCTTCATCGGCCATGGCCAGGGAGAAAATACTCCACAAAGCGGGCACCAATAACCCAAAACGTTTCAACATTTCATTCGAGAGCTTAAAGTAAAATAGGTCGGTTAGCGCACCAGGGTCATTTCGTCGATGAGATTTTGGGCTCCTGCAAATTTATCGATGATAAAGAGTACATAACGAATGTCCACATTGATACATTTTTGAAGTTCATTTTCAAAGGCGATATCTCCGCTCATTGCCTCCCAGTTTCCGTCGAAGGCAAGACCAAACAGTTCGCCGTTGCCGTTAATAACAGGGCTTCCGCTGTTGCCACCGGTGATGTCGTTGTTGGTGGTGAAGCAGACATGCAGGGAGCCATCGCTGGCGGCATATTGGCCATAATCTTTTTCCTGGTACAGGGTTTTTAGCCTGGAAGGGACAATAAATTCAAAATTCTCGGGATCCTCTTTTTCCATAACGCCTTTAAGGGTTGTAAAGTGTTTGTATACAACGGCGTCACGGGGTTCGTAATTACCCACCGATCCGTAGCTCAGTCGCATGGTAAAGTTAGCATCGGGATAGAAAACCCGTGAGGTATCCATCTCCATCAACCCCGACATAAAGAGTTGGTTGTTGAGGTCGATTGCCCGGTTACCATCCTGGCTGGCATCGTATAGTGAGCGGTACTCATCCAGGGTGGAAACGGCTGCCTTATAGGCGGGATCTTTTTGAAGTTTCTTTAGCTTTGGATTGGCCAGGAAATTCTCGAGAGCCGTTTTACTTACAAAGATGGATTTCTTGAATACCTCGTCGGCAAAGCTTTTAAACCCCTGAGCGTTCATCGGTTTTATATCCTGGTAAAAAGAGGGATAGTAAATTGGGTCAATTTCGTTGGAGTAAAGGTCCATAAGGGCCGCCATAACTTTGTGGTCGGTGGGGGCATGGTAGTCTTTGAAAAAGGTTTCCCCCTCCTGAGTCAGACTTTTCACCGCTGTTTCGATGGCGGTTGCATCTTTTAGTTTCAGAGCATTCTCCAACTGCCGGGCGTTGCTTGCAAAGGCCAGAATTTCGGTGCCTCTGAGCATGCATTCACGAATGAAATTCAGGGCTAGATATTGAGATGCCCTGTCGGTGTAGGCCTCTTCCAGCCCTTGCAGAACGGTTCCGTATTTCGCTTTTCGTTCGGAATTGGCATCCACCCAATTCTGGAATTGCTCTTCCAAAACCTTTTTCTTGTCGATTACCTTAAGATTTTCGATGCCGCGGTTCATGCCGATGCTGTTTTTCCAGTAATTCGAACTTCTGGCAAACTTTGAGGCATATTGAAGTTTTATCTTGTCACTCGAGAGCATGGCTTCCTGCCAAATATCCTGTTTGACACCTCTGGTCTTGATCAGCGAGTAGTTAAATATTTCCATGCGTTCCTTTATTCCCCATGAGGTAAGGTAGCGATTGGTGCTTCCCGGAAAACCGATGGTCATGGCAAAATCCTCTTTTTCGTAACCCTTGATGGAGACCGGGAGGTGGTGGACCGGCTTAAGGGGTTTGTTCTCAGGGGCATATTTGGCAGGCATCCCATCGGGGCCGGCGTAGACACGAAACATGGAGAAGTCGCCGGTGTGGCGGGGCCACATCCAGTTGTCGGTGTCGTAACCAAATTTGCCGATGGATGAGGGGGGGGCACCTACGAATCGCACGTCATCGAAAACCTCATAGACAATCAGGAAATATTGGTTGCCTTCAAAGTAGTCGCGCACTAAAGTTTTATAGTGTGAGTCACCGGCTGCACTGTCAGCGATGGCATTAGAGGCTTCCATGATTTTCTTCATTCGTTCCGTCTGGGTCATCTCATCACTGACTTCCGCCATAACTTGCGCGGTAACGTCTTCCATTCGTTTAAGGAAAGTCACGGAAACTCCTGGGGCGGGTATTTCCTCCTCAGGGGAGCGGGCCCAAAAACCATCTTCCAAATAGTTGTCTTCTACTGAGCTAAGTTCCTGTATGGCCCCATAACCGCAATGGTGGTTGGTAAGGATTAGTCCCTGATCGGAGATGAGTTCTCCGGTGCAGCCTCCACCAAAGATGACCACCGCATCTTTAAGGCTTGAATGATTGACACTGTATATGTCATCTGCTGATAATTTAAGGCCCATCGACTGCATCTGCTCCAGATTCAATTGTTTGATCAGGGGTAGCAGCCACATGCCCTCGTCGGCTTTCACAAGGCTGGTGAAGCTAATTAATGCTGCCAGGAGTAAGGTGGTTGTTTTTTTCATCTGTTAATTTTTTTGTTTCAACGGCATTCTTTGAGAATCAGTATTGAAACCCATTCTCAGTTTCGTGTCGTTTGCTAAAATCGTTCTACTTTCCTTTCGTTCTTTTTTTTAGGAATCCGGAGTGTTGTTTATTCAAAAGGGACGGATATTTCCGATGGTAAAGATAGGATTATCGTATCGAATTATTAAATAATTTATGTTTTGAATAGGGAATTGAGAAACGGGAGGTGTAGTAAATATATTTTTTGGTTATTGGAATAGTGGAGAATATGAAATATTTCTGGCCGGATGAGTTTGTTCATCAATGATTTAGTTTGTTCTGCGGATAGATTGGGTTGCTTTGTCACAATCAGGAGTTGAAACTCCTTTTTAGTCTTGAGAAAGTCTGAATTTAGTTTTAAATTTAGTTTTATCTTTTTTTCTGGTTCTATTAATTGTACCAATTATTCTAATTGTTTTCAAAAAAAATGTACTATGATGAAGAAATCAATGTTGTTATTGGTGTTGGCCCTGATGGCCACGGTAGTTTCGGCACAATTTAAGGTGGGCGGTGGTCTTGTCCTCGGCACCAAGGCAGGATATGACGAAAGTGGCACAAAATTAGGTGTTGGAATTAGTGTACGTGGGGACTATGCCTTCAATGATCAATGGTCAGTTGCTCCGGATTTTACTTTTTTCTTTCCCGGAAGTCCCGAAGGTATTGATGTTACTTTTTGGCAGCTCAATGGGAATGCACATTATCATTTTTACAAATTGGACGACGTGGGTATTTATGCTCTGGGCGGATTGAATTACAGCTCGATTAAGGTCGATTATAATTTTGATTTTGGCGAATACGGCGATTTTAGTGGTTCTGCCAGTGATGGTGAGATTGGGCTCAACCTGGGAGGCGGCGCCAGTTACAATAATTTCTTTGGTGAGATTAAGTACGACACAGCCTTTGAGCAGATTGCCATTTCCGTGGGGATTCTGTTTGGAACCTAAACAAGGTAAACCCTTTTGTTACTAATTTCTAAGCCACCCGTTTCAGGGTGGTTTTTTTTTTTTTTTTGAATGAGTATGGTGGGTGGAAAAAACGTAACTTCCAACAGGTTAGTGTCGTATTGAAGTTGACCATATTAAGTTAGTTGTTATATGTATTTTTTTAACCTAAATTATACCTTTAGAATTATGAAAAAATCAATGATGGTTTTAACGGTGATGCTATTCACCCTTTCTACAATTTCATTTTCGCAAGTAAAATTTGGCTTAAAAGGAGGTTTAAATGTGACTGAAATTTCAATGGAGATGGATGGGTTCAGCAAGTCTCCTGATTCCCGTATGGGTGCCGTGGCGGGGGCTTTTGTAAACTTAAGATTGTCCAATTCAATTGGAATTCAACCAGAACTTTTATACTCTATGAAGGGCTCAAACTTTGAAGCTGATGTAGTTACTAAACTGGATTATCTGTCTGTTCCGGTGATGGTCAAATATTATTTTGGCGGGTTTAACCTTCAGGCTGGTCCCATGTTTGATTTTTTGTTGTCAGCCGAAGAGGAATATGACGGTGAGGAAGAAGATCTTAAAGATATAGTTAAAGGAATGGATCTGGGTCTTGGATTTGGCCTGGGTTACGAGCTTCCTTTGGGGTTGAGTTTTGATGCCCGCTACATGATTGGATTGTCTGATATTAATGATAGTAATGATGAAAGTGAAATGGAGTTCCAAAAGGTAGAAATAAAAAATAAAGGGTTTCAAATAACGATGGGTTTCGCTTTTTAAACTGTTGGGTTTTATAAAAACAAAAAGGTCATTCGTGAGGGTGACCTTTTTTTTATAGCTCAAGCTTTAACTGACTATCCAGCAACCGGAACGATTGTCGGTGCAGTGGAGAGGGACTGTGCAAGCGTATTTTTTTTTGTGTGTGCCTTTGTGGGGTATCCTTTGTTTTGGTCCCAACCTTAATGGGAAATTGTTGATGCAGATCAGTATAAATTCTTTGCTGTAGGTTTTGGACACAATGCTGGCAGCAGAAGATTACGAAAGTGAATCTTTTTCGATTGAAGAGGGTCTTTGTCATTAAGTAACTGGTATTGATGGAAAGTATGGATGATTTTGTCATAAAACAGGATAAAAAAAGCTCAAACCTATTGGCATGCTTTTGGCATTTCCTTAACTTTTTAATAATTAGGGTGAAATATGAGTTTTAACCAGATTTATTAGCCCTTAGGTTGTTCTTTTTTGTTATGATTTATTGTTTTTAACTTTTATTAAAACTATGTATGATGAAAAAAACAATGATGGTTTTAACGATGATGCTTTTCATCTTTTCTACAACTTCTTATTCGCAAATAAAATATGGCTTAAAAGCCGGATTAAATGTGGCAAACGCCAATTTTGAGGAGGGAAGTTACAGTATTTCTTCTGATTCAAGGATGGGAGCTGTTGTTGGGGCTTTTGTGAATGTGCGATTAACAGAGGATTTTGGCATTCAACCGGAGCTGCTCTATTCAATGAAAGGAACGGAAATAAGTGATTTCGATGCCACTTATAAGCTGGCTTATTTGTCTGTTCCGGTGATGGCCAAGTATTATTTTGGCGGATTAAATCTTCAGGCCGGACCAATGTTCGATTTTTTGTTATCGGCAAAAGAAGAATATGATGGTGAGGAGGATGATATTAAAGAGTATTTGAAAGGCATGGATTTAGGTCTGGGATTTGGATTGGGTTACGATCTTCCTTTGGGGTTGATATTTGATGCGCGCTACATGATGGGATTGTCTAATATTAACGATGATAATGAAAGTGAAGATTTAGACATAAAAACTAAAGGGTTTCAAATAACGGTTGGATTTGCTTTTTAATACCGTTCCATTTTAAAGATTCAAGAAGGGCCGTCCTAAGGGATGGCCTTTATTGGTTTAGTTCAAGCCTTAGCTGATTGTCCAAAAGGCGGAACGAAAGTCGGTGGATGGGAGTGATCCCGTGCTTACGGATGCCTTCCCTGTGAGCTTTTGTCGGGTAGCCTTTATTTTTGTCCCAGCCATAAAAGGGGTATTGGGCATGGGCCTTCAGCATAAATTCATCGCGGTGGGTTTTGGCCAGAATGCTGGCGGCAGAGATGCAGGGGTGAATGGCGTCTCCCCCCACCACGCATGTGTGGGGAATGCCCGGGAAGGGGTGAAATCGGTTGCCATCGATGAGTAGGGCTTCGGGTTGCTGGAGGAGTTGCTGAACGGCCAGGTGCATGGCGCGAATGGAGGCGTTGAGGATGTTGATCTGGTCAATTTCGGTATGGTCGACCAGGGCAACAGCCCAGGCCACTGCTTCCTTCTCGATGATGAGACGAAGGGCATCGCGTTTTTTTTCGGAGAGTTGTTTGGAGTCGTTCAAAAAAGGATGGTGAAAACCAGTGGGCAGAATGACAGCGGCAGCAACGACAGGTCCTGCCAGGCATCCCCGTCCGGCTTCGTCGCATCCGGCAATCAGGGAGGAGGAACCTCCTGCGCCCCCAAAGGAGGGGACCCCGGATGAAACAGGTTTTTTGTGTTTTTCAAATAGACTCATGCTCGGTTCTGCATATTCCTAGTTTTCTCTGTAAATCACCTCAAGTATTGTTTGTCCAACCGCCTTCAGGGTATTTTGGTCGATGTTGTCCATGGTGTCGTTTTGGGTGTGCCAGAAACTGCCAAATGAGCTGTCGGAGGTAGGGTCGAATTGAATGATGTTGATACAGGGGATTTTGGTGTATTTATTTACATAAACATGGTCGTCGGTAATTCGGCCTCCCGGCCGAAAAATAAAGTATTGGGAATAGCCTGTTTCGGCGGCCACATTCCAGACGTGATCCACCAGGCGGGGGGCCATATCCACCGATCCCTGCTCCTGGTAAAAGGTCGCGTTGGGGGCTCCTACCATATCGAGCAGGATCCCAAAGCGGGCATAGTAGTTTTTTTGATGGGGGTTTTTCCCCCAGTATTGGCTGCCCAGGCACCAGGTGTCTGGTTTGTAAGGGAGGGTCAAATGGTCGGGTTGGCCGTAATCTTCGGCATCAAAAAAGATGATGTCGATGCCGGGATGGGTTGGGTGTTGGCCCAGTTGCCGGCCTATCTCCATGAGTACGCCCACACCACTGGCGCCGTCGTTAGCCCCATCGATGGGTTGGTTGCGTTTAGCCGGGTCGGGGTCGTGATCGGAAAAAGGGCGGGTGTCCCAGTGGGCGAAGAGAAGGACCCGGTTGTTCTTTTCGGGCTGAAAACGGGCAATGATATTTTTAATGTTGAGTTGGCTGTTGTCGAAAGCGGTAACCTGAGCTTCCTGCACAAAAACCTCTGCTCCCATTCGTTTCATCGATGATGTTAACCAATTGGCGCACTTAGCATGTTCTGGTGTGTTAGGAACGCGTGGTCCAAAAGCGACCTGCTTTTCGATGTACCAATAAGCCGAGTCGGCATCGAAGTTAGGCGTTTCGAGTTGGGGTTTGTCTACCCTGTTTGACGATTGTTTATCAGATGGGGTTGTGTTACAGCCGCTTCCCATGGAAACAAAGGCTATGAAAGTAAGGAGTACCGTCGCTTTTGGGTTGGAAAAAGAGATTGTAAAGAGGTTGTTTTTTTTCATTGCACGCCGGTTAATAGTTTAAATTTCTCATTGACGTCCTGTATTTATTTGGCAGCCATTTTTGCCACCAGGGGCCCTGGTTAGGAGTGGTTTTTGCGATTACTCTATATCCCATTCAGCGCCTTCTTTGCTGTCGCGAAGGGTTACGCCCAATTCCATGAGGTCATTGCGGATACGGTCGGCTGTGGTCCAATCCTTTCGAGTCTTGGCTTCCTGTCTTAGGTTGATCAGCAGTTTTATCACCCCTTCCAGTACTTTTGGATGCTCTTGTCCGGAGGTCGTGTCGGGCAATAAGCCAAGAATGTCTTCAATAAACAGATGCATGAGCAGGGAAAGCTGGCTGAGATCCTCAGCCTTAAAGGACTCTTTCCCGGCCACGGCGCCATTGATTACTTTTACGGCCTCGAACAAATGAGCGATCAGGATGGGGCTGTTCAGGTCGTCGTTGAGGGCTGCGTAGCACTTCTCTTTAAAACTGGTGAGGTCGAAGGTGGTAATGGATCCGGGTTTGATTTTAGGCAGTTGGCTCACCGCTTCGGTTAGGCGTTTGAGGCCTTTTTCGGCGGCCAGTAAGGCTTCATTTGAAAAGTCCACAGTGCTGCGGTAGTGGGCCTGAAGCATAAAAAAGCGAATGGTCATGGGTGACCAGGCTTTTTCCAGCAGTTTATGTTGGCCGGTAAAAAATTCTTCGAGGGTAATAAAGTTGCCCAGCGATTTGCCCATCTTTTGGCCGTTGATGGTCACCATATTGTTGTGCATCCAATAGTGGGCGGGCGTGTGGCCATGGGCAATGACCGACTGTGCAATCTCACATTCGTGGTGTGGAAACAACAGGTCCAGTCCGCCGCCATGAATGTCGAATGTCTCGCCCAGGTATTTGGCGCTCATGGCCGAGCACTCCACGTGCCAGCCGGGAAACCCATCGCTGTATTCAGAGGGCCATCGCATGATATGCGAAGGGGTTGCTTTTTTCCAAAGGGCAAAATCAAAATGATTGTGCTTCTCCGACTGGCCTTCGAGATCGCGGGTGGCGCTGTACAGGTCATCCAATACCCGGCCGGACAACTGGCCGTAATGGTGTTTTTGGTTGTATTTTGCAACATCAAAATAGATAGAGCCATTGCTTTCATAGGCATAACCCTTGTCGAGAATGCGTTTTATCACACCCAGCTGTTCTATGATATGGCCCGATGCACGGGGTTCAATGCTGGGGGGTTTTACATTAAGGGTGTAAATGAAATGGTGATATCGGTCCAGATAGTGTTGGGCAACTTCCATGGGCTCGAGTTCTTCAATCCGGGCCTTTTGGGCAATTTTGTCTTCGCCTTCGTCGGCGTCATTCTCCAGATGTCCCACATCGGTGATGTTGCGAACATAGCGCACCTTGTATCCCAGGTGCTGAAGATATCTGAACAGCAAATCAAAGATGACGGCCGGGCGGGCATGTCCTAAATGCGGGTCGCCGTATACTGTAGGGCCACAGACGTATAACCCTACATGCGGGCTGTTTAAAGGAATAAAAAGCTCTTTCTCGCGCGAAAGGGTGTTGTATAAGGTCAGGACATGTTCCATAGGAGATCGTCTGCTTTTTTCAGATTATTTTTCAGTGGGCTAAGTTACAAAAAAGAAGGAAAAAAGCCCGCAAGGGTTTGCCCCAAAGGTAGGGTGAAAGAACCTGACTGTCTTTTTCCTGGAAGAATTTACGGGGAGCTACCGGCACCCAAAAGAACAGGGTGAGTGCGGTTGCAGAGTACAAAACAGGAGGGTCTCCGGGGTCCAGGTTTTTCCTGAAGTTCGGGCATTGAGCCTTCTAATTCGCTTCTTTATTAGTCTTTTATGTTGTATGGGGGAGACTAATGAGAGGCCTCTTTTCCATTCTCAATGATTCTGATCTCGATTAATGAGTCCTTCTCATTGTACAGATAGTGTTTCCCATTGTGCAGTTGCCCATCCCGAAAGTACCCTTTTTTCTCAATCTTGCCATCCATTCGGTAGATGGCGTGTTGTCCGGTACCATGGAAGGGAGAATAGTTTTTGGCAGGATCTTCTTCCTTGTTTTGGGGCGGGGGGGCTTGTTCAATAACCTTTTTGCTGAAACTTCCGTTGTCGTAATGCCGCGTTGCTGTTAGCTTACCCTCTTCATCGAATACTTCCACATTTCCGGTAACTTGTCCTTTTTCCCAGGTTCCGCGGTATTTTAGTTGTCCATTGGGGTGAAAATATTGCTGTAACCCTGTCCTATGGCCCTGTTCATTGTAGTTCCAATCGTATGATTTTTGTCCGTTGGGATAAAAGAGTCGATAGGGCCCTGTCCAGCAGTTTTCGTTCCAGTAGCCCTCTTCCCAAAGGGTTCCGTCCTGGTAGAAAAAACGGGCGGGGCCTTTGGCGATACCAGAAGTGAAGGTGATTTCATGCTTTTTGTGCCCATTGAGGTGATAGCTAACCCAAAGGCCCTCTTTGATTCCATTGGAATAGGTTCCTTCCTCCTTTTTTTGACCGTTGTCGTAATAGAATATCCACCAACCGGCGCGGGCTCCTTCCCCGGTGGTTTGGTTAAGGGTGTCGGAAGTTTGTTGTTGAGCGCCCACCATAATTGGCGCCAGGCAACCCATAAAAATCAATAATACGGAAAACAGGTACTTCATTCCGGAGGATGGTATAAGCATAAGTTCGATTCCGCAAACCATTGTGTGTCTTGCAGAGGTTAGTTTACTTTTTCGGATTAGAGGGGTTAAAGGTTACAAAATTATCATTGCATTTACAGGTGCAGGCCGGTTAAGTGGGATGCAATTATCTGCTTCTGTGTTGTTTTCGACTCCTGAAGAGTTGTGATATTTTCCATCTTATAGTTCCCCATGCCTGGCAACCTGTTTTTCAGGGTGTTTTTTTGGGTTGTTGGTTTTTAGGAATTTTGCAGGAGGGCAGATGACTTGCTGTATAGTCGAAGCAATAAGATTCGTTAATTCAAACAATGTATTAACAAAATAAAAAATTATTGCGAATAGAGATTCTTTGAAACCCCTTTTCTAAAAGTAGTTAAAATTAAGTTTTTAGATGAATAAATAATTATATTTGCTGCTTTACGGAGGTGTTATAAGGAAGGAATCTTCATAATAAAATGGCCTCAAGAGTTATTTTTTTGTAAATTGTGCCAACTGGCAGTTGATCACTTAACCTATGACCAAAACAAGCAAAAACTTTCAGGATAGTGTGGTAGTTCCCTCATTGCGCATAGCCTTGATTTTTTTTGTGGTAAGTTCTTTATGGATTTTTCTGTCAGATCGTATTTGGGGCTGGCTCTCCATCGAATCCACCCATAAGGTACTCTGGAAACTGGTTGAAGGGTGGTTGTTTGTGCTTTTTTTGGGCACTGTGGTGTTTTTCCTGGTAAGGAATATTTTGAGAAGCAAATACGAATTAAATGTCTCTCTGTCCTTAAGTCAGTCGCGCTATCGAACCATCACTGAAAAAACGTTAACGGGCATTCTCATTATAGACGATGAGGGGTTCATTGAATATGTAAATCCTGCTTTTTGTCGGATTTTTAATTACCGTCCATCGGAGATTCTAAAGCAGCATTTTAATTTGATTATTCCTCCTCAGGAGCAAGAGGAGCGCATGAAATTGCACCATCATTTTTTCCAGGATGCCCCTGAAGCCAACGGTTTTTATAACGTGTTAAACAAAGAGGGAGAGTCCTTAGTGGTGTATGTGGATGCTGTTCGTATTGAGAATGAAGAGGGTCAATGGCAGCAACTTTTATTTATGAATGATGTGTCGGGTCAACGACGGGCCGAGAGTAAGCTGGCCGAGAGTGAGCAGCGCTATCGGGTAATGATGGAGAGCCTGCATGAGCCGGTTATCATCACCGACCACAACGCTTATATCGTTTATGCCAACCAGGCCTTTATCGAGCAGTTTGGTCCTCCTCCGGCCAATGTCCCCTGTCATCAGGCGGTTTTTGGGAAGGGTGTCGATTGTTCGTTTATGCAGCATATGGGTTCTTCGTTAGCCAGGAAATTTGAGCTTCAGATTGAAGATGAGCAACGGGGGCGTGTTTTTCGGGTTACCCATGTCCCTCTGGAGGATTATGGGCATGGTTTTTTGGGGATGACCATTTTCCAGGATCTGACCGAGATCTTACAGGCCCAAAACAAGGCCGAGCAAAGCGATCGGCTGAAATCATCTTTCCTGGCCAATATGAGTCACGAAATTCGGACCCCCCTGAATGCTATTCTTGGGTTTTCCGGCCTGCTTTTGGATGAACAGATTACCAAGGAGGAACGCCAATCGTTTGTGGCCCTTGTTAATCAGAGTGGAAATCAGTTGCTGAAGGTTATAGATGACATTATTGATTATTCCTTTATTGAGAGTGGGAACCTGGAGCTTCATCCGAACCAGGTTTTGGCTAAAGAATTGGTGGATGACCTTCTGGAATTTGCGGTGAAACATAAGCAGCTCTATAAAAAAAGTGAGGTTGAAGTCTTGTCGGCGGTTAATTTGCCTGATCAATTCGTTTTTAAGGGTGACTCAAAGCGATTAAAACAGGTGTTAACCAATCTGTTAGATAATGCTTTGAAGTTTACAGATCATGGGTCGGTAAGTCTGAGCGTCTCGCTTTCCTCAAACGACCTTATTTTTATGGTCAGCGACACCGGCATAGGGATCTCGAAGGAAATGCAAAAGGTTGTTTTTGAGCGATTCCGACAAGAGGATGAAGCCCTGAGTCGCAATTTTGGAGGTTCCGGACTGGGCCTTTCTATAAGTCAGAATCTGGTTAAATTGATGGGGGGAAAGATGGAAATGATTTCCCATGTGGGTCGGGGAACTCATCTGAAGGTGCACCTGCCCATAGCCAATTAATGTTTGGTGGGCGGCGGGTTGGTCTCCCGGCACCTCATTCCTGAATAAAAGATTTCCGGCAGAGAGATTTTTTGGAAGAATTGAGAGTTCTCACTCTTAATTGGGAGGAGGGAGAAAAGGGCAACCCTATTTCTGGCAGGGGAGATCTCTATTTAAGTCAACCGTACTTTTTCTTTGTGATTTCATCTGATACCTCCTGCCCTGTTTTCTTCGCTATCCATATCTGGCAATACCCGTTTTGGTTTTGTTTTAATAAAACTCAATTCGTACCTTTAAAGGTGTTGTTTTTCAGTAGTTTGATTTTTGCCGGAAGCCCCGAATCGCCGTGGAGTATAAATCTTCATTTTTTTATGGCATTTAATCCGAAAAGCGAAAGCTGATTATGAGGTTAAAAAAACTGTTTATGGGCATCGTGTTGCTGGCCCTTAGTTTTAGTTCCCCAGGACAGAGTGCTTTTAGCTTTGAAGGGCAAGCATCGGCGGTGTCCAACTTTAGCCCGCGCAATGATTTGGAGTGGCTTCTTGGATTTCGTTATATCCCGGAGGTGGGTTATCAATTAAATTTGAACCGTGGAAAGTCGTTGACCTTTATGGCCTCTGTCAATGTAGAGGGTAATATGATGTTCCAGCCTTTCGATGAATATGAAATTGAGGGGGATTTTAATCCTTATCGTATTTGGGGCAGGTATGCCGGGGAACAGTATGAAGTGAGGCTGGGCCTTCAAAAGATTGATTTTGGTTCGGCCACTATCCTCCGGCCGCTGCAATGGTTTAATCAGATGGATCCGCGCGATCCATTGCGTATGACCAACGGGGTTTACGGGGCTTTGGGGCGTTATTATTTCCTGAATAATGCCAATGTATGGGCGTGGATTCTTTATGGCAACGAGAAGCGAAGAGGGCTCGATGCCCTGGAAACTTATTATCAACACCCGGAATTTGGCGGACGCATTCAATATCCCTTACCTCATGGTGAGGTAGCCCTTTCGTACCATCACCGAACCGCCCGATACCTTACCCCGTCAGAATTTCAGCCCTATTGGGAACAGGTTCCCGAAAACAGGATCGGGTTGGATGGCAAATGGGATGTGGAGATCGGACTTTGGGTTGAAGCCTCCCATATTCATAAATCCAGAAATGTGGGAAGCCTTACCAATCAAACCCTTATGAATCTAGGCATGGATTATACCTTTTTGTGGGGAAACGGGCTTAATGTTTTGGTTGAGCACCTCTTCATGGATGCGGATGAAAAGGCCTTTCAATTTAATGAGAGTATACATTTTACGGCTACCAGTTTATCCTATCCTCTGGGCTTGTTTGGAAATATGAGTAGCCTTCTGTATTACGACTGGAACGCCGGGGGCTTTAATTTTTTTGTCAATTATCAGCGTCAGTTAAAAACAATGACAGGCTATCTGATGGCTTTTTACAACTCCGGAAATCAGCAGGGGGTTGTGCAAACCTCCGGGGACCTGAATTTGTTTAAAGGTCCCGGGTTAAGGCTGATGCTGGTTTATCATCATTAAAAGAGTCGTTGTTATGACAATGATTCGTTAAACATTTGTAAATGGCCAGATGCTGGTGTTTTATACGAATTGATTGTATTTTATTAATAAGTGTTTTATGGGAAAGCCTAATGTTTGTTATCCAGCTCCTCCGCTGTGCCACTGCTAAAGCTTTGGCAATGCGCGGTAAGGCATTGGCGGGACACGCAACATCTAACGATCTATTGCATGATTGACAATATTATTACACTGGAACAGGTTACTAAGCGATATCCCATGGGTGGCGACCGGGAGTTTACGGCCTTAAGCAATATCAGTCTTACCTTTCAAAAGGGGGAGTTTGCCGGGGTAGTAGGACCAAGTGGATCGGGGAAGACGACCCTGCTTAATATAATAGGGTCGTTGGATAGCCCTACCCAGGGGAAGGCCATTGTGATGGGGCAAAATATCTCTGGTTTGTCGCATAAGGAATCGGCGCAACTTCGAAACAGGCATCTGGGGTTTATTTTTCAGGTATACAACTTGTTGCCTGTATACACGGTTTTCGAAAATGTAGAGTTTGCATTGATTCTTCAAAACAGAAGTGCCGCAGAACGAAAAAAAGCCGTGATGGAGGCGCTTGAGTGGGTGGGTTTGGCCTCGATGGCCAATAAAAAACCTGCCAAATTATCGGGGGGCGAAGGGCAACGGGTGGCCATAGCCAGGGCTATGGTAAAAAAACCCGATCTGGTATTGGCCGATGAACCCACCGCCAACCTGGATGCTAAAAATGCCCATGCCATTATTCAAACGATGAAGCACCTGAATAGGGAGTTACAAACCACCTTTTTGTTCTCTACTCACGACGAAAAAGTGATGAGCCACCTGGATCGAATCATTCATTTGGAGGATGGGAAAGTGGTTAAGGACGAGATCGTAGAACCTGAAATCTCAAAACCATGAAACTTGCGTTCCAGATAGCTTATAAAAATGTGATGGGTGCGGGTTTAAGAACCGTTCTTAATGTTGGGGTGCTCTCTTTTGCCTTCGTGGTCATTATTTTTTATAATGGGCTCATCGATGGCTGGAACCGGCAGGCGAGCAGGGATGGGATTGATTGGGAGTATGGAAATGGACAGTTGCTTAATGCTCATTACCAATCAAACGATCCATTTACTTTGCAGGACGGGCACGGCAGGTTACCGGAGGCGGAAGCCTTGCATCTGACCCCGGTTTTTATCCAACAGGGGGCTATCTATCCCGAGGGGCGAATGCTTTCGGTGCTGATTAAAGGCATTGGGGTGGATCAGACGGTGGTGGCTTTGCCCACGCATCTGTTGAGTGACAGTAAAGCCGACCTGCCTGCCCTCATTGGAAAGCGCATGGCAGCCTCGGCCAATCTGAAGGAAGGAGATGAGGTATTGCTGCGGTGGCGCGATAAGAACGGGACCTTTGATGCAGCCAATCTTACCGTTGCAGGTGTTTTTGATACCAATGTAGGGACCGTCGACCAGGGACAGATATGGGTCAGTATAGACCAGTTGTGGCGGATGACTGGCCTTCCGGGGCATGCCACCTATTTTATTGCCAACGATTCCTTTGTTCCTCAGGAAATGGAAGGGTGGAAGTTCGAAAGCCGCGAAGAGTTGTTAAAGGAGTTTTCCAAAATCATCGCCATGAAGAAGGTGAGCGGTTCTATCATGTACCTGCTTCTGCTGGCAATAGCGCTACTGGCTATCTTCGATACTCAGGTGCTTTCCATATTTCGACGGCAACGGGAAATCGGGACCTATATTGCCCTGGGAATGACCCGTCAACAAGTGGTGGCCTTGTTTACCGTAGAGGGCAGTATGTACAGCCTTTTGGCCACCCTTGTGGGGGCCGCTTACGGGGCTCCACTCTTTATTTTTCTGGCGGGTAAAGGTATTGGGATGCCATTGGCTACTGAAGATATGGGGGTTCCCATCGCGGCCAGGATTTTTCCGGTTTTTGGCATTGGATTGATATTGGGAACGGTTTTATTAGTTGTGGTATCTGCCACGATCGTTAGTTTTTTGCCCACACGTAAAATCACCAAAATGGACCCGGTAGATGCTTTAAAAGGGAAATTACAATGATATACTTTCTGCTAAAAGGAATTCTGAGAGATAAGAATCGCAGTTTGCTGCCCTTTATCATCGTTACGATGGGGGCCGCCCTGACCATCCTGTTGAGCGGTTATATTCGTGGGGCTATGGGGGATGTGATTGATCAGAATGCCCGCTTCGACACAGGCCATGTTAAGATCATGACCCGTGCTTACCTCCGGAATCAGGATCAACTGCCCAATGACCTGGCACTTATGGGGGTAGATACTTTGGCGGCGTCGTTGACGAAAAGCTTTTCAGGGATACAATGGGTTAAGCGAATCCGGTTCGGCGGCCTGCTGGATGTACCCGATGAACAGGGGGAGACCAAAGCCCAGGGGCCTGCTCTTGGGATGGCCCTGGAGTTGTTCGACCAGGGCAGTGGGGAGGTGGATCGGCTGAATATCCAAAGTTCACTTAAGAGTGGGGCCTTGCCAAAAAATCCGGGAGAAGTGCTCATTGGCGAAGAGTTTGCGAACAAGCTTGGGCTAAGGCCCGGAGAGGAGGTTACCTATGTGGGATCAACCATTTATGGAAGCCTTACGTTTAAAACCTTCACCATTAGCGGAACCGTCCGTTTTGGGGCCTCTTCACTGGATAAGGGGGCCATCCTTGTTGACCTCTCGGATGCCAGGAAAATGCTGGATATGGAAGATGGGGCCGGTGAGATATTGGGGTTTCTGAACGATGGGGTCTATTTGGATGAAAAAGCTCAGGCTGTTAGTGCCCGGTTTAATGCCCGTTACCAAGATTCAAAGGATGAATTTGCTCCGGTCATGCTCCCCTTAAAGGAGCAAAATAACCTAAAAGGTTACCTCGATTATGTGGATATGTTTTCTGTTTTGTTTATAACCATTTTTGTGTTTGCCATGTCGTTGGTTTTGTGGAATACCGGCCTGCTTGGAGGCCTGCGGCGGTACCAGGAATTTGGCATCCGGCTGGCCATGGGGGAGGAGAAAGGACATATTTACCGATCACTGGTGTTGGAGGCTGTTCTAATAGGGCTTATGGGTTCGGTGGCCGGCACCCTGGTGGGGCTTGCCGGTACCCTCTATCTTCAGATACATGGTATCGACATCAGTGGGCTGCTCTCGGATGCAACCATGATGATGCCTTCTGTTTTGCGGGCCCGGATTACACCGGGATTGTTATATATTGGTTTTATCCCGGGGCTGGCTGCCATGGTATTGGGTGCCGGGCTTGCAGGTCTGGGAATTTACAGGCGGGAGACGGCGGTGCTCTTTAAAGAACTGGAAGTTTGAGTACTATATATGGAAAGAATAGCGAAGCTAAAGGCTTTTCACTATTTTTGTATGGGTTCCGGGTGGACTATTTTTCTTTCAAGTTTTTTTTAACCTGAGAAGTGGGCGCGGTGGAGATGAGAAAAGGATAGTTACAGGGTTTTTTATTGTCCTTAAAAAAATGAATTCTATGCCTATGAATGTTTTTACTATTTTGTGGTTGCTTCTCTTTATTCCTTTCAATAAAAGTGATGAGGGGCCTGATGCGGCTGCGATCCTGCAAAAAGTAGATGATAATTTAGCGTTTAAAACACAGATACTTGAGTCGGAGATGGTTATTTATGGTCGGCGAATTAACAGGGTCATATCCTCGAGGAGTTATGCCCAGGGTTACGATAAGTCCTTCACCGAATACCTGGCCCCTGAAAGGGAAAAGGGGACAAAAATGCTGAAGATGGAGGATCGTCTGTGGATTTATTCCCCCGAAACCGATCGCACGATTCAACTTTCGGGCCATATGCTGAGGCAATCGGTGATGGGGTCGGATCTCTCGTATGAAGATATGATGGAAGAACGCAAGCTTATGGACTTATACGATGCTAAGATAATAGAAGACGAGGTGATTGGTGGCAGGAGTTGTTGGGTGTTGGAGTTGACTGCCAGAGTTGAGGATGTGGCTTATCAGAAACGCAAAGCCTGGATTGATCAGGAACGGTTTGTGGCGCTCAGGGAGGAGCTTTTTGCCAAAAGTGGGCAGCTTCTAAAGTGTGTAACTCTCAGTGAGGTTCAACATCTGGATGGAAGGTGGATTCCCACCCGAATGAATTATAAAGATGTGCTGAAGGATGGGGAAGGCACCGACTTTATAATTACCGACATAAAGTTTGATGTGGATATTCCCGAACACATTTTTAATAAGGCTTCTTTACGAAAATAGCGTTTTTAGGCGCACACCTGCCGAATGAGGGATTAAGACGACAAAATAAGCTAAAGGATAAAATTTAATCAGCTTCTAAGTCTAATCCCAAATTTGGGTTAAGTCAATTCATTGATTTCGAGGGCCAGTGCATGGTCTCTTTCGGTGATTTTTCCAACATCGTGAGAAAAAAGTTTGATTTTTACCTTTTTATAATCAAATATTTCCAGATCCGGATGGTGATTGGCTTTTTCGGCCAAAGGCACCACCCTATTGACGAATTCAACCGCTTGCACGAAATTTTTAAACACAAAGGTCCGTGCGAGTTTTCCATTTTCGATGCTCCAATTTGTTGGGGGTATCATGATTATGTGGTTTAATTAAGCAGGGGTTTGAGGTAGGCAAAGGTTTTTTTAAGAGTTGTTTTGCCGGTGGGGCCAGAGACAGACCGATCCTTTTTTTAATCAACAGCGTATGGGATCAGTTTGTTTTGAAGCCCTCTTCTCAAAGGCGATTCAGATGCCTTGAAAATCTCCTGGTGGGGCGTTGGAGCCCTTTTGATCACACGTGTGGAATAAATCTAAATTAGGCGTACTCAGGGAAAATAGATTTATCTATGATATATTTGAAACTACTAACGTGTTTGTGTCTTAATATCCGATGTTGAGTCAGGATCCCACTTAATCGGGATGAACCGAAAAAACCTATGAGATGAATAAATCTAAAATCAACCGACGATCGTTCTTAAGAAAAGGGCTTGTGGCTACCGCCGGGAGTGCTATAATTCCCCATGTGATTCCCGCTTCGGCGATGGGGCTTGGAGGCTTTGTTCCCCCAAGCGACCGGATCGTGATTGGCGCCATTGGTTTGGGTGGAATGGGTCGTGCCAACATGAATAGTTTTCTGAAGAAGAAAGAAATCCAGTTTGTGTCCGTCTGCGATGTGGACACAGCACATGGTGAAGCTGCAATAAAAACCATTAATGCCCATTACGGGAATTCCGATGCACGTTCCTATAGGGATTATCGCGAGTTTTTGGAAAAGGAGAAGCTGGATGCCGTATCTATTGCTGTGCCTGATCATTGGCATGGCATTCTTTCTGTGTCAGCAATCCAAAAAGGGTTGGATGTTTATGGCGAAAAGCCTCTGGCACGAACCATTGCGGAAGGCCGCAGCATTGTGACGGCGGCAGCGGCCCATCAAACCGTATGGCAAACCGGCAGCTGGCAGCGTTCGGTGCCCCACTTCAGGAAAGCCGTACATCTTGTGCGGAATGGTGTTTTAGGTAAAATCTCTCACGTGGAGGTGGGGCTCCCCGATGGTCATTCTTCCATTGGGACACCCGAGGTTCAGGCTCCCCCCGAGACAGTGGATTATAATTTTTGGCTGGGCCCGGCTCCCAAGGTTCCTTATCGGGGCGTTTTGCACTTTCATTGGCGCTGGATGATGGATTATTCCGGAGGTCAGCTGACCGACTGGGCAGGGCATCATGTGGACATAGCCCTCTGGGGCCTGGATTTTGATCAGACGGGGCCTGTTGAAGTGTCAGGACAAGGAACTTTCCCGGTAGATGGAATCTATAATGTTCCGGTGGAATACCTGATAAACTGTAAATATGAAAATGGATTGGAGATGGTTGTTGCCAACTCGGCTCATTGGGTGCGCCAACGAAAAGGAGAGGAATGGTTCGAGAACCAGAATAAAGGCATGGGAGCGGTTTGGTATGGAGAAAAGGGATGGATACATGTGAACAGGCAGGGTTTATGGGCCAGTAATCCGGAGTGGTTGAAGATTCCTGAAAAAAACCTGACCCAGGAGGTTTACGTTAGTAACGACCATCATCAAAACTTTATTGATTGCGTAAAAACGCGTAAAGCAACCATCACACCCGTGGCAACAGCCCACAACTCAATCAGTGTGGCCTTGATTGGTGAAATAGCCATGTTAACCGGGGAAAAGTTGAACTGGGATTACAAAAAAGAGCGTTTTACCAACAGCGAGTATGCCAACCGATTGTTGTATCGGCCTTTTAGGTCACCCTGGGAAATGCCAAAAATTTAATCTTATAAATCAGTAAAATGATAAAGAAAGTAACAGCCCTATTTACCTTTGCCCTTATTACGTTGGGCATTTTAACAGCTTGCAGTGATGCCCGTTTGAAAGCATTGATTGTGACGGGCCAAAACAATCATAACTGGAAAGCGTCGCACCTTATTCTGGCTGAGATTTTGGAAAAAAGCGATCGCTTTACAACCCAAATGGCCATAAGTCCTGCCAAAGGTGAGGACATGAGCGGTTTTTCGCCCGAGTTTGATCGCTACGATGTGGTGGTTTTAGATTACAATGGAGATGAATGGTCCGAGGCCATCAAGACCGCTTTCGAAGAGTACGTAAAAAACGGAGGAGGGGTGGTTATTTACCATGCTTCCGACAACAGTTTTCCAAAGTGGGAGGCTTTCAATAAAATGATTGGTGTTGGCGGATGGGGCGAAAGAGATGAAAAGTCGGGCCCTTATCTTTATTGGCGAAACGACTCCATTATCCGGGATGACTCGCCAGGTAGAGCCGGCTCTCATGGTAAACAGCATGAGTTCGTTGTTGAACATCGTGTTCCCAACCATCCTATTCTCAAAGGATTACCCATGCGCTGGTTACATGCCATGGATGAGCTGTATGCCCAATTAAGGGGACCAGCGGAAAATATGGAAGTGTTGGCCACAGCCTGGTCCGATCCCAAAACGGGAGGGACCGGTCGAAATGAACCCGCCTTGATGACCATTCAATATGGCCAGGGAAGAGTATTTCATACGACTCTGGGCCATGTGGGAAAGGATCGACCCATCGCTGCTCAGTCGGCAGGGTTTATCTATACTCTTCAGCGCGGGGCCGAATGGGCGGCTACCGGTAACGTTACTCAGGAGCTGCCGGTGGATTTTTCCAACGTGGCGGCTCCCTTGATTCTCCCAAGCTATGAGGGCTATTCTTTAGACCAGCTTTTTGAGTTGTCGAAACAATTCGAATATGGCAAATCTCAAAAACATCCCTATCTGATCTCCGAAAGAATACGAAGGATTCAAGGTGATGAGTCCCAAATGGAGGATTTCGAGAAACGCATAATTGCTCTTCTTAAATCGGATGCAACCGACGACAGTAAAAACTATTTTTGCCGGGAGCTTAGCTGGATGGGTAGTTCAACCTCTGTGCCGGTGCTCAACGAGTTGCTGAAAAACGAAGGAACCAGGGATATGGCTCTTCTTGCATTGGAAAGAATCGGGCAACAATAAAACAATTTAGGGGTCGGAGGGTTTTTGGCGCCCCTTTGATTCTTTTTGTTTAGCCAATAAAATACACCAGGATGAAGTTTTCTATGCTCTTTTTAGGAATGATTTTTTTCTCTTATTATTCTTTTGCCCAAAAGGCTCAGGATACGGAGGATTGGTCACGCAAACCCGAAACGGTAACGCCTGCCAAACGTGGTAAAGCTCCCTCGGATGCTCTGGTTCTCTATTCGGGGAAAAAGGATGCCGGTAACTGGCAGCACCCCAATGGAGACCCCATAAAATGGAAGGATGGCAAGTCCCTGACCGTGGTCGCTAAAACCGGAGATGTTCAGACAAAAGAGGCGTTTGGGGATATCCAGCTGCACATCGAATGGCGTACGCCCCGAAAGGTGACGGGCAGCAGTCAGGGGCGTGGTAACAGTGGCATATTTTTAATGGGGTTATATGAGGTGCAGGTGCTCGATTCGTACGAAAACGAAACCTATTACAACGGGCAGGCAGGAAGCGTGTACAAACAACAAATCCCCCTGGTCAACAGTTGCCGACCACCGGGAAAGTGGCAGGTATACGATATCTTCTTTACGGCACCCCGCTTTAATGAAGAAAAGATTTTGCAAACGCCCGCCTATGTGACCGTGGTTCAAAATGGGATCGTCGTTCAGAATCATGTGGAATTGGCGGGGCCAACTGTTTTTGTGGGTGAACCCCAATACAAGTTTCATCCCGACAAACTACCAATTAAATTGCAGGATCATGGCAATCCTGTCTCTTATAGATCCATATGGGTAAGAGACTTATTAAAAAAATAGAGAAATGAAACGACCGGTAACACTTTTCACAGGACAATGGGGAGATCTTCCCTTCGAAACGGTATGTAAAAAAGCTAAGGAATTTGGCTATGATGGGCTGGAACTGGCTTGTTGGGGCGATCACTTTGAGGTAGATAAAGCCACTCAGCAGTATTGCGACGATAAACGGGAACTGCTGAATAAGTACGGGCTGAAAGTTTTCTCCGTCTCTACGCATCTGGTGGGTCAGGCGGTGTGTGACAACATCGACAGCCGGCATAGGGATATTCTTCCCGATTATATTTGGGGAGATGGCGAGCCCGAAGGTGTTCGTCAGCGGGCGGCGCTGGAGGTGATAAAAACCGCGGAAGCGGCTAAAAGACTAGGCGTTGAGGTGGTGAATGGCTTTACCGGCAGTTCTATATGGCATCTGCTTTACTCGTTTCCTGCTGTGAGCACCGAAATGATAGATGCCGGTTACAGCGACTTTGCCAAACGTTGGAAGCCCATCCTCGACCGCTATAAGGAACTGGGCATTCGTTATGCACTGGAAGTACATCCATCAGAGATTGCCTTTGATATTGCCTCCAGCGAGAGAGCTTTAGAAGCCATTCAACATCACCCTTCATTTGGGTTTAATTACGATCCATCCCACCTGGGATATCAGGGGGTCGACTATGTGGCGTTTATCTATAAGTTTGCCGAGAAGATATTTCACGTTCATATGAAGGACGTGGGTTGGTCGCCGGTTCCCACCGAGGCCGGTGTGTTTGGCGGACATACCCAATTTGGCGATCGCAGGCGGTATTGGGACTTCAGAAGCCTGGGGCGTGGAAATATTAACTTCGAGGAAATCATCCGGGCACTTAACCGGATTAACTACAACGGACCTCTTTCTGTGGAGTGGGAAGATAGTGGGATGGACCGCGAACATGGGGCCCGGGAGGCGTGCGAATTTGTAAAAAGGATAGATTTTCCACCCTCGGAATTGGCCTTTGATGCAGCCTTTGACAGAGAAAAATAGGTCCTGTTATAATGTTCGTTTGCCGATTACTTCCATCCGGAAAGAGCACCGATACGATCGTAAAGGCTTTTTTTCCGAACTTCGTAAGCCGTGCAAGCGAACATTCTTAAACAGAACCATCAATGTGTAGAAAAGCCCACTAAAGGGAGAACTACTACTTTTTCTTGTTCACTGCTTTATAAACAAGTACCCCGGCTACTACAGCTACAATGACGATGCCAATGTAAAGTCCGGTGTTGGAACTTTGACTTTCCGCTTCGGGTTCTTCATCGTAAAGGATTGGAGCCATGTCGTCGATCGAAACGGTGTCGGCAACTTCCTGTTGCGCAAACATAGTGCTTGCCCCCATGGCCAGGAACATCGAAATCATTAAAGTGATAATCAGATTTTTCATAATATAATTGATTTTTAAGGGTTCAAATATAATCAATAGTCTTGAGTTTTTCAATTGCAGGCAAATAACCGGGTTTGACGGTTAAACATTTCAGGAGGGTTTCTTTAGCTTGTTCGAAATCTCCTTGATGCAGTAAAATGTTGGCTTTTTCGAGGTAAGCCTGAAGATATTTGGGGTTATTTAGGAGCAAATTGTTCAATTGGGCCAGCGCCTCATCCCATTCTCCTTTTTTTGTATGGGCCAGGGCCAGATTTAACAGGGCCGGTTCATAGTTTGGTAAAAGACTTAAGGCCCGTTGGAATTTTGTCAGGGCTGAGTCGGTCCGCCCGGTTTCCAAGGCCAGCCGTCCTGCCTGTAGCCAGGTGTTTTCATTTTTGGGATCCATTTTCAGGGCCACCCTAAACAGGGAGTCGGCGCTTTCCATCCGGCCCGACTCCATGGCCTGAATAGCTTCGAAGGTTGCTTTGGTGGGTCTTTTTACGACCGCACAAATCGGAATTCCTTCAACCTCAATGATGTGGATGGTTCCTTTTGGGGGCCATAATTGATGGTTTATGGTGGCCGAATATAAATAAGCTGCGGTAAAAATACCGTAGTCCCAGTCTTTATTCTCTTTGTTGTAATAGTTGGTATAGAGGTGCTTTCTTACCCTGTTTGTGTTTCGAAAAAACCAGGAAGTTTCAAAATTGGAGGCCAGTACCACCTCTTTCTCTCCCGATTTAGCAAGATATTGATCCAGCCACTTCGCGGCCGGTTGGGTGGTATGATAGTAGTAGTCGGTCTCGTAGTTCCCAAATGCCTTTTTCAGCCCTCCTCCCAATTGGTTAAAATAGAGATAGTGGAAGGGCTTGTAGCGGATGGTGAATTTTAGGGGATGCCACAGAAGAAAAAGAAGCGTTGCAAGTCCCATAATATAAAGGGCTTGTGGCTTATTGATTTTCTGATTGAGAAATAAAAAAGTGCGTTTTAGCCCCATGGCACTTACAAGGATTAGGGGAGGCAAAACAAAAAGTACATGACGCCAACTCCCGTAAACATTGGCATTGGTTATAATGATCCAAAGAACGGGGAAGAGGGCCGCGGTGGCTATAAGGATTGTTCCCGGCCTTAAAGGGCCGGTCCTAAATGGACTGAGGAAAGCAAACAGAGCCAACCCCGGAAAAATGGCGATGGGGAGGGTAAGGAGCATCAGCTTAGGCAAGTAGTACCAGGGCAAAAGGTCGGACCATTGCAGCCTTCCCTCAAAAAGTTGTCGGATGGTTACCGGATAGTCCGACATGATCAGGAACGATTTTACAGGATGCCACAACGGGTTCTCAAGGGCATAGGGCCAGAATAGACAGCCTGTCAGCCAGGCTAGGATGGTAATAGTTGCCAGTTCGCCCAGGGTTCTTCGCAGATTTAGTGAGGGCCGGCCTTGTTGGTGTTCCAGATACAGCGTGAAAAGGGTAAAGGCCCACAGGTAGGCAAAGGCAAGAAGGCCGCCCGGCCGGATGCTGAAAAGAAAGGCCAGAGAGAATATCAGCCCCAGCCACAGGCCCATAGGGCGTTGGTGACGTTTGGGGATCCATTTTATCATGAAGGTGAGCGAAGCCACGTACCCCAGGGCAAAGGGAATGTCTTTTAAGTTGTTGAGGGAGTGGCCTGTAAATGCAGGGGTGGCACTCATTAGCAGCAGAACGATGAAGGCCGTGGGCCAACCGGCTACTTCAGCGGCCAGAAAGACCGTGAACAGAAGGGTTAACCACCCGGCCAGTGCACTCATTATGTGCCGAAAGGTAAAGATGTCGTCGATGTTGAAACTCTGCGCCAGCAGCAGGGATAAGTTGTCGAAGCTCTGTCCGTAATACTTCAGATTGGTGACAGGGGTGTGAAGAGCCTCCTGGTTCTGGCCAAAAGTTTTGTAATATTCCAACACCATGCTGGCCTGGTTCAGATGCAGATATTCATCTCCTGAGATGCCGGCATCCTTTGAGGTGAGAACCAATGCCGGGAGCAATAGCCCCAGGAGTAGGATGGAGGCGAATTTGCAGATTCGGTGGCATCGTTGGGGCATGGAGATGTTCGGGGTTACGAAATGTTTCGGATAAAATAGATAGGCCGGTTTTGGCTCTCCTTATAGGTGCGATATATATATTCGCCCAGGGCCCCCAGAAAAGTGAGCTGCACCGATCCCAGAAAAAAGATGCTGATGATTGTGGACGACCAGCCTACAGGGGCCCATCCCATTAGCTTTGAGAGCAGCACATAAATGCCGGCCATAAAAAACAGCACTACCCCGGTTACCCCCAACCAGAGGCAAACACGCAGGGGAACGCGCGAAAAGGAGAAAAGAGCATCTGCTGCCAGGCTCAAAAGGCTGCCTGTCGACATTTTGGTGGTGCCGGCTTTTCGCTCGTCGCGGTTATAGGTGATCTGAGTCTGGCGAAAGCCGATGAAGCTCCTCAGCCCAGGCATGTAACGCGTCTTTTCCTTCATCTGTTTCATGGCCTCTAGGGCCTGACGTGTCATCATGCTAAAGTGGCCGGTGCTTTCTATGCCTTCAAGCCCACTTATCTGCCCAAACAGCCAATGGAAAAAACGGGTGCCCTGACGTCTGGAAAAATTCTCTTTTCGCTTGGTGCGATATCCTTTTACCACGTCCCAATCGCCGGAGGCGAGTAGTTGGTACATTTGGGCAAGTAACTCAGGTGGATCCTGAAGGTCGGCATCCATCATCGCCACAAAATCCCCCTTGGCCAGATCCAATCCTGCGGTTAAGGCGGCCTGGTGACCAAAATTACGGGACAACTCAATAATTTTTATGGCCGGGTTGCCCTTCTTCTGGCGATGTAATTCTTCCAGTGTGTTATCGCGGCTGCCGTCATCCACAAACAAAATCTCATTTTCTAGGGGGATGGTCTGTAGGGTCTTGGTCAACCGCTCTATCAGAAGAGGGAGCATGTCGGCCTCGTTGTAAACCGGAATGACAATGGAGAGCATGATCGGATGGTATTGAGTTCAGCTGTTTTCTTTTCAAAAATAGAGGCCCCCCGCTGTTTCAGCCGCGATTTAAGGGAGGCCCATTCCCGGGCTCTACAGAAGGTCGATCCATTTGTTGCCTTCCCGATTCGATTGCACCACTGAATGGATGAACTGCATGCCTCGTACCCCGTCGTGCACGGTTGGAAAGGCGCCTTCTCGGACGGTTTCCCCTTTGATGGCACGTGCCACCCCCAGGTAAATGTTGGCGATGGCCTCGTAGATTCCTTCCGGATGACCAGGGGGCATGGTATGGCTAGCCACTGCAAATGACTGGTTATAGCTGTTTCCCGGTTTAAAAACCTGGCTCGGTTGGTCGCCATAAAGCTTGGTAAGATAATTGGGATTCTCCTGACTCCATTTAAAACTGGCCATTGACCCATAAACTGCAATCGACAAATTGTTTTCCTCGCCGGTAGCCACCTGGCTCACCCTGATGACCCCTTTGGCGCCGCTGTTGGTTCGTAAAAGAACCGTTCCATCCAGGTCGAGTGGCATCTCTTTTTTAAAGTGGTTGAGGTCGGCCAGGATCTTGTTGATTTGCAAACCGGTGGTGTATTCAATCAGGTTAAAGGCATGCACCCCAATGTCGCCCATGGCACTGCTTATTCCCGATATTTCGGGATCCAGCCGCCAGACACTCAGTGTGTTTTCCTTCGACCCATGAAGCATGGGGTTGAGCCAACCCTGGTAATATTGGGCATCCACCCGTTGGATTTCTCCCAGCTCTCCTGCGGCAATTCGTTCCTTCATTTCTCTTACCATCGGATACCCGGTGTAGGTATGGGTTAGACCAAAAACGAGTTTTTTGGTCTGAACGATTTTTTCCAATTGCAGGGCCTCCTCTACGGTCATGGTCATGGGTTTTTCACAAACCACGTGAAACCCGTTTTCCATCACCTTCATGGCGTGTGCAAAATGCAGGTTATTGGGGGTTGTGATGGCCACCACTTCCATTCGCTCCTCCGCCGGGCGTTTCAGTTCGGCTTCCACCATGGCCTCTACCGAAGGGTAGCACCGTTCGGGGAGCAGGCCCTCGAGAGCCGGCATCTGTTGATTCTTTTCGGGGTTGGAGCTGAAAACGCCCCCCACCAAAACATAGTTGTTGCTTAATCGGGCTGCACGCCGATGCGCATCTCCAATAAATGCGCCCGGTCCACCGCCAATCATTCCCAGTCGTAATTTTTGCATCGTTTTAGTTTTTTTGTCTCTTGCCCTGTCGGGAATCCCAAGATACGGTTATTACTTCTAAGTTGCCAGCCGTGTGGAGCTAAATGTAAACCTACAGTTCAGGCAGTTTCCATGGCGCACGGTACTTAGGCCAGATTAATTCGGAGGCCTGTGGTTGGCCGGGGAAGTCGAGTTTTTCGTTGTCCCAGGCTACTCTTTGACGTGTGCGGTGAGCAATATTGCCCATGTGAGATATTATGGCCACCTCTTTGGCCATTTTTACCGATGCATTGGGGGTTTCCCGGGTTCGGATACAATCGATGAAGTTGCGTACGTGGTTGTGCATCCTTTTTCCATCGCTCTTTCCGGTGGTCAGATGGGCCAGCTCGGTTTCTTTGCCGGCTTTTTCAAGTCTTATTTCCCAACCCTTATCATCGATTATTATAGTGCCCAGATCGCCAATAAAAGCGACTCCATTGCTGCGATTATAGGGTCCGTTATCAATGCCAATGGCATGTTCCCAAAGAAGGGTGAAGTTATCGAACTCATAGATCACCGTTTGTGTGTCGGGTGTTTCCATGGCTCTCTTGTCGATGCTGTAATTGTCGCCGATCGACATCACCGATTTAGGCATCCCGGCGTTCATGCCATACAGGGCCATGTCGATGAGGTGAACCCCCCAGTCGGACATGAGTCCGCCCGCATAGTCCCACCACCATCTGAAGTTAAAATGAAAACGGTTTGGATCGAAAGGCCTGGAAGGCGCAGGGCCCAGCCAGAAATCGTAATCTACCCCGGGGGGAACTTTCGCGGCAGGTCTAAAGGTTGGCTTTAGCCAGGAGAGATAGGCCCAGGCTTTCACGGTGCGCACATTTCCCAGGATTCCCGATTGAACGTGTTGAAGGGCTTCAATCCAGTGGGTATCACTCCGGCGTACCTGTCCAACCTGAATCACCCGGTTGTAGCGCTGCCAGGCTTTTTCCATAATTATGGTTTCCCCGATGGTCGCCCCCAGTGGTTTTTCCTGGTAAACGTCCTTCCCTGCCTGCACGGCCTCAACCATCATGAGGCAATGCCAATGATCGGGTACGGCGATGATGACGGCGTCAATATCTTTTTGCTCCAGAAGCTTGCGGTAATCGTCATAGAGCCTCACCTCCAACTCGGGTGGCTGGGAGATGCCCCTGCTGGATTGAACTTTTTTATAATATTCCTGAGCCTGGGTGGCTCTTTTTTCCATTAAGGGGCGATCCACATCGCAGAGGGCCACTAAATGCGTGTCGGGCTGATCGAGAAAACTCTTCAGGTTGTAAAATCCCACTCCGTTTAATCCAATTACGCCAAACCGGATGGGGTCATTTGAGGCGCAGCCCGATAGGAGAGGCATTCCCCCTGTAAGGCCTGCTCCGGCAGTAGCCAGGGCTGAGTTTTTTAAAAAGGTGCGTCTGTTTAAAGGCATAGGTATTGTTATCCTCTTCTTTTTAGGTTACTGAATTTTGTTAAAGTCGGATAGGCGTACCGGGAATTGGAATCTCCAGATCCATATCCACAGGTCCCATCTCTATCTTTTCGGGTCCCAATTTTACGGTTGAGTTCATGATCTCATCCAGGGTAATTTTTCTGCCGGTATAGGCCGCTTCCCGTCCCATGAGGGCGGTAAGGTTAGAAAGGGCTGTTCGTTCGCCCTCGTTTACATACTGATTGGTGCGAATAGCCGTTACCAGGTGGATGTGTTCCCGGATGTAGGGGGATATCTTATCTTGTTTGGTTTCGTTACCGTCTTTATCTTTTGGGTATTCGAAGCTCCATTTGACCGACCCATCGAGGTTGTAAATGGTGTTTTGGCAGTTGGTATACCCTTCGGTTCCCATCAGGAATTCACCTACACCGGTGGCACAGTTGTCTATTTGTCGGCACATGCTGTGCATAAACCGGTTGTCGTCGTACACAAAATCGACACTGAAAAAGTCGTACTGGTTGCCGGTGACTCTTCGATGACGTCCTCCATAGCCGATGGCACTTTGGGGGTAAGCTTCCATAAACCAGTTTATCACGTCGATGTTATGGACATGTGTCTCCACGATGTGGTCTCCACTGAGCCAGGAAAAGTTGTTCCAGTTGCGCAACATATACTCCATATCACTCCAGCCCTCTTGTCTTTGGCGAAACCACACATGGTCCTGGTTCCAAAAGGCCCTGGCGGCCACGGGTTTGCCAATGGCTCCGTTGGCGACCTGCTCAAAAGTGGCGATATAGTCGCTTCGGTGGCGCCGCTGGGTGCCGGTGACAACGTTAAGACCCAGTGTTTTGGCGGTGCGGGAAGTGGCAATGATCGATCGAACACCCACTGAATCAACGGCCAGGGGTTTTTCCATGAACACATGTTTCCTGGCCTGAACAGCGGCTTTAAACTGTTCCGGTCTGAAATAGGGAGGGGTCGCCAGAATCACGACATCAACATCTGATTCCATAACCTTTTGAGAAGCATCCAGCCCGGAGAAGCAGGCTTCCTCGGGGACTGAAATGTTGTATTTGCCCAGGCGTTCGCGCACCACGGCAACCTGTTCGGGGAAGGCATCAGCCAGGGCACCCACTGAGAGGCCAGGGCCGGCACTCAAAAAATTGAGCAGTGCTCCGGTACCCCGGTGTCCACATCCTATGAGGCCAACGGAGAGTTTTTTTCCATTGGGCGCCCGGTCGGTAAGGGGGGGCAGATCCAGTTCTTCGGGGCTCCTTTTTCCTTTACAGCTGTTGAGGACGGACATTCCCAGGATACCCAGTGATCCTGCCAAAGCAGATTTTTTCAGGAACTCCCTGCGATTATTATCTTCCTTTTTCATGGTTTTATTTTTTCTGGTTCGAGGCGTCTCTTTAAGTCATGTTTTGTTGATTCAGGAGGCCCGTTATGCTGAGGGGTTTAGCGTTTCATTACCAAGCCGGAATCGGGTTCGCACACCACCCGGAACCCAACGTGGGTGGCATCGGAATACCACCAGATACTCTTGGGGATTTGCGGGTCGGTTTTTAGCCAGTTTTTGGTTTGTGTTTGAGCGCGCGAGGCACTTCTGGTATCCATGGCATCGCTCAGGAATGAGCCGCCCCTTATCACATGTTCTTTTCCGGAGGCGGGTCCGGTGGGGTTGCTTATGAGGCCCTGATATTGTTCGTAACTGTTGGGGGCATACCAGTCCAGGCAAAATTCGGCTACATTTCCCAGCATATTTTTTAATCCAAAGGGATTCGCTCTCACGCTGGAGGGGAGCTGGGTTTTAAGGCCGCTGTTTTCTTTATAAATAATGTTAGCGGTAATGGTGGTGGTATCGGCGCCGAACAACCTGTTCCAGAGTGTAGAGGTTGTGAAATCGCGTGGGCTGCCTTCAAAGAAATAAGGACCTGTGGTGCCTCCTCTGGCAGCATATTCCCATTCGGCCTCGGTCGGGAGCCGGTATTTTTTGCCCGTGACGTGGGATAACCAACGACAATATTCGGTGGCTGCATGGTGTGTCATGGTGATGGCGGGCCTTAGGCCCTTGCCCCATCCCTGGTCGGGAGCTCCCCAGGGGGGTGTGGCGCCCGAAAAGGCATCTACCTCTGCCTGATGGCCATCTTCCATCCGACCTTCGGAGGTGGTGGCATTGAACCAGGCCAGAAACTCATTCCAGGAAACTTCGGTCACAGCGATGAAAAAAGGATCGAGCTTAACTTTTACCTGCGGGCCTTCATTCTCTTTGCGGAGGGGTTCCTTCTTTGGGCTTCCCAATAAAAATTCTCCGCCGGGAATGGCCGCCATTTTAAAGGAGACCGAGGACCCGGGAATGTATTCAGTGTAGTTGGCAAATGTATCTATGCGGGCGGCAGAGGTGTAGCGTTCTCCCTCCTCGGTTTCGATATCCGAAAAAGCCATGTTTTGAGCGTGTTCGAACCCTTTTTTGTAATGGCCTGTATGCATATGGCAATTCAGGCATGAGAGTTCCTCCTGGTTGTGTTCGTAATAAAGATGCGAGTCAACCCCTTCGTCCGAGAGGGTAGCGGGAAATAAGTTGGGGTGGCAATTCAAACACGATGACTCGTAAGTGTATTGGTCTGCTTTTTCAATGGTTCGCTTGGCTTCCCAGTTAATTTTATCATGGTCCTTTAGCAGATAACCGTAAATATCCTTGGCACCATGTTTGGCCTTGGCCCAAATGTAGCCGTGCCCTTTGGGTGGCAGGTGACAATCTACACAGTTGGCCATCGTGCCGGAGGAATTATTGACGTGGGCCGATAAGCGCCAGGATTCTTCTGCGTGATCGTGAACATGGCATGAAAAACAATATTCATTCGTACTGGTGTATTGAACCGCCTTGTTGTAGGGATATACCAGCAGAAGTGCCAAAATCATCCCGGCAATTATCAGGATAATGCTTTTCCTTTTATGATAGGTCTGTTTGAAATTCATGGATTGGAATTGTTGTCAAAGCATTGATAACGATGCAATTAATTTTGAAATAATAAATTAAAACCCGTGATGGAATCGAATTGCCCCCCCCCCGATAAGGTTGTAAGAAATACTCCAAAAGAGTTTTCTGTGGCACAGGTTTAGTAAGGCGCTTTTTCAAGGCGCCGGGTGAAAGAACAAAAATATATAAATATTGCGAAGTATTACCTTAGGATGATTCCAAATTAATGAGTGGTGCGCTGGCTTAAGGATATAACCTCCAGCCATTTTACCACTAATTCCTCCACCGGGAGATAGCCGTATAAGTTTTTTATCCCGGTGTCAGGAAAGAAAAAAGCAGTCTGTGGGTTGCAGACTGCTTTGGGGGTTTATTATAAAACCGGCTACCAAAGACCTTCACCATAAGACCACCCTTGGCGAGGCGTTTCTTTTATGTAAGGATCTAATTCGGGGCGGTTGGTAACTTTCATGTTTTTGGCATCGTAGAGGAGTTTTCCTCCGAATCGTTGGGCCAAAACACCCACCTCACACATTTCTACCAAGTCGGCCGCATAATCGAAATTAGATCCGGGAAGTGTACCATTCTTGATGGCGGCGACCCACTCCTGAACAGGTTTTTCCTCCTCAACTCTGGGTATGGTTGGTGCCGGTGCATTTTTCAGGAATTCTTTCATCTCTTCCTCAGGAACGAGCAATCTGGGATCATTGGGTCTGACCCCTGTGATCAATGTTTTTTTATCTCCGATCATTATCATGCCCGCTCCGGGAAGTTCATCAATTCCCCATTCCGGCCTAATGGCAGGTTTTTCAATGCCTTCATACCATTTAAGGGTTACAGGAGCTTTATTGCCACGGGCTCCGAAATGCCAGGTTACCAGCGATTCTTCGGCAACAAAGCTGTGATCGGATACCGGATTGGGGATGGTTCCTTCGACCGTGTGGGGCATTCCCATGTCCAAAGCCCAGAAGGGAGCGTCCAGGGTATGACAACACCAGTCTCCTAATTTTCCGTTTCCGAAATCGTAAAATCCTCGCCAGGTTCTGGGCGCATAAAGATGATTGAATGGCCGGGAAGCTGCAGGTCCTTGCCACAAATCCCAATCAAGTTCTTTGGGGACTTCATCGATTTGGGGAGGAAAGCTTGTTGGGGGTGCAAAGTAACCATCATGTTCAAAGTCTATTTTACCCTGCCAGGCAATTACCTCTCTCACCTGACCGAGTACATCGGCCTCGTACCACTCTTTTACCAATCTGATTCCGTTGGTGGTATGCCCCTGGTTGCCCATTTGTGAAACAACACCATAATGTCTGGCCGCTTTTTTGAGGGTGCGCGATTGCCAGATGTTGTGTGTCAATGGCTTCTCTACCAATACATGTTTGCCGAGTTCCATGGCGGCCATGGCAGCCGGAAAGTGTGAATGGTCGGGCGTTGCAATGATAACGGCATCAATATCTTTGGCCATTTCATCGAACATCACTCTATAGTCTTTGTACTTCTTCGCGTTGGGACAGGCCTTAAATCCTTTTGCCGCCATTCTGTCATCCACATCGCACATGGCAACGATACTCTCGAGGGGGATCTGGCTCCAGCTCGCACGTCCTTGTCCGCCAACGCCAATTACAGCAAAGTTTAACCGGTTATTTGGCGAGCAGCTTATCATTTTAGGGATTATTAGAACCCCTGCAGCTGCTGCAGAGGCTTTTTTCATAAATGATCTTCGGGAAATTTGAGGCATTTTTTTGGGTGTTGAGAGTTAATTTATTCGAATTTTCATGAATTCATTTTGGTTGAATTCGTAATGTTTTCTGACAGGATTATTGGGGTTTGCTTCAGCGCTTCCCGAATTTCCTGAATATCCCTATTCCTTATGTTGGTTGATATATGACATGAGGAAATCTGTTCTGTTCTGGTTGATAAAATTGATAAAAATAGAATAATTTAACCAAATCAATGCCCTTGCCCGGGAAAAAAATAAAGACAAAGGGTGTTAACAGTTGAAAAATATTCATAAATTAATGGCTTCGAAAAATATTAAATCTCTATTATGATTGAATCCATTGTTCGTTTCAGTGTTCGGAATAAGCTAATGGTTTTTCTTTTCACCTTAACCATTGTAGGTTTTGGGCTTTTCTCTCTCTCGCGCATTCCAATCGGGGCGGTTCCTGATGTTACCAATAATCAGGTTCAGGTGATTACGACCTCGCGAAATCTTTCTACGGCCGATGTGGAGAAGTTTTTAACCTACCCGGTTGAGATGGAGATGGCCAACCTGCCAGGAGTGGAGGAAATCCGTTCGGTATCCAAGTTTGGTTTGTCGGTGGTGACAATTGTATTCAACGAAAGCATGGGGACTTACCTGCCCCGTCAGCTTATTGCCGAGAAATTAGCTTCAGCCTCCGAAAACATTCCCGAAGGGTTCGGCACCCCCTTTATGGGACCGGTATCTACCGGGCTGGGCGAGATATATCAATATACCCTCGATGTAAAACCGGGTTACGAGGATGTTTATTCTCCTATGGATTTACGTACCATACAGGACTGGATTGTTCGAAGGCAACTGTCAGGGATATCAGGCGTTGTGGAGGTGAATACCTGGGGTGGCTATCTGAAACAATATGAGGTGGCCCTCTCACCCGAAAAGATGAAAGGGTTGGGAATTACTCTTGAGCAGGTGTATGAGGCGGTTTCTAAATCAAACAGCATAGCCGGTGGTGGGTATATCGAAAAAACCGGGCAGAGTTATTTTGTGAGAGGAGAGGGTTTGGTGGAGAATCTGGAGGATATTCAGAATATTGTACTCGATACCCGCAATGGGATTCCGGTGTTGTTGAAGGAACTGGCAGAGGTGCGCTTTGGCTATGCCAACCGGTTTGGAGCCATCACCGGGAACGGTGAAGGCGAAAAGGTGCTTGGGCAGGTGATGATGCTTAAAGATGCCAATTCGAACGACGTGATTAAGCGGGTTAAGGAGCGGGTCGAAAAGGTTGGGGAGTCGCTCCCTGAGGGGGTTTTTATTAATCCCTTTCTCGACCGGAGTGAGTTGATATCGAGAACGACTTTTACCATCACCGAAAACCTGATTCTGGGCAGCTTAATTGTGATCTTTGTGGTGGTTTTGCTGCTGGGTAACTGGCGGTCGGGGTTGGTAGTGGCTTCCATCATCCCCTTAAGCCTTATGTTTGCCCTCTCGATGATGTATCTGTTTGGAATAGATGCCAACTTAATGAGTCTGGGTGCTATCGACTTTGGAATCATAATAGACGGGGCGGTCATCATTGTCGAGTATATTGCCTCAAAGGTGAGTCAAAAAAGCAAAGGGTTACTCTCTCTGGCGCCCACAGAACGAGAGGAGGCACTCGACGGCATCGCGATGCAGGGGGCATCCCGAATGATGAGGTCTGCCATTTTTGGTCAGGTCATTATCATTATTGTTTTTATACCCATCCTCACCCTGAGTGGAGTGGAAGGAAAAATGTTTCGTCCCATGGCGCTTACCTTTAGCTTTGCTTTAATTGGGGCCATGATCTTTGGTTTTACCTATGTCCCGGCAATCTCTTCGTTGTTTATCAAGCCCGTCAACCAAACCAAAGCAACCATCTCCGGGAAGCTCATGGCTTTTATATATAAGCTTTATCGACCTACTATCGATTGGGCTCTGGTGCATAAAAAGGCGGTTATACTGTTTGCCATCGTGGTGGTTGGAGGTGCCGGGTTTGTCTTCAGCAGGATGGGGGCTGAGTTTGTTCCTGTTTTAGATGAGGGTGATTTTGTGATACAACCCGTTTTAAAAACCGGGACCAGTCTGAGCAAGACCATAGAGACCATGACTCAAATTGAGAAAATTGTCAAATCCTTTCCCGAAACAAAGCAAGTGGTCAGTCGAATTGGCGCCGCAGAGGTGCCAACCGATCCTATGTCGATGGAGGAGACCGATGTGATTATTACGTTAATTCCACGCGGAGAGTGGGTGACGGCCAGCACAAAAGACCAGCTGGCTGAAAAATTTAAAGAGCGCATCCTGTCCGAAATGCCGGAGATGGAGCTGGAATTTACCCAGCCCATAGAGATGCGGTTCAATGAGCTGATCACCGGTGTTCGGGCCGACCTGGCCATCAAAATATTTGGGGACGATCTGGATGTGTTGAACCAAAAAGCAAGTGAGGTCAAAAAGCTGATGGAGGGAGTTCCTGGCGCAGCGGATGTTGTAATGGATAAAACTACCGGTTTGCCTCAGATGACGGTTCAGTACCGGCGAAAAGACCTGGCTCGTTATGGTCTTAATGTAGCCGATCTTAACCGGATTGTGTCGGTGGCTTTTGCCGGGGCGACGGCAGGAACGGTGTTTGAAGGCGAACGCCGTTTCGACCTGGTGGTTCGGTTCAGAGAGGAGGCCAGACAAGACCTGGCTCACCTTAGAAACACCTATGTGCCCCTGCCCAATGGGGGTCAGATTCCTTTGCGGGAGGTGGCTGATATCGAGTATTCTAAGGGCCCGGCAAAGATTTCACGCGACGATACCCGGCGAAGGGTTGTGGTTGGGGTGAATGTCAGGGGCCGGGATCTGGAGTCGGTGGCTGACGATGCCAGCCGGCTGATCCACGAAAAAGTGATTCTGCCCCCCGGTTATTCGGTTGAATATGGCGGGCAATTCGAGAACCTTCGCAGCGCACGCAACCGATTGATGATTGCTGTTCCGATCGCTCTGATCCTGATTTTTATTATGCTTCATTTTGCCTTTGGCAGCTTCAAGGAGGCGATGCTTATTTTTTCGGCGGTTCCACTTTCGGCCGTGGGAGGCATTTTGTTGTTGTGGATCAGAGGAATGCCTTTTTCCATCTCAGCCGGAGTAGGCTTTATTGCTCTGTTTGGTATCGCCGTTCTCAATGGGATTGTATTGCTGGAGCACTTTAAAGAGTTGAAAGCAGAAGGCATCACCACGTTAAAAGAGCGGGTTTTGCAGGGCACCAAACAACGGTTGCGGCCTGTGTTATTGACCGCCTCGGCGGCGGCCCTGGGATTTTTACCCATGGCTGTGTCGATCAATGCCGGTGCGGAAGTTCAGCGTCCCCTGGCAACGGTGGTGATTGGCGGGTTGGTGTCGGCAACCCTGTTGACTCTTTTGTTGCTGCCGGTATTGTATTGTATTATGGAACGACCAAGGGACCGGTCGAGGAAACGATTCATCTGGCTGTTTGTGTCCCTGTTTATGGTGCTTCCCGCAACCGCATCGGGCCAGCAGCCGGTGTCGCTCAGCCAGGCCCTTGAGTTAGCTCTTCAGAACAATGCCGGTTATAGAGCCTCGGCCCTCGAAACCGAAAGAATACGCAAAGAGGTGGGCACTGCATGGGATATCGACAAAACCGAGATCTTCTACAGTTACGATGAGAATAATATCGCCCACAACGATGAGCCCCTCAAGGTGTGGGGTGTTCAGCAATCGTTCAGTTTTCCCACGGTATATGGGTCTCAAAGACGGATGTTGGAGAATATCAGCGAGATGCAGGGGTATAAATATCTGCAAAGCAGGCAAAATCTCATGCGGGAAGTGTCGAAAGCCTATTACGAGGTGGTTTATTTCAAGAGTCTTGAGCGCCAGTACCTGTTTCTCGATTCGCTTTATACCCTGTTCTCGGATGCAGCGGGTCGGCGCTTCGAACTGGGGGAGATTACCTGGCTGGAATCGCTTACCGCTCAAACAAAAAGTGATGAGATAAAACTTGGTTTAAAGGCGGCTTCTGAAAGTCTGCAGGCCTCCGGAAGTCGTTTAAAGGCCTGGTTGCAAACCGACTCTATGGTGATGGTCGCTGAGGATACCTTGCCAAAACTGAAGATTCAGTTTCCCGACACAGCCAACCACCCCGGCCTTTCGTATCTTAGGAGTTCTCAGAAAGCGGCAAAGAGTGCCTGGTCGCTTGAGAAAAACCGCTGGTTGCCCGATTTGAATCTTGAATATTTCAGGGGAACCAATAACGCGCCCAATGCACAGGAGTACAATGGCTTCCAGATCGGGGTGTCCATACCCCTCTTTTTTCACACCCAGAAAAACCGTGTGCAGATGAGTAAGCTGCAGTTAAAGGCGACCAACGAAAATTATATCGACTACCAGAAGCATTTGGAGAGTCGATTTCAGCAGCTCCAATCCGACCTGAAAAAATATTCAGAGGCCGTGAATATCTACGAAACCCGTGGGGAATCACTGGCCAGGGAGTTGGTGAAATCGGGCCTTAAATTATACCAAAGTGGGGAGATCGGTTTCCCTGAATATGTGATGGCTATCGAGAGTGCAGGCCATTTGATGATCAACTATTTGGAAAACCTTCATCTTTATAATCAGACGGTTTTAGATCTCAACTATTTAAATTATTAAATTCGATATCATGTTGAAGAAATTCTCAGTTTTTCTTATGGCAATCACCGCGGCTCTATTTCTGCTTTCGTCGTGTGGGGGTAACAAAGGTCAGGAATTGTCGAAAGCGGAGAAAGTTAATTCTCCTTCGAAAGAGGTGATGCGTATATCCCGGGAAGACTTTGATGCCACTGCTGCCGACTTTAATTCCTTTAAGAGGAGCGAGGTCGTGGAACGGGTGGAAGCCAGTGGCTATGTGCGGGTGCTGCCACAATTTCAGGTGCTGGTAAGCAGTTTGGTTGGCGGACATATCCGGAAGGTGTATGTTCGCGAAGGAGAGTGGGTGAAGGCCGGGGCGCCCCTGTTTTTGCTGGAGGATCCCGCCATTGTTGAATTGCAGCAGAATTATCTGGAGGCTCATTCGTCCATTTTATCCCTTCGAGCCGATTTTGAGAGGCAAAAGATGCTGGCCAAAGAAAATATCGCCTCGGAGAAATCGTTTTTAAAAGCCCAATCCGATTATATGGCAGAACTGGCAAGGGTTACAGGACTTAAATCTCAGATTAAAATGCTGGGGATTAATATGGATAATGTTGAATCGGCCCATTTTACCACCTCGGTGGAGATTTCGTCTCCTATTGAAGGAGGCATTGCCTCCATGGAGGTCAAGCAGGGCATGTATCTGTCGCCCGAGAGGGTTGCCCTGGAGATTGTTAACCCCAATGAGGTGTATCTAGAGCTGAGCGTCTTCGAGAAAGATGTCTCCAGTCTGAAAGTAGGAGGGGCTGTGCGTTTCCGTGTCCCCGGCAAGGACCAGGAGTGGGAGAGTGGTCATATCCTGTATGTTGGCCAACAGGTAAGGGATGAGTCCCGCACCGTGTCGGTACAGGTAAAGGTAGATAAATTAGGCTCTCTGGTTTTACCGGGAATGTTTGTGGAGGCAGAGATTTTGTTGCCCGGGTGGATGGCAAGTACCCTGCCCGACGATGCCGTGGCAGAGTGGAATGGTAAGCAATGGGTCTTATTGGTTTCGGATGAAGACCAGCAGGGTTTCTCTTTGAAACCTGTGGAGGTGATATCCCGGATGGGAGGTGATGGGTCTGTGACGATCCTGAATGCGGACGAATTTCCTGAAGGGAGTCGTTTCTTGAATAAAGGTGTGGAACAATTTATCTCTGGCGATTAACAGGAATGGGTCGAATGAAAAGACTCTGCTTGCCAGAAGACACCACTTGCCCTGAATTCAATGGAAACAAGCATGGATATTCAAAGCGGGAGTTACCCTGCTTAATTATCGGGGGCCTTTGAAAAACAAAATATTTACGGATGAAGGAGATTGCCCTTACTATTGAGGAGACGAATCGAAAGGCGATTAAACTGGTTATTCCCATTGCCGTGATAATGGCTGTGTTGTTTGTGTTGTTGCATGGTTACCGGGCTTTTTTTAATTGGTCCTGGATCGGTTCGGTTGTTTTTGTGGGAAGTGTATTGTCAGGGATTTTTATTCATGAGTTGCTCCATGCGCTGGTGTTGGGGTTGTTTGTGCGTGGAGGATTTAGTTCCATTAAGTTTGGTTTTGACAGAAACACCTTCACTCCTTATTGTCATTGCACAAAGCCTATACGTGTAAGGTGGTACCGTCTGGGGGCGATAATGCCCCTGATACTGCAGGGTATTTTGCCTTTTGTGGTGTCGTTATTTACGGGGAGTCTTGGCTGGTGGGCTTTTGGGGTGCTCTTTACGGTTGGAGCCGGAGGGGATCTTTTGGCCATCGAGATGTTGTCGGGCCTGCGCAGCAGAGCCCGGGTGCTGGATCACCCCGAAAAAATGGGGTTTTATCTGTTGGAGGAGTGCCATAAAAAAGATAATCGCCCACTGGTGTCGTAAGGCTCTTTCTATTCCACCGGAAAGGCGGTGGTGTATTTGATTTCTTTCATGACAAAGGAGCTTCTCACATTTCCAATGTTGTCAATGGCCGTTAGTTTGTCGTAAATAAAGTTGTGGTAGCTCTCCATGTCCTCGGTGACTACTTTCAGCATATAATCGTGTAACCCCGCAATATGGTGGCACTCCATGACTTCCGGAAGCATCATAATGCGCCTTTCAAAATTCTTTATCACCTCTTTGGTATGTTCTTTAAGTGAAACATTGCAAAATGCGGTTAACTGTTTGCCCAGTTTTTCCTTGCTGGCCAGAGCCACGTATCTGGTGATGAATCCTTGATTCTCGAGCCGTTTGATGCGTTCAAATACGGGCGTAATGGTTAGGTTCAGTTCCTGGGCAAGTTTTTTAGTGGTGATTCGGGCATTTTGCTGAAGGAGATTCAATAATTTTTGGTCTGTTTTGTCTAACTTCATCTGTTTGCAATTTGATTTTTAATTCTCACCCCGTGCCCGATTAGAAGAACTCACAAGGAAATTTCATTCTCTCTGTCAAGTCCGGAACAGGCAATGGTTCTTATTGGTAAGTCAGGAATAAGTTGTTTGTCAGTCGATTGGTGTAATGCGTCCCCGTTTTTTTGGGGCTCGTTTTATCTGGATTACAAGGTTAGAAAATTATTCCAAAAAGGCCCGTGTTTATGTGAGTTGTCAGAATTATTTGTGCTGGAAAAGTTGAAATAAAGAAATAAAAACCATAATTAAGGCCAAAGGCAGCAAATATTTTTATTAATTCCTAAATTTGAATAGCGCATTAGATTTTTTGAATGGTAAACCCAAAAAACGAAGGAAATGGATCAAAGGCATTTTTCACCCGAAAGCTTAATGATGTCCCTGGGACACAATGCTCATGCACATATGGGTTCTGTAAAAGCCCCTCTATTTCAGACTTCAACCTTTACCTTTAAAAATGCCGAAGAAGGCAAGGCTTTTTTTGAGTTGGCTTATGGACTTCGTGAGCCCCGGCCGGGGGAAGAGATGGGGATGATTTACAGTCGTGTAAATAATCCCACACTCCAGAATGCAGAAAAACGTTTGGCGGTATGGGATGGGGGTGAAACAGCGGCGCTCTTTGCATCAGGCATGGCGGCTATATCCACCATGATGTTTACCTTTTTGCATCCTGGCGATCTGCTGCTGTTTGGCAGCCCTGTATATGGGGGGACCGATCATTTTATACATCACGTGTTACCGCTGTTTGGAATAAAAATCCTCATGTTCACGGCTGCCGACACTGAGTCGGATATCCTGGGTCGGGTCGAAAAACACTTTCCGGGAGAGAAGCCTGCCTTAATGTACGTGGAAACCCCGGGGAATCCAACCAATTCGATCATCGATATTGGGATGTGTGCCTCTTTGTCGAATCATTTTTCTACTCCCGATCACAAAACCATTCTGGCTGTCGACAATACCTTTTTGGGTCCGGTATTTCAACATCCGATGGCATTTGGGGCGGATCTGGTGGTTTATTCGGCCACAAAGTTTATTGGGGGGCACAGCGACCTGGTGGCGGGAGCTTGTGTGGGCAGTACCCGGCTCATCTCTGCCATTAAGGGAACGCGTACTTTTTTGGGGAGTATGCTCGATCCTCACTCTTCGTGGCTGATTCTCCGAAGTCTGGAGACCCTTAAAATACGCATGGAACAACAAGCCCGAAGTGCCGCCAGGGTGGCCTCCTTTATCCGATCGCATCCCAAAGTTAAGCGAATGCATTATCTGGGTTTCCTGGAAGAAGGGGATCCACAAAAAGAAATATTTAAAAAGCAGTGTTTGTCGGCCGGGTCAATGGTGGCGTTCGACGTTGTTGGCGGAGAAGCGGAGGCTTTTCGGTTTCTGGATAATTTGTCTCTCTTTAAATTGGCCGTTAGTTTGGGGTCCACCGAAAGTCTGGCCGAGCATCCGGCAACCATGACTCATGTGGATGTGTCCCCCGAAGACCGTCAGAAATTAGGCATTACTCCGGCTTTGGTGCGGCTTAGTATTGGCCTGGAGGATCCTGATGATCTGATCGAGGTGGTTCGGCGGGCACTGGAGGCAATTTGAGCGGTCTCAACAATTCATTGCCTTTCCAATTTACAACAGCTGGTTAGCTTTTTCGCGAGCGCAAAACTACCTGGCGCTGGCACCCGGGCCTTGGTTTCGGCGACCGAAGGGTAGCAGAGCGGAGGAGTCGGAAAACAGGCTTTGGTTGTATTTGCAAAGTATTTAATATCAGTACGGTAAGAATAGTTTATCCATTCAGAAAAAACGCTGGTATCTGGTCATCTACAAAAAATTAACGAAGCATCGTTTTTTATAAAACCGATAAAAAATAGAACTACCGGGGGCTCAGAGGGACTTTTCGGGTGGGGGGTATTTTGGTAAATTTTTTGAACAATTTAATCGGCTCTGTCTTATTCTTCTTAAAAGTGTTAACTTTGAAACGCCCAATGTGTTTTTGAGATAATTTTTTTGTTGGGTCGTCTCGATCATTGTCTTTGTTAATAGCTACTTACGAAAGTCTTCGGTTGGTTTGTTTGATTAACCGGAAATGATCTTCCCTCCCAACCAGTATTTTTAATAATTAAACATTTATGTCAGTAAAGAAAAATAGCGATAGTAGAGGGTTGGGTAAATCCAATCTTAAGAAAATACTTTTAGAGCAGTTCAATAAGAACCCCGATCGCACCTATAATTATAAACAACTCTCTGCGTTGCTGAATCTGAAAAAGAAGAGTATGCGGCGAATGGTAGAGATCTGCCTGTTTGAGCTTGCAGAGAAAGGGTTTCTCAATGAGGTAACTACCGGTCGGTTTAAGCTGTTGGTTTTTGAGTCACATGTGGAAGGGACGGTCGACATGACCGCTTCGGGAGCCGCTTATATCGTTACGGACACCGAAGGAGAGGATGTTTTTGTGGCCCAGCCCAATCTTGGACATGCTTTAAATGGCGACCGGGTTAAAGTGTTACTCTTTGCCCACAGGCGTCGCAGACAACTCGAGGGGGAGGTTGTTGAGATTCTTGAGAGAAGCCGGGATAAATTTGTGGGTACCATCGAGGTTTCTTCAGGGTTTGCCTTTCTTGTGGTAGATTCAAGAGTGATGAACCGCGATATTTTCATTCCCCTGGATAAACTCAATGGGGCTGAGGCGGGCCAAAAAGCCGTGGTACGCATCACCGAGTGGCCCGAAAAGGCTAAGAACCCTATGGGGGAGGTAGTGGATGTTTTGGGGAATCCCGGGGAGAGCAACACTGAGATGCATGCCATTTTGGCCGAATATAATCTCCCCTATAAATATCCGGAGAACCTGATTGCCATCGCAGAGAAGATTGATGCGGCCTTTTCAGAAGAGGACCTGGCCAACCGGCGCGATTTCAGAAAGGTCACTACTTTCACCATCGACCCGGCCGATGCCAATGACTTTGACGATGCTTTATCGATCCAAAAGCTGCCCAGCGGGTTATGGGAAGTAGGTATTCATATTGCCGATGTGACCCATTATGTGAAGCCGGATTCTTTGCTGGAAAAGGAAGCCTGCGAACGAGCCACCTCTGTTTATCTGGTAGACCGAGTGGTGCCTATGTTGCCCGAGCGGTTGAGTAATGATTTATGTTCTTTGCGTCCCAATGAGGATCGTCTCTGTTTCTCGGTGGTTTTTGAGATGACTGATGACGCAACGGTGAAGCGCAGCTGGGTTGGCCGTACGGTGATTCATTCCGACAGGCGTTTTTCCTACGAAGAAGCTCAGGAGATCCTGGAGCAAAAGAAAGGGGAATTGAGTGAGGAGCTCTTAACGCTCGACAAGTTGGCTAAAAAGTTAAGAGCCATCCGCTTTAGCAATGGATCTATCGACTTCGAGCGTGTGGAGGTTAAGTTTGAGATGGACGAAACCGGAAAACCCTTAAGTGTGTTCTTCAAAGAGTCGAAGGATTCCAATAAACTGATCGAAGAGTTTATGCTGGCCGCCAACAAGCGGGTGGCTGAATTAATCGGAAGAAACGAGTTGGCCGATGAGGCGGGGCGGACCCATGGAAAGCCTAAGACTTTTGTTTATCGAATCCACGATACTCCCGATCCTGAGAAGTACGAGAAATTTGGTCGTTTTGTGCGTAAGTTTGGATACGAAGCCATGCCGGGAGCCAATGAAAACATCAGTACTTCGCTCAACCGGTTGCTTAAGGAGGTGCAGGGAAAAACCCAGCAAAACATAGTGGAAACTCTTGCTATTCGCACCATGGCAAAGGCGGTTTATACCACTCATAACATAGGACACTATGGTCTGGGCTTTAAATACTATTCTCATTTTACTTCTCCTATCCGGCGGTATCCCGATATGATGGTTCATCGATTGTTGCAGCGCTATTTGGATGGTGGTCGGTCGGTATTGGAGGAAAAGTATGAACCCCTTTGTGATCACAGTTCCAAGATGGAAGCCCTGGCTGCCAATGCTGAACGCAGTTCCATAAAATATAAGCAGGTTGAGTTTCTGAAGGATAAAGTGGGTGAGGTCTTCACCGGGGTTATCTCCGGGGTTACCGAATGGGGCCTCTACGTAGAGCTCAATGAGAACAAATGCGAGGGAATGATACCTATTCGCGACCTCGACGATGACTTTTATCAGTTTGATGAAGACCAATATTGTTTGGTAGGTCGTCGTAAAAAACGAAAATATCAGCTGGGAGATGAAATAAAAATTCAAATCGTGAGAGCCAACCTGGAGCGCAGGCAGCTGGATTTCTCCCCCGCGCCAAAAGATTAAAAGATCAACGCCTTAATTTTATTACTTTTGTAACCTTAAAAATGTACTCATAATGAAATTGGAATCTAACCTTTTGAGTTCCGGTCAGGATGCGATTCGCAATGCCATCTTGGATGCCGCCAGGGATCTTTTTGCCCGTTTTGGCTATAAAAAAACCACCATGGAGGATATCGCCCAGATTCTTCGAAAAGGGAAAAGTTCGCTCTACTATTACTTTAAGAACAAGGAGGAGATTTTTCAGGCGGTGATTGAGATGGAATCGGAGATGCTGGAAAGCAAATTGATGGAAATTGTTAAGTCTCCCAAGTTAGCCCGGGAAAAACTGCATGATTATGTGATTGTGCGTATGGAAACCATCCGGGATCTGGTGAATTATCAAAAAGCCATTCGCGAAGGCATGTATGGGGTTTACGAATTTTTGAATGAGGTTAAGAATCAGGCCGACCAAAATGAGGAGGATATGCTGAAAGCCATCCTGGACGAAGGGGTTCTGAAGGAGGAGTTCGACATAAAAGATACACGTCTGGCTGCCGTGGGTCTCGGAACCGCGTTTCGCGGGGTGGAGATGCCTTTGTTTAAAGGAGTGGAAAACTTCGATAACTTTAGGCTTCAGCTGGATAACATCCTAAACATCATCTTTTGCGGCATCCTGAAGCGCAAAAAATAATTGTTGGATTTTTTTTAATAATATTGATAGCATGCCTGTAAATATACCGGATTTATTGCCTGCCAAAGCCATGTTGGAGGCCGAGAATGTGTTTGTGATGGGAGAGAGCAGGGCGGTGAAACAAAATATCCGGCCCCTGAGGATTCTTATCCTCAACCTTATGCCGTTAAAAATTACCACTGAAGCACATCTGCTCAGGGTTTTGTCGAATACGCCCCTGCAGGTGGAGGTAGAGTTGCTGATGACCTCGTCGCATACGCCCCGGCATACTTCCATGGAACATCTTCTCAGCTTTTATAAAACCTTTGATGAGGTTAAAGAATTGCATTTTGATGGGCTTATTATTACCGGGGCCCCCGTTGAATTGCTCGACTTTGAGGAAGTGACCTACTGGAAAGAACTTTGCGAGATCATGGAATGGAGTAAAACCAATGTGACCTCTACCCTGCATATCTGCTGGGGTGGTCAGGCCGGGTTGTATTATCATTTTGGGATTCCCAAGTACACTCTTCCCTCTAAACTTTTTGGGATCTTTTCTCATCGGGTTATTACCCCCAACGAGCCCCTCCTGAGAGGTTTCGACGATATGTTTGCCGTGCCTCATTCGAGATATACCGGTGTGCGCCATTCTGATATTCAAAGGGAGGAGGATCTTATTGTACTATCGGATTCGCCCGAGGCGGGGGTCTATCTGGTGATGTCCAAGGACCGTCGTCAGGTCTTTCTCACCGGCCATCCCGAGTATGATAGCAACACTCTAAAGGAGGAGTATCTGCGCGACCTGGAGCGGGGGCTGGAAATAGCCATCCCGGGCAACTATTTTCAGGAAGATGATCCCGCTAAAAAACCTCGGGTAAGCTGGCGTGGTCATGCACATCTGTTGTATTCCAACTGGCTCAATTACTATGTTTATCAATCCACCCCATATGAGTGGCATTAAGATATTTGTGTATGAAGATGAAACTTGTAGCGACCGATCTTGATGGTACCATTCTTCCCCATTCAGGGACTTTTAATGAGTTGGATTTGGCGATTCTCACCGAGCTGGGTCGGGAAGGGGTGATCCGGGTGGTGGCTACGGGACGGACCTTTTCTTCTGCACTTCAGGCCTTGCCGGAGGATTTCCCCATCGATTATCTTGTTTTTTCATCAGGAGCAGGAGTCTTCAACTGGAAGACACGTGAGTTGATGCAGTCTCTGCATCTGGATAGCGGCCAGGTGGCCACTGTTATGGACTATCTTTCCGAAAATGGATGGGGTTTCACGCTGCACGACACCATCCCAAATAACCACAAGTTTTGGTATGTTCCGCCGGTGGAGTCGCATCCCGACTTTGAACGATTTTTGGCTTTCAATGCCAATAATGGGGTTCCCTTCGAGCCTTTTCCCAACCAGGACCGGTATTATTGCCAGTTGCTGGCCTTTCTGTCAAAACCCGAAGATGTTGAGGTGGTTTGTAACTCCCTTAAAGGAATAAAATCGGTGCGGGCTACCTCACCAATCGATGGAGAGAGTGTGTGGATTGAGTTTTTTCATCCCGACGTTTCCAAGGCATCCGGAATTTTACTGGTTTGTGAGCACGAAAATATTGGGGAAGAAGAGGTGTGTGTGTTGGGAAACGATTTTAACGATTTGGATATGCTCAACTGTTTTCACCCCAACTCTTTTGTGGTGGAGAATGCACCGGCTGAACTAAGGGGGCGTTTTTCGGTGGTTCCCCCCGTTCATGCATGTGGACTGTCACATATGGTTCAGCAACAAAGAGACGCAGCTCTAAAGTGATGGCGGCCTTTGTTTGTCAGGACGGACTCCTGTAAAGAAACCCCTTTCAGGAAAGACAATCTTGTGGCATCCATGGGTATTTCATTGAAACGGCTTGAACCTTTCCCTTGGTTTATTTTGCCCCTCATATGCCAGCAAAATTTCTTTAATCAGCCCTGCTGTCGGCATCAATTATGACTGGTATGAGAACCAGGCTAATTCCAAAAACAAACTTTAAACCGTTTCTTAATTGAGCTCAAAAGTGAAATTTCCGATCTGCGCCCCGTCAGCAAACAGGTCGGCCACGTAAGTGCCTTTCATCAGTTCTCCGCTGTCGGCATCATAAAAGATACACAAATCGGTGGCATCACCGCCATATTCGATGGTGCGCATGGCTGAATAGTTGATTTCGTTGCCTTCGAACTTAAACAGGTCGCTGCGACTGTGCATCAGAAGCTGTCCGTCGGGTCGTTCCAAACGAAGATAAAACGATTTCATTCCCACAGGTGCGGTGATGTTCTTCTTTATGGTGCAGCAGACTTTGATCTTGGCCACGCGGTTACTCTTGTTGGTGCTGCGACCATTGGCATTCAGCCCTTCGGCCGATAGTTGGGTGAGCTCCAGGCGGCTGGCAATCTCCACTTTTCCCTCCAGATTGCTCTTCACTTCTTCCAGCTTTTGATAGGAGCTTTTTATTTGTGTGTAGCGCCTTTGAAATTCTTTGTTCTCTTGTGTCAGCTCCTCGTTGCGGGCGTTCAGAGAATCAATCTGGAAGATGTAGCTCTTTAAAATGCCTCTTAACGACGACAGCTCCTTGCGGTATTCGCGTATTTTTGAGGCATTGGTGGCTTTTATGGTTTTTATCTCTTCAATAAGATGAGTTATCTTCTCGCGTTCCATATCCAGCATGAGATTTAAGGTGTCGCTGGTGGATTCCAGTGAGTCGTATCCCATAGCCAGTTGCTGATACTCTTCTGTTAAGATCTGTTTTTCCTCGGTCATTTCCCCGACGATTTCAGACATTTGTACACTTTTGGTAATGTATAGAACCACCACGGTAATAAGTAACACGGCCGAAACGCCCAGAATTTGGTAGAGTCGTTTCTGTGATTGGTTACCGGTTGTATTGTTTGTTTCCATGTGTGTTTAAAAAAATAGGTTCGACACAAATTTAAAGCTTTTTGGGACTTCACCCAATTGGCGCAGGTTAATAGTTTGGTGAAGGCATCCCTTTTGGGGTGGTTTTCTTCTTCTTTGGATTACCCTGGGAGGAGGATTGATGATTGCAGTTCGCTTTTTAATCACTATTTTGCGCTAAATTTGTAGGCTTTTTTGTAGAAATCAAAACGCGGAATGTTGAGAAAAATTTTATTATATCTGCTGCCTGGGGTTTTGGGGTTGTTGGTGAATGGTTGTGCCAGTCAGGGATATCCCGATGGAGGGCCCAAAGATGAAACACCTCCCCGGATGGTTCAATCCACGCCGGCTCCGGATTCAAAGAATTTTAAGGGCAGGGTCATTGATATTGAGTTTGACGAACTCATAAAATTGAATGAGGTGCTTCAGAAGGTAGTGATATCGCCTCCCGTGGATAAGATGCCTACCATAACAGCCCGTAGCAAAACCGTGAACATTAAATTTGAGGGCGATTTGCAACCCTCTACCACCTATACCATTGATTTTGCGGATGCCATCCAGGACAATAATGAAAATAACCCCATCAATAACTTTACCTTCTCCTTCTCTACGGGTGAATCAATGGACAGCCTTCAGATTGCCGGTCACGTTTTTGAGGCCGGGACCCTGACCCCTGTGAAAGGGGCTTTGGTGATGGCTCATGTGAATCATCAGGATTCAGCCTTTACCAAAATGGCGCCTCCCCGGGTGGCCAAAACCGATGAGCTTGGCCGCTTCACCATTAAGAATCTGGCTAAGGAAGTGTACCGGGTCTTTGCCCTTGAGGATGTTAACCGTAATTACCGCTTCGATCAACCCGGCGAACGTATTGCCTGGGAGTCGAAGCTCATCGAACCTTCCTTTGAGTATCGCGATCGGATAGATTCTGTGTTTACCGATTCCCTAACTCTGGATACTCTTATGGTAAGCAGTGTGTTAGCCTATCTGCCCGACAGTCTTGAGCTGTTTTTGTTCCAGGAGGATTATAAAACTCAGTACCTTTCCGGCCGGGAGCGGAAGGTGAGACACCGTTTGGATTTCATCTTCAACAGACCCCTGGAGAAGCGGGCTGAGATCAGTATGCTTAATGCCACCCCCTCAAAAAAAGATTGGTTCATCTATGAGCGCTCTTTGGCCAACGATACGACATCTATCTGGCTCACCGACAGTGCCCTTATTTCAATGGATACTCTTACGGTGCAGTTTGTCTATCCCGTAAGGGATTCATTAAAAAAACTGATTGCACGTACCGATACCATTAAGTTGTTTCACTTTGAAGAGGCCGATAGGAGGAAGCGAAAAAAAGACGATGAGGAAGAAACCGTGGAACCCCTGAGGGTGGAAGGACCTGCGCGAAATCTAAATATTATGGGGCGTTTGTGGCTGGGCTTTCCGGTTCCTTTGGCTTCGGTTGATACCACAGGCATAACCCTTACGCAATTGGTGGATACCCTTTACCAGCCGGTTGATTATAGGTGGCAGCAGGATTCTATACGGATTCGCAATTATCAGATCCTTCACGATTGGTTGCCGGGCGAGAAATATAGATTGGAGGTCGATTCGGCAGCTTTTGAAGGAATTTATGGATTGGTAAATAAGCCGCTGAAATACGATCTGGAGATTAATAAGGAGGACAGCTATGGAACGCTGTATATTAATACCCTTCAGACAGACACCACGTGGTTGCTGCAAGTGCTTAGCAAGCAGGAGAAACTGGTGAGTCAGGGTTATTTGCCTCCCAATGGGAAGATCGCCTTTCGTTATCTTAAGCCGGGTGAATATTGGTTGCGTATTGTGGCTGATGTAAATCGAAATCAACAATGGGATACCGGTGATTTCAGTAAGGGGCGCCAGCCTGAAAGTGTTTTTTACTATCCCGATGCCATCACGGTGAAGGCTAATTGGGATCAAAAGGTTCCCTGGGATCTGGTGTTGCATCCAAACTTCGAATTTGTGCAAAAGAATCGTGTGAAAAAAAGCAAGGCTAAAGCCTCGACACAACAACGAAGGTAATGTATGGCCGGACTCTTCAATTTTGGAATCTCCCATCCTGGCAGGATAATCCTGCGGTTAAAGCTCTTGTGCCTGACTCTTTTTTTTTCGGGGCATGGGCTGATGGTTGCCCAAAACGGGGGGGGCTCCAATCAGTTGGCTTATCAGCCGGGAGAGCGGGTTTTTTACAACGCTTATTATAACTGGAATTTTATCTGGATAAATGCCGGAGAAGTTATTTTTTCGGTCGATACTACCCTTTGGAATAATCAGCCCAGCTGGTTGTTTAAGGCTGCGGGCAACACTTATAAAGCCTATGACTTGTTTTTCAAGGTTCGCGATACCTTTGAGGTTTGGACCAATCCGGAGACTCAACAACCCTATGAGTTTAAGCGAAGCACAAGAGAGGGCTCCTACAGTTCGTTTCATCACTATTTGTTCGACCCAAAGGACCGGTCCATCAGGGCTCATATTCAAAAGGGAGAGGCAGTGGCAAGGGATACTTCCCTGGCATGGTCCCCGGGTACCTTCGATTTGCTGAGTATGGTGTATCAGGCCAGAAACATCGACTTTTCGGGTTATTCGGAAGGGGCCAAAATTCCCATACGAATGATTGTGGACGGAGAGATTCATGATTCATACATCCGTTTTCTGGGCGTGGAAGTGGTGAAAAACCGGGATGACCGGGAATTTCGTTGTTTGAAGTTTTCGCCCCTCTTAATGGAGGGCACTATTTTTAGGAAGGGTGAAGATATGACGGTTTGGGTAACCGACGATAAAAGCAGAGTGCCCGTTGTTGTAGAAGCTAAAATCCTGTTCGGATCGGTAAAAGCAGTTCTAACCGGAACTGAGGGTTTAAAATACCCCCTTTCGGCCGAACAGAAGAAATAATTGAAGTAGTCAGGAATGACGGGGGAACCCAATTCTTTTATTTGAGAATTGGGAAGGGTATTCGCCAAAAGTTGGGCGGGGTAATGGGATTCTAACCGGTAAAAGATTAGCTCATGAATGCATCCGAAATAAAGGAACAAGCCACTTTTCATTTTCAATCCTTTGGGAATTATTTCCGGGAGGCCCTGAGTCAGGGTGGGCCCGAGGCGGTTCATCAATATCGGGTGTCGCTCAAGCGCTTTTTTGCCCTGAAGGCTTTTGTCTCCGTTAATCTGCGCGATGAGAGTGCGGGCCAGCTGGATGAGCTGGTGCAAAGTCTTCGGCCGGTATATAAATTAGGGGGTAAGCTCCGCGACTTACAGGTGCTAATGACGTTACCTGCTTCACTGGACCTGATAATGCCACCCTCCTTATATGCGTTTCTTTACCAAAAATACCAAAAACGACTTGTTCAGTTCACTCAATTGGCTCAAGGGACCGGGCAGCCCGGCGAAGCCCCTTTTCTAATGGTCTTTAATGATTTAATGGATCGGTTTTATACGGGAGGGGAAAAAGAGTTGTGTGCTCTTGCCGCTCAAAATTTTGAGAAGGCAAAGGTGTTGTTGAAAAACAGCCCGGGAAAAGAGTGGCATGAAGCCAGGCGTTTGATAAAGCAAAATTATCTGTTGATGCTCATGGCCGTCTCCTACCAGCCCGACCGGTTTCCGGAAGTGGCCATTCAAGGGGCAAGGCAACTGGAGCAGTGTCTGGGGTTGTGGCACGACACACATAATTTGCAGCGCGCCACCGATAAAATAGTTCTGGCGGGTGAGGATGAGCCCCTACTGCTTTTTGGTCAGCAACTGGAGGAAAAAAAGGCAACCAAAGAAGCGGAAATCAGAGAGCTGGTTAGTGGTAATTCTTTGTTGGACATGGAGTTAGGCCATTGATCGACCCAGGCAGGGTGAGGGATACCTGAAATGACCTTTTTGCCACGGTATTAAAGAAGCGCTGTCCTGATTTTTTTGGACGGATGACTCCATGGTTGCAGGATAATTTAAAAACATCTTATAAAACTCGACTTGCTCAAAATAGTTGAGCTTGATCAGGGTTGGCCTGAAAAGGAATTTCTTGATCCAGAAGTTGGACCGGTCGGAGAGGTCGGTTACCTGCAGTCCCTTGATCTTGATGAAGTAATCAAGTATTTGCTCCTCGTTGAATCGCTCCTTGGTAATGATGTTGAGGGCTTCCGCAATTTTAGTCTTTTGCCTGGCTCCTTCGGGAAACAAAACAGGTTCCAGCTTGGCGAGGGCTTTACGCTCCACAAACAATTGGAGGATAAATCTGGCAAGAAAGAAGCCTATTATGAGGGCGATACTTAATGCTAGTATAAGGGATAGAGATTGCATATATTTTTTGTCTTAAAATTTTATTTTTTTGGTGATGTACCAGAAAAAAATCAATGCTTAAAATCAATACTCAGAATACGTCGGGTTTATGCAAAAGGTTTCTGGAATTTGGTAAAGAGGTGGTAACTTTTGTTAAAGGATAGAAGAGAGGGGATCAAAAAAAATCGGAGAGGATTTGTCTGAAATTACCCTTTCCGGGAGTTGAGGACAACAAGGGTGAGGGGCCGTCTTCTATGGGCCCGAGGGGTTGTTTGTTTAGATCTTTCTGGGCGATGGAGCGGTGGTTTGTTTTATGATGGAATTCTGCCAGATAGACTTGTTCGGTTTGACCGGGGGTGGCTACCAGCCAGGCTTTTTTCCTTAGGAAATGGAGATCCATGAGGGTGGAATAACCCGACCGGCAAATAATTATTTTATGGGATTTTATTAACCGGGCCAGGTGCGGGGTAGGAAGATGGGGCAACAGACGGATGTCGCACAGGGAGGGTTCATCGATTTTCAAGCCCAAAGCCTCGGGGCGGCCCGTGATGAGGGTGCCGGACCTTTTGAACTGTTGAAGGTTGTGTTTGAGTGCCTTTTCCAGGAGGGTTCGTTGGGGCTCCGGGCCTGATATGATGGCGAGCACATCCGTGGTTTTGGACGGGATGCCCGTTCCCCAATCCAGACTTTCGTCATCGAACCGGGAGAGAGGCCCTATCAAACGGGCATTAGCGGGTAAGGGGTATTTGTGTACCAGGTCGCCTGCCAGTGAATGTTGTTTCGGATAGTCGGGGACCCAGCAACTGTCAAATTGGTTGATGAGGCGGCGGATAACCTGATGCAATAACCACTCCATAAATCTTAAGGCCCGTGGCAGCTTAATCATCAGTTGATGCGTGATGATTACCGAGAAAACAGAGTCGTTTCTTGCGCCGTACCGGTTGTCGGAAACAATAAGGGTTGGGTGGTACTGCTTTACCAATTGGCGCACCCTTCTTTTTTCAATGCTGATCCAGCCCGCCATTCGGGGTACCTGCATGAGCAGAACCGGTAATTGCCAGCGGCTTGCGCTGTATCGTATTTTAGGCCCATAAAAAGAGGTGGTCTCCAGGTCCGGAAGCTCACTCTTAACCCATTGAGTGAGAGGTGTGTCGGTGGCCACAATCACCCGGTATCCCCTGGCTAAAAAGGCCTTGATCAGGGGCAGGTCACGGCTAATGTGCCCCAGACCCCAGTTAAGAGGACAAAAAATTACGGTGGGTTGCTCAGGTGCGGTCATCCCTTGGGTTAATTGGTTTAAACTCTTCCAAAGATAATGGTTTCGAGCTAAAGCTCTTGTTTTTTGGTGAAGCAGTGTACCGATGATTTTGTTATCTTTGGGCAGTTTCAACTTTTTGCACCCAAATTATGTTTTTCAAAGAGGTTATAGGACAGCAGTCTGTAAAGGAGCGGCTTATTGGAATGGTATCCGAGCAAAAGGTGAGCCATGCTTTGCTCTTTTCCGGTCCCCAGGGGTCGGGCTTATTGCCTATGGCTTTGGCTTTTTCGCAGTACATTAATTGCCAAAACCCGGGGGCACAAGATTCATGCGGTGTGTGCCCTGCCTGTAAAAAGATAGCCAAACTGGTGCATCCCGATCTTCATTTTGTGTTTCCTATCTATAAAAAGAAGGGCGTGACCAAACCCCTTTGCGAGGATTTTCTGGATCAGTGGCGGGAGTTCGTGGCTGTAACCCCCTATTTTACAGATCATGAGTGGTTCTCGTATTTAGATGCAGAGAACGCCCAGGGGAAGATATACACCGAAGAGGGGAATGAAATTATTCGGAAATTGAGCCTTAAGTCCTTTGAGGGAAAGTATAAAATCATGATTATATGGCAACCCGAAAAGATGCATGCCTTTGCGGCCAATAAATTGTTGAAGATACTTGAAGAACCACCGTTAAATACCTTATTTATTCTGGTCTCACACAATCCTGCAGGTGTGTTGCCAACCATTTTATCGCGTACCCAACAACTGAAGCTGCCACCCCTCAGTGATGAGGTGATCGAGTCGGTGATGCAGAATCAGTTTGGGGCTTCAGCAGAACAAGCCCACTCGGTGGCCCGGATTTCGGCAGGAAATTTCATCAAGGCCCGGGAGGCGATGGAGGAGGGAGAGGAAAAACAGTTCTTTTTTAATACCTTCACGAAGTTGATGCGCATCACCTATTCACGTAATCTGGTAGAAATGCTTCAATGGGTGGATGCAACTGCCGGTATGCCTCGCGAACAGGTTAAGAAGTTGCTCTCTTATACAATAGATATGTTGCGGGAGAGCTATATATCCAATTTTGATTTGGCGGAGCTGATTTATGCCAGCCCTGCCGAAGACGCATTTATTGACAAGTTTAAGCCTTTTGTTACCGATAAAAATGTGGAGTCGATGGTGACGGAGATTTCTCTGGCCCTTTCGCATATCGAGCAAAACGGACATCTTAAGCTTGTGCTTTTTGATATGTCTCTGAAGTTGTCCGATTTCTTTTATCTATCCAGATAAAGGAGGTCGAAGAACCAGAAAAGGGACTTTCCTATATAATTCCAGGAAGATTTTCTTCCTTAAAATGTTTGATTTATGGAACCAGAGAGTGTTTCTCATAACCAGAACAGCAAATGTGAGACCTGTTCAGATCGTTGTGGTAAATTGGAAGTCTTCGATTGGCTTTCCGACTTGCCAGAGGGGGCCAATTCCACCGATATTGTTGAGGTTCAGTTTAAAAATACCAGAAAAGGCTTTTACCGGAACAGTAATCGGATAAGGCTGAACAAAGGCGATATCGTGGCAGTGGAAGCACTGCCGGGTCATGACATCGGGCAGATCACCCTTACCGGGGAGCTGGTGTTGTTGCAAATGAAAAAAAATAACCTGAATCCTTCCTCTTATGAATTCAGAAGGGTTTATCGTAAGGCCAAACCCGTAGATATTGAAAAATGGGAAGAGGCCCGTTCCCAGGAAAATGAAACCATGCTGGAGGCACGCAGGATCGCCGAGCGCTTAAATCTCAATATGAAGATTGGTGATGTGGAGTATCAGGGTGACCATACAAAGGCCATCTTCTACTATATAGCCGATGAGCGGGTTGATTTTCGCGAACTCATTAAAGTGTTGGCCGATCGGTTTAAGGTGCGTATTGAGATGCGGCAAATTGGCGCCCGTCAGGAAGCTGGTCGCATTGGCGGCATTGGACCCTGCGGCAGGGAGCTTTGTTGCTCTACCTGGATTACCAACTTTAAGTCGGTGACCACCAATGCTGCCCGCTATCAGGAGATATCGCTTAACCCACAAAAGCTGGCCGGTCAGTGCGGAAAGTTGAAGTGTTGCCTCAACTACGAACTGGATTGTTATATCGATGCCCAGAGGGATTTCCCCAGGACCAATATTCCTCTTGTGACCGAGGATGGCACCTTTTATCACTTTAAGACCGACATCTTTAAGCGCCTTATGTGGTACTCTTCGGGACAGGAGAGCACCGGTAAAGTGGTGGTGGTGACGGTCGATCACGTTAAAGAAATCATTCAGTTGAACCGGAAGGGCGAGAAACCGCGACAGCTTAACGCTGAAATCCTGGCCCCGGTAGATAAGGAGCTGGATTATGCCAAGGTAGTTGGAGAAGACAGTATTACCCGATTCGATGAAAAAAGCAAAAGCACTAATAAACGGCGAAAAAGCAAGCGCCGGCGTAATAATCCCCCGGCCGAGGGAAGCAACCAGTCTAAAAGGCGCAGAAGCCGAAATCCCAGAGATGGTTCGGGGAAGCAGCCTGGTTAGATTGCCCGTAATCCTCCTGCTGCTCGTATGGGTAGCTGGTGGCTGCGGCCCGGCAACGTTGTATGAAAACGCTGTGAAGTTACCCCCAAAGGGCTGGTATAAGGATTCGGCACTTCTTTTTGAACCGTTAATCCGGGATACCTCTGCGGTGCTTAATTTTGGCTTTTCTCTGAATCATGACAATCAATACCCCTACAGTAACCTGTGGCTCTTCATCGAGGTGCATGGACCCCAGGGGATGCAGCAAGTCGACACCATGGAGTTTTTCCTGGCAGAACCCGACGGAGAATGGATAGGAAAGGGTAGTGAGAAGGATAAAAAACTCTATTGGCTTTACAAAGGAAACGTGAAAATGCGACACCCGGGAAACTACTCTTTTAAAGTTTATCAGGGGATGCGTCGCGATTGGCTCGAAGGCATCAGGGAGATGTCCTTTTGGATTGAAGAAACCAGGGCCCAATAATTAAGGATGAGAATTGGGCGTTTCTTTGTCCGAATCTTTAATCAGTTCATTAACCTCATGGTGATCGTTGTATCACCAAAAAAGTATTCGTGTTGTTGTGGGAAAAAATAAATTAGTAAAATTTGAAGCATTGGCTTCTTTTTCCAATGTTGTACAAGCTCCCTTTCGGGAGGTTTTTAAAAAGGATCATCCGCTGAAAGGAGGGTGGGGGAAAGAATTTTTTCACAATAGTAACCCTGTTGTTCTCGAGTTGGGGTGTGGTAAGGGGGAATATACCGTTGGTTTGGGGCGCACCTTTCCTCAAAAAAATTTCATCGGGATCGACATTAAGGGCCATCGTTTGTACAAAGGTGCCTCGGAGGCATTAAACGAAGGGCTTGCCAACGTGGCTTTTATTAGAACCCATATCGAGCTGATCGAATCGTTTTTTTCGCCCGATGAGGTGGATGAGATATGGTTAACCTTTCCTGATCCGCAGATGAGGAGGTTTCGTAAGCGGCTCACTTCTACAGGTTTTCTGAGTTCTTATGCGCGGTTCTTAAAGCCCGGAGGACTTATCCATCTTAAGACCGACAGCCAGTTCATGTATACCTATACCCGTGAGTTGATTAAGATAAATGGTCTGGAAGTGCTGGACGACGAACCCGATTTGTATGGCACTGAAAGGGAAGATGAGGTTACCGGCATCCAAACCTATTACGAAAATAAGTGGCTGAGTCATGGGGTTTCAATAAAGTACATCAAGTTTAAAATCGGGTTACCGGAGAAAGTTCTCATCGAGCCGGAAATTGATATTGAACCCGACCGGTACCGGAGTGCCGGGCAAAGGGTGGTCGAAGAGTAAAGGGCCCGAACAGTTTTTTCTTCTGCAATTTTAATACGGTTTGCAATGGCCGCAGACGAGGGTTTCTTCAGCAAAGTTTATGATGTGGTCCGGCAAATTCCTTCCGGAAAGGTGACTACCTATGGTGCCATTGCTGCCTTTGTGGGCTCTCCCGGAGCAGCGCGCATGGTGGGATGGGCAGTGAATAAATCTCCCGCCAGGCACGGTTATCTGCCTGCCCATCGCGTACTCAACCGAAACGGATTGCTCACCGGAAAGCATGCTTTTCCCGGAGCCAGGACCATGCAGCAACTCCTCGAAAGTGAGGGAGTTATGGTGGTGGATGATCGGGTAGTGGACTTTGGTAATCATTTTTGGGATCCCTCCCGGGAACTGACTCCCTATTAATTTTAATGAACATTCGTTCGTATGCCCGATATTTTCTATCTTTGCCTTTAAGTTTATAAAGTTTAAATAAATATAGTATGAGTTTTTATCCCAAGCTTGTTCTTGACGCCCTCAGGCACGTGGTTCATCCCGCCAAGGGAAAAGATATTGTGTCATTGGATATGGTTGAAGACGACATTCGCATTGATGGTAAGCGCATCAGTTTTAGCCTGTTATTCGATCGTGCCAACGATCCTTTGATTACGGTTATTAAAAAGGCTTGTGTACAGGCCATTCTGACCTATGTAGGCGAGGATGCTGAGATTAAAGGAAACATTTATGTGAAGGTAAAACCCCGGCAGCCACAGGCAGCTCCCCGCTTGTTGGAGGAGGTTAAAAATGTGATTGCCGTGGCTTCCGGAAAAGGCGGGGTTGGCAAGTCTACCGTAGCCAGTAACCTGGCCGTGGCACTGGCTCTGGCCGGTTATCGTGTAGGGCTTCTGGATGCCGATATTTATGGACCCTCCATTCCCAAAATGTTTCATACCGAGGAAGAAAGACCCGTACTCCAGAAAGTGGATGGGCGGGACCGGATCATGCCCGTGGAAAAGTATGGGGTTAAGTTGTTGAGCATTGGTTATTTTGTTAATCCTGATGATGCATTGGTCTGGCGGGGTGCGATGGCCACCAATGCACTAAGGCAGCTGCTCTCTGATGGTAACTGGGGTGAACTCGATTATTTGCTTATCGACCTCCCTCCCGGAACCAGCGATATTCATCTCACCCTGGTTCAGTCTGTTTCCTTGTCGGGCGCCGTGGTTGTGAGTACCCCTCAGGATGTGGCTCTTGCCGATGCCCGTAAGGGTATCAGCATGTTTGTTGGCGAAAAAATAAATGTGCCTGTATTGGGACTTGTTGAGAATATGGCCTGGTTTACACCTGCCGAATTGCCCGATAATAAATACTATATCTTTGGAGAAGGAGGCTGTAGCCGATTGGCCCAGGAGAAAAACATTCCCCTGTTGGGTCAGATTCCATTGGTTCAGAGTATTCGCGAAGGTGGAGATCAGGGTGCGCCATCGGCACTTCAACCCGAATCGGTTACAGGAATGGCTTTTTCCGGTCTGGCAAGCGCTTTGGTCGAGGCTGTTGATCGGCGTAATCAGGACCTTCCGCCTACCAAAGTAGTGGAGGTTACCATCAAATAAAATAAATATACCGGATTGCTATGGACGATAAGCAACAATTGATAGGACAGATCCAGGCTTCATTAGACATTATTCGCCCCTATCTGCAGGCCGATGGGGGGGATATTACCTTTGTGGAGCTTACCGACGACATGCGTGTCTTGGTCCGGCTGAGAGGGGCTTGCAGCGATTGCCCCATGAGCATCCAGACCCTCAAAGGGGGCGTTGAGATGGTTGTTAAAACCAACGTCCCGCAGGTTGTTGAGGTGGTCGCTGTAACCGATCAGAACTAATACTGGAACTTTTACTCATCACCGATAGTCCCCTCATTGAGGTGGTTACGATCTCTGATGCAGGATGAGTCCATGCGCAGGATCACTCAGATGCCGGGACAATAATAAGCTGTTTTCTAATCTGGAGGAATAGCTTCATTTTTTGTTTCCGTGTTTTTTGCGGCCCTTTTTTATCTATCCATTCGATGTTCTTCAGGCCATGGGACGGCCTTTCCCTGGGTTGGTCATTTTCGGTTATCCGGGATTTTACCTTTTAGGTCCCCTCTTTTCTTTAATCTTCTTTCTTTTTTTGGCTGTGTTCCAACTTTTAGCGGGTAATTGCTTAATTTTATAAACTTGTTGTTATTCTTGTTGACTAATTCTTGTTGGGAATAAAATATTTTTGCCTTCTGGCAGTTTTATTATTACCACTTGACAATATCGTTACATGAGCCATAATAAATACCTTTTTATAGTTATTTTGGTGATGGTTTTTTCAGGCTGCTCTACGCGAAAGAACACCTGGCTTTCCAGAGGTTACCAGAATCTGACTGCCCGCTACAACCTTTTGTTTAATGGGTTACAGAGTTTTGATGAGGGAAGGACAAAGATGCGCAAGAGCATGACCGATGACTTCACCGTTACCATTCCTCTTTTTGCCTTTTCCACGGGCTCCGGGGCAAGTGTGGCTTCCTCGCAAATGCAGAGAGCCATCAGTAAGGGCAATAAGCTTATAAAAGATCACTCCATAACGGTTAAGCCCAAACGCAAGCCCAAGCGGGGCGATGATACTTATGAGGAATTTTATAATCAGCGGGAATTTAACCGGTGGGTAGATGATGCCTGGATGCTCATTGGCAAGGGGCATGTCTACCAACGGGATTGGCCGGAAGCCATTTATGCCTTTGAGATGGTGCTGCGTGAATTTCCCAGTCATCCTTCACGTTTCGAGGCACTTCTTTGGATGGCACGGGCCTATGTGGAGGCAGGACAACTCGAAAATGCCCAGCTGGCCTTAAATAGGTATGAGTCGGAGGGGGATGCTCCCAGTCGTTTTTATGGCGACTTTATGGCCTCCTATGCCCGTTTTTGGCTTGCCGGCGACAATTATGAAAAGGCTCTTCCCTACATTACTGCAGCTGCCGAAAATGCCAGTGATCGCTGGGAACATGTTCGGTTTACCTTTGTGTTGGGTCAGGTGTGTGAGAGGCTGGGCCTTGACCAGCGTGCAGAGGAGGCTTTTAATAAGGTGGTGCGCCTTAACCCCGATTATGAGATGAGTTTTTATGCAAGGGTGAAGGTTGCCTTGCTGAAGGGCTACCCGGACAACTCCCTGCTGGCCCGCGAACGGCTAAATAAATATCTGCATCAGAGTAAAAACAGGGAATATCGGGATCAGCTCTATTTTGCCATGGCCGACACCTGGTTTTGGGAGAAGGATACCCTGCAGGCACTCACCAACCTGAAGCTGGCAGCAGGTTACAGTAGTGGCAACCAGATCCTGAAAGGAAAGATATACCTTAAGATGGCCGATGTTTATCTGGATACCCGTGAGTATATTGCTGCTCATGCTTATTACGACTCCTCTCTGGTTATGCTGAACCCCGAGGATATTCGATTGGCTGAGGTTAAGATGCTTTCGAAAAAACTGGCCCCACTGAGTGCTCAATTGCAGGTTGTCGAGCATGAAGATAGCCTACAGCGAATCGCAGCACTTCCTCAGGATCAAAGGGCGGTGTTTCTGGAAAATCTCCTGGCGATGTACCAACAGGAAGAAGAATCAGGCTCCTTTAGCAGTGCGGCCGACGATGCCTTCTTCTTTCGTAATTTGTCCAGTGGTGTGAGTCAAACAACTGATGATCAGGGGAATTGGTATTTTTATAATCAGAACATGGTGAGCCTTGGGAAAATGGAGTTTGAGAAACGCTGGGGCAGACGGCCGCTAGCCGATGATTGGCGCAGGTTGGATAAAAAGGCACAAAGTGCAGAACCTGACAATCAGGGGCTAAGCATGGGGCCCACGGATCCCTTTTCTCCTCAGGGTGGACCCGGTGCTGCACCCACGGCAGAGACAGGGCAGGGGAAATCACCTGGTGCCTTGCCCGACATGAATAGCTTATTAGAGGGACTTCCTCTTACTCCCGAAAAGATGGAGGCTTCGCACCAGCGATTGGAGGAGGCTATCTATGGCGCAGGGATGATATTTTATGAGCAGCTCGACAGGTATTCAGAATCGCGGGAGATGTTGACTAAGCTCTTGCTTGAGTATCCTGAAACGGAACACCGGAAGCAGGCTTTGATGACGCTCTTTTTGGCGTGTCAGCAGATGGGAAACGGGGCCTGCATGGCTCAGCGAAAACAGGAATATTTATCCGAATTTCCCGATACACCCTTTGGGGAATATTTGAGGGACCCGGACTTCCTGGAAAAACAAAAAGCGCTGGAAGAGGAAATGAACCAAAACTACCGGGAGGCTTATCATTCCTATAAGGTGGGTGCCTGGAGCCATGCCATTGCGCAAACCCGTGAGGTTATGGAGAGTCGTTTTGAGCCGCTTAAACCAAAAGCATCGTTGCTCATGGCCATGGCTTATGGCCGAAAGGGCGAAGCGAAACTGTTTGAAGCCGGCTTGTCGGAGGTGGTGGCTAACTATCAGGGCAGCCCCGAAGCCTCATTGGCTGGCGAATGGCTGTCGATGCTTAATGAGGGCCGCCGTCCGGTGAAGCTGGAGTCGGGCTATGCACAGGAGGCTGCAAAAGATGCAGGAGTGGAGGAGGCTGCCACGTCGGGGACCTTGGCGGAGCAGAAGGGTTTCATGATGGAGCCCGACTCGGTTCATTATTTGCTGATTGCCGTAAACAACGATGCCAATATCAATCAGTTGATATTTAATGTAGCCGATTATAATTTTGAACATTTTTTAATTGGCGACTATCAGCTAAAAACCGATAGGTTGGCCGATGGCAAAAGGATGCTTAAGGTAGGTCCCTTCCCAAACAAAAATATTGGGATGGATTACTATTTCTCGGTACGTGATAATACAGCTATATTTAAAGGTACCCGTGCGGGAGGAACTACTTTGTTGTTGATCTCGGCCAACAACCTAAAACCACTGCTCTTGTCTTCGGATATCCTTGGTTATCAGGGTTTCTTTCTCGAGCAGTATCTCACTGGCAGCGAAGTCTCCGCAGTTGTGATCAGCGAAAGAGAGGTGCCGGCCGAGGAAGTGATGGTGGAGGAGGTCACTGTGGAGGAGGCCGTGGCCTATTCAATGGGCGGAGGCCCCATGCTGGGGATGGTGGTGATTCCATCGAATAGTGGGAATAAAAAAAGAGCCATGCAGTTCCTGCCCAACTATGTTCGGAATATCATTTCTGTTTCTGTTTCTGTTTCGGAGGAGCAATTGGACGATGGCACCGATGTGCTGTTGGTAGATGGTTTTCCCGGGCTCACGGAATTTGAGAAGCTGAAAGAGGCACTGGCCAAAAACCCCTATTGGAATGGTCAGTTGGCGGGTGCCGACTGGCAAGTGTGCCCTGTTTCGGGTGAGAGCCTTAAGCAGATACGGGAACAAGGAAGTGTGAAGGATTATTTGAAGTTTGTTGAGAATGAATTGGGTAATTAAATGAGGATGTTGAACATGGAGGATTTAAAGAAAGTTAAGATATTATGGGTGGATGATGAGATTGAGTACCTGCGTCCCCATGTATTGTTTCTCGAGGAGAAAGGATTTAAGGTGGAGGTGACCACTAACGGCAATGATGCCCTGGCCATTTTGGCCGACAATCGGTTCGACCTGGTTTTTTTGGATGAGAATATGCCCGGATTAAGTGGATTGGAAACTCTTTCCCGGATGAAGGAGCTGCGACCCGCCTTGCCTGTTGTGATGATTACCAAAAGTGAGGAGGAGGACATTATGGACCAGGCCATTGGCAGTAAGATTGCCGATTATCTGATTAAGCCGGTCAAACCCAATCAGATTTTATCCTCCATAAAGCGAAATATCGACCGTCAGCGCCTGGTTACCCAAAAAACAACCAGTGATTATCAGGCCGAGTTTTCAAAGCTTGGTTTGCGCATGAATGAACAACTGAGTAGTGAGGAGTGGAAGACCGTCTATAAAAAACTGGTGTATTGGGAGCTGGAGCTACTGGCGGCCAATAGTGCCATGAATGAGGTGCTGAAGATGCAGAAGCAGGAAGCCAATCAGCTTTTTTCTCGTTTTGTAAAGAGAAATTACCAAGGATGGCTTACCGATGAAGAAGGGCCGCTCATGTCGCACCAACTAATGAAGAAACAGGTATTGCCGCTGCTCGAAAAGGGGGAAAAGGTGGTTATGTTGGTGATTGATAACTTTCGTCTCGATCAGTGGGAAGTCATTCGGCGGGAGATAAAACCCTATCTCGAAGTGGTGGATGATCAGCTGTTCTATAGTATTCTGCCCACGGCGACTCAGTACGCCAGAAACGCCATTTTCGCAGGACTGTTGCCCACTCAGATAGAAGAGCTTTATCCTCAATTCTGGGTCGGTGAAGATGATGAGGGGGGGCGAAACCAATTCGAGGAGGAGTTGGCCAACTCCTTTTTTAAGAGGATGCGCCGTGATGTTTCCCTGTCGTATAACAAGATTAGTGATGTAGAGGCCGGCCGCCGGTTACTGGACAATTATAGCCGGATCAAAGATTTTGACCTCTCTATTGTGGTCTTTAATTTTGTGGATATGTTGTCGCATGCCCGCACCGAGATGAAGATGATCCGTGAACTGGCCGCCGATGAAGCCGCTTACCGATCGCTTACCCATTCGTGGTTTCTGCACTCTTCGTTGTTCGAGTTGGTTAAAAAGCTTTCTAACGAAGATGTGAAGGTGATCATTACCACCGATCATGGAACCGTGCGGGTACAGCATGCACTGAAGGTGGTGGGAGATAGGAATACCAATACCAATCTTCGGTTTAAGGTAGGGCGAAATCTGGCCTACGATGCCAAAAGTGTTTTTGAGGTGAAGGATCCGGAAAAGCTGTTCTTGCCACGGCTCAATATCTCCACCTCCTATATCTTTGCCACGGGAGATGACTTTTTCGGTTATCCCAATAATTTCAACTATTACGTCAACTACTACAAGGATACCTTTCAGCATGGAGGGATCTCTCTTGAGGAGATGTTGGTTCCCTTTGTGGTTTTACAACCCGCGGGCCGTCGATGAGGTTTCATGAGAAGTGCGGTTGCATTCCTCTCAGATTCGTCATCTGACCAACCCAACAGAAAGGTTAGGTCGATGGGGGTCAAGCCGACAGAACAGACTCCCTGTTTTAATTGTTTGGGGTTTTATACGGATCGTTAAGCGTATTTTATGGAGCATCATTTTACAATAAAAAACGAGTCAGAGATTAAGCGGGTGACACAATCGTTCATCCCTCTGCTGCAAAGATATAAAGTGGCTGCCTTTTATGGAGCCATGGGCGTAGGCAAGACCACCTTTATCAAGGGCCTTTGCCGTACAATGGGGGTGAGCGATCCGGTGAGCAGTCCCAGCTTTGCCATCGTGAACGAGTATTTGACCGATGCCGGGGAGGAGATCTTCCATTTTGACTTTTACCGCTTAAAGCGGGTGGAGGAGGTCTTTGATATGGGCTACGAAGAGTATTTTTTCAGCGACCGGGTATGCCTTATCGAATGGCCTGAAAAGATTGCAGAGGTCTTGCCCGAGCACCGGCTGGACATCTACCTGGAAGAGAAAGCTGATGGATCAAGGAGTTTGAGGGTTGTTGAAAAAAATGATGGGTAAATGATTTTTTTGTAACTTGACAAAGAAAAAAAATATTAGAGGTGTTTCTTTAGATTCTAGTTATGGGCGATACAGGTAAAAGAATTCCCTCCTACTATTCCATTAGTCAAACGCATCTGATGCCTCAGGAGGAGATGCTGGAGTTGGGGCGTAGACAAAAGTCAATGTCTTTTGGGATTCCCCGTGAACGCGATAAAAGTGAAAACCGGGTTCCGCTCACCCCTCAGGGGGTGGAGTTGCTGGTGTCCAACGGACATAAAATTGTCGTTGAGAGCGGGGCCGGTAATGCTGCCAACTACTTTGATCATGATTTCTCGGAGGCGGGCGCCAGTATTGTAACCGATCATGAGGCTCCATTTCGCTGTGATGTGGTGCTTAAGGTGGCACCGCCCGAGGAGGATGAGATTAAATTGCTCTCCCCTAATCAGCTGTTAATATCCCTTTTATATGTGTTAAAGCAAAACCGGAGAACGCTTCAGCAATTGATGGCGCGAAAGATCAATGCGCTGGCTTATGAATTGTTGAAGGACGATGCGGGATGTTTCCCCGTTGTGCAAAGCATGAGTGAAATTGAGGGGTATACCTCCATCATGATTGCTTCGGAATATCTGAGTAAGGCCAAGAATGGCAAAGGCGTTTTGCTGGGTGGTATTACCGGCATTACCCCTGCAGAGGTGGTTATTATCGGTGCGGGAACGGCCGGTGAATTTGCTGCCAGGGCAGCATTGGGGCTGGGATGTCAGGTGAAAGTCTTTGACAATTCCTATCGGAATCTCCGGGAGTTGGAACGAAATATTGGCCAACGACTTTTCACCTCTGTACTGCACAACCAGGTGCTTACTAAGGCGCTGAAGTCGGCAGATGCTGTGATTGTGAGTCTTCGGTATTTTGATCCCCTGAGTGGTTTTATGATTACCGAGGAGCAGGTGGCAGAGATGAAGGCCGGGTCTATTATTGTGGATCTGAGTATGAGTAATGGGGGCTGTTTTGGCCCTTCCGCCGAATCGACTCAAAAGGAGCATGCAGTGACCGTTGAGCAGGGCGTGATACACTACCGGGTACACAACATTGCCTCAAGAGTGGCAAGGACCTCCTCCATTGCCCTGAGTAATATTTTTGCCCCGGTTCTGCTAAATATGGGTATGGAAGGTGGTATTAATCAGTTGATTAAAAGGGATGTCGGGGTGAGTCACGGGCTTTATATCTTCAAAGGAATTCTCACCAATCATATGCTGGGGGAGCGATTTGAAATCCCTTCAAAGGATATCGGTTTGCTAATGGCGGCCTTTTAATCAATAACCGGCCGCCTGTCCGTCCTTTCTGGATTCTGAAGCCCCAATGTAGATCTTTCTTTTTGGATCGTACATAATGCCCTGAAAACCACCGTATCCACCCAGATCGAAAGACACTTTGTGTCCCATCTCCATCAGTTGACGGATGGTTTCATAGGGGAATCCCTCTTCCACATTAATTTCTCCCGCCGACTTATTGATGCTTCCATCCCTGCACGGGGTTTCAATATGAGAGAAGCGTGGCGCATCGCCGGCTTCCTGAAGATTCATGCCAAAGTCGATGAGGTTCATGATGATCTGGACATGTCCTTGCGGCTGAAAATCCCCTCCCATCACCCCGAAGCTGAGAAATGGCTGTTCGTTCTTGGTGATAAAGGCGGGAATGATGGTATGAAAAGGTCTTTTCCCGGGGGCGTATTCGTTGGCGTCGCCTGGTTTTAATGAAAACAATTCGCCCCGGTTCTGAAGCATAAATCCCAATCCCGGAGGCACCATTCCCGAGCCCATCCCCCGGTAATTGCTTTGGATAAAGGAAACCATGTTACCCCATTGGTCGGCAACCGTAAGATAAATGGTTTCGCTTTGGTTCTTTATGCCCGGCACGGTGAGGCTTGCTTTTGAGGTATCAATAAGGGCTCTCCTTTGGGCGGCATAGTCTTTCGACAATAGTTTCTCCAGGGGGATGGAAGAGAAGTCGGGGTCGGCGATGTACCGGTTCCGGTCTTCAAAGGCCAGCTTTTTAGCTTCATTAACCAGGTGAAGGTGCCGGGCGGAACCAAAATCCTGGGGGGCAAACTTATAGCCTTCCAGGATGTTAAGCATCATGAGCGCCGTGATACCTTGCCCATTGGGGGGCAACTCCCAGATTTTATAACCCCGGTAATTGGAGGCAATGGGTTCGACCCATTGGGACTGGTGAAGGGCAAAATCTTCGCGGGAAAGAAATCCCCCTTGAATTTGAATGAATCTGGAAATGGTTTCGGCTATGGAGCCGTTATAAAACAGGTCTCTTCCCTGGTCGGCAATCATCTGGTAGGTGTTGGCCAGTTGGGGGTTTTTAAAGACATCTCCTTTTTTGGGGGCCTGGCCATGGATAGAAAAAGTCTCCATTACATTTGGGTAGTCGGCAAACCGGGTGAGCGATTTTTCCCAATAGTGGCTGATCAGCTCAGTGACCGGAAAGCCTTCGAGGGCATATTCGATGGCGGGAGCAAGCAGCTCTTTCATGGGCAATTTTCCAAATTTGCCGTGTAGCTCGAACCAGGCATCCACGCAGCCCGGAACAGATACGGGTAGGGGGCCGTAAGAGGGAATCTTTGACAGTTGGTTGGAGAGGAAATAGTCGATGGTCAACAGGCGGGGAGAGCGGCCACTGCCATTTATACCGTAAAGGTGTTGTGATTTTTGATCCCACACAATGGCGAATAAATCACCGCCAATTCCACATCCTGTGGGCTCCATTAGCCCCAGGGCAGCGTTGGCCGCGATGGCTGCATCGATTGCCGAGCCCCCTTTTTTTAGGATATCGAGCCCTATTTGGGTGGCCAAAGGTTGGCTGGTGGCTACCATTCCTTTTTTGCCGATGACTTCCGATCGGGAAGAAAAGGTGCGTCCTGTGATTCGGTCTTGTGCCGGGGAAGATTGTAGAAAGGGGAAGAGTATGAGTATCCAGAATAAAAAGAGGCGGAATTGTTTCATAGGTATGGCTGCTGACGGTTGGGTGAAATCCTGATATTTTCGCTTGATTATCAAATACAAGCAGGGACGGGGTGCAGCACAAAAATACAAAACCAAAGCGGAGTGGCAATGGCCGGAAAGGTTTAAAATAAAAAAAGTCGAAAACAATCTGTTAAGGATTGATTTTCGACTTTTCAGTAGCGGGGGCCAGACTCGAACTGACGACCTTTGGGTTATGAGCCCAACGAGCTACCAACTGCTCCACCCCGCAATATATCTTAAAACGTACTTGTTTTTCTTTCTTAGCGGTTGCAAATATAGACTATTTTTTAATCTCCACAAAATTCGCGAGGTCTTATTTTTTGTTGATTTCACTCCGGTGGCGGGGGAATTAAAATAATCACCTTGCATTCATGTAGTTCCATGATAGCAATAAAATTTATTTTTTTTATTTTGGGAGAATGAATCTCTTTTTTTCGAACCCATGGCCCTCTGCTGAATGAGAGAAAGTTGTCCAAATCTAATAAGGAGGGAATGGGGACAGGTCACTATTTATTGCTAAATTTGTGGCTGGTCATCTCAATGAACTTCATATTGATAATTCCATGGCAGAAAAAAACCGCAAAAAGCTCATTAAAAAGCTTAGGGATAAATATAAGCTGGTAATATTGAATGAGCAGACCTATGAAGAAGCTCTTTCGATACGGCTCTCCCGGTTAAATGTATTTACTTTGGTGGGGGTTTCGGCAATTGTTCTCATCGTACTGGTTACGTTACTGATAGCCTTTACCGGATTAAGGGAGTATATTCCCGGCTACCCTGATGCCAACCAGCGTTTGTTGATTGTACGGAACGCCCAAAGGGTGGATTCCCTGTATGTTCAGCTGGAGAAGCGAAACCGGTTCATCAATAATATGCAGCGGATTGTGAGTGGGGAGGAACCTTTGTCCTCCGAAGAACTGGAAGCACAAGAATCTTCGGGCCAGGAGGAAGGGGCCGGCAGTTTAAAGGATGTGCATTTTAGCCGGTCGCAGGAGGATTCGGTGTTTCGCAAAGAGGTTGAGAAGGAGGAACGGTTTAACTTGTCGGCCCCAACAAAGAAAAAGCAAGACGCCAGGCTCGAAAATACCTTCTTCTTTTGTCCCCTTAAAGGGATGGTGGTTAATACTTTCGATTCCAATCAAAACCACTATGGGGTGGACGTGGTGGCATCTCCCGGCGCCGCTGTTTCGGCCGTGATGGATGGCATTGTCTTCTTTTCCGACTGGACGGTAGGAACGGGGTATGTCATTCAGATTCAGCATTCCAACAATATTATTTCGGTATATAAGCATAATGAGCAACTTTTAAAATCGATCGGCGATCATGTTAAGTCGGGAGAAGTTATTGCCAACGTCGGTAATTCCGGAGAATTAACCTCGGGGCCACACCTTCATTTTGAGTTGTGGTACAATGGCGCTGCTCTTAATCCGGAGGAATATATCTCGTTTTAGGGCTGGTTTTACGAAATTCCCTAAAGGAAACACTATATAATTTACAGCTAATTTAATGAAGAGAAGAGTCGCTATATTGGGGTCAACCGGATCTATAGGAACCCAGGCACTGGAGGTGATCGATCAGCATACTGATTTATTCGAGGTTGAAGTTCTTACAGCAGGCAATAATGCTGTGCTCCTGGTGGAACAGGCCAAAAAATATCTGCCTAACCTGGTGGTTATTGGCAATGAGGAGTACTATGGATTTGTTTCTGAGCAATTGAAAGAGCTTCCGATAAAAGTGTATGCCGGCAGTCAGGCCCTGGCACAGTCGGGGGCCACCGGAACCGTGGATGTAGTGCTGGTGGCTCTGGTGGGCTTTGCAGGCTTGTTGCCCACCATCAGAGCTTTGGAAGCCGGCAAACCCATCGCCCTGGCAAACAAGGAGACCCTGGTGGTGGCCGGAGAGTTAATTATGGACCTGGCCCGCAGTAAGAGGGTGCCTATTCTTCCGGTCGACTCGGAGCATTCGGCCATCTTCCAGTGTTTGACCGGCGAAGAGGCCAACCCCGTTGAGAAAATAATTCTCACCGCATCGGGAGGGCCTTTCAAAGGGAAAAGCAGGGAGTTCCTAAAGAGTGTTACACGTGCCCAGGCTTTGAATCATCCCAACTGGAAAATGGGGGACAAAATAACCATTGACTCGGCTTCGTTGATGAACAAGGGCTTTGAAGCCATTGAAGCCCGTTGGTTATTCAATCTCTCTCCCAGTCAGATTGAGATTGTGGTACATTCTCAGTCCATTGTACATTCGATGGTTCAATTTATGGATGGTTCTATTAAGGCACAATTGGGAATGCCCGATATGCGGTTACCCATCCAGTATGCATTGGCTTATCCTCAGCGGTTAGGAAACCACTTTCCTCGATTTAGCTTTTCCGATTATCCAACCCTCACCTTCGAAAAGGCAGATATGAAGGTCTTTAGTAATCTTCAAATTGCCTTTGAAGCCATGGATAAAGGGGGCAATATGCCATGCATTTTGAATGCGGCCAATGAGGTGGCTGTGGAGGCTTTTCTTCAGCAGCGCATCGGCTTTTTGGAAATGTCGGCGGTGATCGAGAAAACCATGGCGCGCAGTCAGTTTATTCAAACGCCCGGTTTTCAGGAATACCTCGATACCGATAAAGAGGCCCGGGCAATTGCCTCGGAGATTCTTGTCTAACAAGGAAAAAGCATATATTTGTGGATCAACAAAAGAAGGCCCACACTCTTCACCCCTCTTTTTTGGGTGGAAGATGTCTGACCAACGGCCTCTTTCATAGTTAAATAATTATCTAGAACATTTTTTATGATTTTTCTAATCAAAGCAGCACAGCTGATACTCAGCCTCTCGATATTGGTCATTCTGCACGAGTTTGGTCATTTCTTCTTTGCACGCTTATTCAATACCAGGGTCGAGAAGTTTTACCTGTTCTTTGATGCGGGGTTCTCGCTCTTCAAATTCAAACGGAAGGACACCGAATATGGTATCGGATGGCTGCCCCTGGGCGGTTATGTGAAGATAGCCGGCATGATTGATGAGTCGATGGATCGGGAACAATTGGCCCGCCCTGCTGAACCCTGGGAATTCAGGTCTAAGCCGGCCTGGCAACGGTTGCTGATCATGGTTGGGGGCGTAGTGGTGAATTTCTTACTGGCCTTGTTCATCTTTTGGATGATTTTGTTTAAATGGGGTGAATCGTATATCCCCGTTGAGGGGGCCACCTATGGCCTGTCGTTTCATGCCATTGGACATGAGATCGGTTTGCAGGACGGGGATAAGGTTCTGATGGTGGACACTTTTAAAGTGGAAACCGCTAATGATATTGCACGATTAATTCTTCTCGAAGATGCCGATCATATGGTGGTCCAACGGGAGGATTCGGTATTTACCCTGCCTCTTCCTGAGGGTTTGGGACAACGCTTTTTGGCTGAGAATGTGCGCCGATTTGCCCAATACCGGGTGCCCTTTGTGGTCGATTCGCTCCTGCCCGGGAAGCCGGCCGCCGAGGCAGGTCTCCAAAAAGGCGATAGCCTGGTGGGGATTGGGGATGTGAAGGCCCCTTTTTTCCACGATTTTGTTGCGGCACTCTTCGATCAAACCGGGAAAACCACCTCCATCTCCTTTTACAGAGCGGACAGCTTGATGACGCTTCCGGTAGAGGTTAATAAGTCGGGGCAGATTGGGATTGGCAACCGGGATCTCTCCTCCTTTTTGGGGGTCAAAAAGGTTGAGTATGGGTTTTGGGCTGCCTGCCCGGCGGGTATTAAAATGGGCTTTAATGTGTTGGTTGGATATGTGAAGCAGCTAAAATTAATCTTTACCCGTGAAGGCGTTCGCCAGATAGGTGGTTTTGGGGCCATCGGTAATTTGTTTCCCGCCAGCTGGGATTGGAGCAGCTTCTGGTACAACACCGCCTTGTTATCGCTCATCCTGGCCTTCATGAACATCTTACCCATTCCGGCCCTGGATGGTGGTCATGTTCTTTTTCTTACCTATGAAATTGTTACCCGTCGCAAGCCCAGTGAAAAGTTTTTGGAGTATTCCCAAATCACAGGCATGATTATTTTATTCGGGTTGTTGCTGTATGCCAATGGGAATGACATATTTAAATGGCTTTTCCCTTAGGGTGAAGAGGTGCCTTACCCAATGAATTGATATAGCCGCGAGGGAAAAGAGCGTAAAAAAGTATGCGACATTTTATAGTAAAGGATCGGCTTAAATTTATACATTTGTAATGGCAGGGTTGGGTCGAATGTTCTTCTCTCTTCCCGGCAAATTGAGGGTTTTATCGGATATTTTTTATTTCCGGGCAGAACCATCTGAATATTAAAGTGTTTAATGATAAATAACTGAACAGAAATGACATTATCACCTTTCTTTTTATTAATGCCCGGCGGGTATGAGTGGATCATTGTTATCCTGGCTATTGTGCTTCTCTTTGGTGGTCGTAAGATTCCTGAACTGATGAAAGGCCTGGGGCAGGGAATGAAGGAGTTTAAAAAAGCTCGGAACGAATCCGCGCAGGATGCATCCGGAAAACAGTCGATTGACAAAAGCGAAAAAGAGGGAGATAAAGAGTAATCGTTTTTAGCCCTTCTTGATTTTCGTTTGCCTTGGTTTTCTATTGTGTTCTTATGATTTTACAACTTCTTCGCAAGTATCTCTTTTTTTGTTTGGTGTTTATTTCCGCGGAGGTTGGTGCTCAGACTGATGCAGGTTCGGTTGGTGTGCCTGACTATTTGGTGGCCTCCCGATTGAAAGCGCTGGATCAGGCATCGGCTGTTCCATTGGTTTACAATGGCAGTGTCCAGGCCTATATCGAGGTATATACCCAAAAAAGACGGGATCATCTGGCCACCATTATGGGCCGGTCTCAATTGTATTTCCCGATCTTCGAGGAGTATCTCGACAAGTATGGTTTGCCCCTGGAGTTGAAGTATCTCTCTGTGGTAGAATCGGCATTGGATCCTCGCGCCAAATCCACTTCAGGGGCCTATGGCTTATGGCAATTTCTTTTCCATGCCTCCCGGATGTTCGATCTGAAAGTAACCACCTATGTGGATGAGCGGGCCGACCCGGTTCTGGCAACCGACGCGGCCTGTCGCTATCTAAAATACCTTTACGATAACTTTAACGATTGGACTCTTGCCCTGGCCGCCTACAACGGAGGTATTGGTGAGGTGAAGGAAGCTATTCGAAAATCGGGAGGAGAAAGGGATTACTGGAAGCTTCGCCCTTATCTGTCGGAGCAGGTGAGAGGTTATGTGCCTGCTTTTATCGCCGTTAATTATGTGATGAATCATTACCGGAGTTATGGGATCGTGCCCGAATCTCCTGAATTTAGTTTCGACGACCTGACCACGGCCGAAGTGCCTGGAGGGCTCTCCTTTCAGCAGATCTCCGGAAAGGTAAAGGTGGCTGTTGAAACCTTGTCGTTGCTCAATCCTTCTTATAAACTCAATTATATTCCCCAGCAGACCGAACCGGTCCGGATTGTGGTGCCGGGGAGTGCGTTGCCCCTTTTTATTGAGAACCGCAATGGCTGGCGACTGGAAAGCCGTCCCCCCTCTGCAACCCTGCCTCCCATAGGCGACGTGAGCGGGCGTGTAAAAGACTGGCACAAGGTGGCCCCCGGGGAATTTTTTCATAAGATTGCCATGGCCTATAACTGCAGAATTGAAGATTTAATGGCCTGGAACCATCTGACGGATAAATCCATCGATGCCGGACAGATCCTTGTTGTTTGGCGGCCACGGGGTCATAATCCCTCGGAGGAGGATTTGACCCTCAGGTAAGGATCCTGGCTTTTGTGGGTTATGCAGGCAGGTCATGCCGGGAGTGACCATTGTGCGCTCGCAATTCTTTTATTGCGGAAGTGTTGTTTTGACTGCTTTTTTGTAACTTCATAGCTAAAATATTAACGACTGTTCTATCATGGACATAAGTACCCGTAAAATAAAAAATATGAGGACAAGGTTCTTTAATCAGCTAATTGTCATGGTGGTTCTTCTCGGCTTATTGTGGCTGGAAGGGTGTAAGGACTCCGGAAAGGTTTACCGGCCAACGATTATTGGTAAGGCCGGAGAGATGCTCGTGGTGATGGACGACTCCATTAAACAGAGCGTAGGAGGCAAGACCCTTATGCAGGTTCTGAAACAACCCGTTGTAGGACTTCCCCAGGGAGAACCTCTTTTTGATCTTTCTGTAATCCCCCATCGTGCATTTACCGAAAGACTGCGCCCTTTTAGGAATCTTATTTTGGTTAAGTTGGGGAGCCAGGAGGAGCCGTCTGTGAAGTTTTACAGTAAACAATGGGCCAAGCAGCAGGCAATGGCTCATATTTATGCAAAAAATTCATGGCAGATGGATTCTCTGGTGAAGGCTGAAGAGATTCGTTTGGCAGGCTACTTTATCCGCGCTGAGCGGGACCGGAGTCAGGAATACTATCGTAAATATATTAATAAGGAGCTCACCCTGATGATCGGGGAAAAGTGGGATGCGAGCATGATTGTACCCACCAATTTCCGTAGGAATAAACCGGGCAAGGATTTCTCGTGGATTTCGCATGAAACCCCGCTGATCAGTCAGGGGATTTACATCTATTCATTCGATTATACCGGACCTGAATGTATTGAAAAGGAGTATCTTTTAAATAAAAGGGACTCCGTTTTGCAGATTAATGTGCCTGGGTCGGCCCCGGGTTCGTATGTGACCACCGAAACCAGTCTGCCCGTTACCTACAAGCATTTTGAGCACAATGACCATCAAATTGTTGAATTGCGGGGTCTTTGGAAAATGGAAGGCGATTTAATGGGAGGGCCTTTTGTTAGCTTTGCTCATATCGATGAGGTCAATAGTAGGGTAGTGGTTACGGAAGGATATGTTTTCGCACCTGAAAAGCCTGAGAAGAGGAATCTTGTTTGGCAGCTGGAATCGATTCTCTACTCTTTTTCGTTTAAACCATGGGGGGAGGCCGTAGAATGAGTTTTCCCTCACTGACCAATGACGATCTTAAAAAAGCCGCCAAACGGGAGGACTTGATTCGTGAAACCGCTCAACAGATTATTAAAGATTTTTCAGAGTTTGGGTTGGAGATATCATTTTCGGGGGATACCGATCACTTTTACGAGGAGCTTTTTGTTCAGATGAACGCTCATGTTAACGATCTGTTGGTTCGCAGTCAGGCCAATTTCCTGAATCTTCTTTACCGAATTGATGTGTCGCCTGCCGATATACAAAAATATGAGGAAGAGCGGCCGGATGCAGCCTGGTCGGACCTGACCACGGAGCTTATTATTCACCGGGAGTTGAAAAAGGTGCTGATCCGTGATTATTTTAGGAATCATTGATTTTTTAATGTTTATTGAATTTTACTTTTATGGAGCTGATCATACATAGTGCCCATTCCTTACCTGAAAAGATTAACAGGATATTTATTGCTGAATCGAGCCAACAGTTGTCGGATTTTGGTTTCACACAGGATGAGATCGCCTACCTGAATGAGAAACGAGGGGAGGAAAAAAATCTGGTGACTATTCAGCGGCTCAATATGCTGGATGCGGTGCGGTTTTTCGAACCCAACAAGGCCGAAAATGGGATGAAGGAGAGCCTGAGGAAGGATGGCTGGGCACTTGAGAAACGACTGTCGGAGGAGAAGGCCTCACAAGTTGCCGTGATCGATTTGGTGGGCCATAAAGGGGGCACCCTGGCTATGGTAGAAGGCCTGGCCCTGAGTACCTACCGGTTCGAGGGTTATAAAACCGAGGAGAAGGCCAGGCGAAGGGCGGTAAAAGAAATCTTTGTGGTGAGCTCCTCTGTGACAGGATCCGATTTGAAGGAGCTTACTCAGTTGACTCAGGCCGTGTTTACCACACGCGATTTGGTGAACGAACCCGTGGGGAGCCTTAATGCTGTTGGCCTGGGCAAAAAAGCCGAGGCCCTGGGTCAGAAGTATGGCTTTTCCGCCGAGGTGTTTGATAAAGCTAAAATCGAAGCACTGAAGTTTGGCGGTCTGCTGGCCGTGAATAAAGGAAGTGTCGATCCCCCCACCTTTTCGGTTCTTGAATGGAAGCCCGAAAATGCCATCAACGAAAAGCCCTATGTGCTGGTCGGTAAAGGGGTGGTGTTCGACACCGGGGGGATCAATTTGAAAACACCTCCAGGCAGCCTCGACACCATGAAGTGTGATATGGGCGGGGCCGCAGCCGTATTGGGCACCCTGGAGGCTCTGGCTGCCAATAAAATTCCCCTCCATGTGATTGGCCTGATGCCCTCGACCGATAATCGCCCCGGGGGAAATGCGATGGTCCCTGGCGACATCATCAGGATGCATAATGGTAAAACCGTGGAGGTTTTAAATACCGATGCCGAAGGGCGTCTCATTTTGGCTGATGCCTTGAGTTATGCCGATCGGTTTAATCCGGCGGCGGTGATCGACCTGGCTACTCTCACAGGTGCTGCCGCAGTGGCTATTGGGGTTCATGGCACTGTGGGTATGGGTACAGCCGATGATTCGATGAAGGCTCAACTTGAAGTTGCCGGTGAAGAGATGTGTGAACGAATTGTTTGGTTTCCTTTCTGGGAGGAGTACGACGAAGAGGTTAAGTCGACAATTGCCGACGTTAAGAATTTGGGAAGCCGCGAAGGTGGGGCTATCACGGCAGGCAAGTTTCTTGCTCAGTTTGTGAAGGGGCCCTGGATTCATCTGGATATCGCCGGGCCGGCTTTTAATTTGAAGGAAAATAATTATCGTGGAAACGGAGGTACCGGCGTAGGGGTGCGTTTGTTGTACCGGTTCTTTAAGAATCTGGCATCCTCCGGAGATAAATAGAGAGAGGTCGTTGTGTCGGAGGCAAATAGAAATAGAAAGTTGATTATAATAAATAACCACACATATTTTGATGTGTCGCTGTTTTAAAAAAACCGCAATATGAGTACAGAAAAGATAAAGGTTGCCATCACCCAGGGTGATATAAATGGTATTGGGTACGAAGTGATTTTTAAAACCTTGTCCGATTCCAAGGTGTTGGAACATTTTATTCCTGTGATATATGGTTCATCAAAAGTGGCGGCCTATCATCGTAAAGCCTTAAATATTCCGAGTTTTAGTCTCAATAGTGTACGCTCGGGGGCAGATGCTCATCCCAAACGGGTCAACATCGTTAATTGTCTGGACGAAAATGTACGCGTAGAGCTGGGAAAAGCCACCGAGGTCGGAGGTGAATCGGCTTATCTGGCCCTTCAGGCGGCGGTGGAAGACCTTCAAAAGGGGAATGTTGATGTATTGGTGACCGCACCCATCAACAAAAAGGTGAGTCACTCCGACACCTTTCATTTTCCAGGGCATACCGAATACCTGGCCGAACGTTTTGGTGCCGACTCACATGTAATGCTTATGGTTAGCGGAAAGCTTATGGTAGGGGTGGCCACGGGACATGTTCCACTCAAAGAGGTGAGCGGTTTGCTGACCAAAGATCTTATTCTGGAAAAGCTGAGGGTGCTTGACAAAACCCTGCGTGTTGACTTTACCATTCGCCGGCCGCGGATTGCTGTGTTAGGCTTGAATCCTCATGCCGGGGATGAAGGGTTGCTGGGTGATGAAGAGATTACGCTTATTAACCCGGCCATCGAGGCTGCACGTGAGGAGGGGATTATGGCTTTGGGACCGTATCCCGCGGATGGCCTTTTTGGCTCCGGCAAGGTGGACCAGTTCGATGCCATTCTGGCCATGTACCACGATCAGGGTCTGGCCCCTTTTAAAGCCCTGGCCTTCACCGATGGGGTGAACTATACGGGTGGACTCTCAGTGGTTCGCACCTCTCCCGACCACGGGACAGCTTTCGATATCGCCGGACAGGGCCTGGCTAATGCCGATTCGTTTCGGCAGGCTATTTATCTGGCTATCGATATTTTTAACAGAAGAACGATGCACGAGGAAATTTCGGCCAACCCCTTAAAGACCTCCAGGCAGAATGCTTCCGATGGCGACATCTCCTAGAGCCAGAGCTCCGCAAACACCATAGACCCTTTAGGGGGATTAAAAAGAACAACGTCCAAAACACTTTATTAAAAGCCTGTTTTGGACGTTGTTTTTTGGGGTATTTAAACCTGTTTAGTAGGTGTGCTCGTTGTCGGGGAAGTAGCCTTTGATGATTCCCCGCTTAGAGTTGCGGACAAACAGAATGATCTCATCGCGTTCCTTTGAAGCAGGCAATTCGGCTTCAATGCGTTCTACAGCCTGGGTGTAATTCAACCCTCTTTGGAAGAGTACGCGGTAGATGTTTTGGATATCCCGGATCTGGTCGTTGTTGAAGTTGCGTCGTCTCAAACCAATGGAATTGACGCCGGCATACGAAAGAGGGTCCCTTCCTGCTTTTACGTAAGGGGGAATATCCTTGCTCACCAGTGAACCACCGGAAACCATTACGTGGCTGCCAACGTGTACGAACTGATGAATGGCAGAGATGCCCCCGATAATGGCCCAGTCGTCGATCACCACTTCGCCTGCGACCTGCACGCTGTTAACCAGGATCACCCGGTCGCCAATGACGCAGTCATGAGCGACATGTACATACGCCATCAATAAGCAATCGCTGCCCACTACCGTCTTTCCCTTGGCTTTGGTGCCGCGGTTAATGGTCACATATTCCCGTATGGTGGTATTGTCGCCAACAATAGCCAACGATTCTTCTCCCTGGAATTTCAAATCCTGAGGAACTGCCGATATGACTGCACCCGGGAAGATGGTGCAATTTTTCCCTATCCGGGCTCCATCCAGGATGGTTGCGTTGGATCCTATTCGTGTGCCTTCTCCAATTTCTACATTTTTATCGATGGTGACAAATGGCTCAATCACTACATTGGGGCCTATTTTTGCATCGGGATGAATAAAGGCCAGAGGTTGTTGCTTCATTTATAAATGGTTTACTGCTTTTATTAAAACAATTAAAGGGTAACGACTTTACCACCTTAAGTGGCTGGGCTACTCCTTGTTCCGTGCTATTTGAGCCATGAATTCACCCTCGGCTACCAGCGTGTTGCCTACAAAGGCACTTCCTTTCATGTTGGCAATACCGCGGCGGATGTCGGTGATCAATTCCAGCTTAAAGATGAGCGTATCGCCGGGGACCACTTTTTTACGGAACTTAATGTTGTCGATCTTGAGGAAATAAGTGCTGTACTTCTTGGGGTCGTCTACCCCGCTGAGCACCAGGATGCCTCCTATTTGAGCCATCGCCTCTACCTGAAGAACGCCGGGCATAACGGGTTCCTCGGGGAAGTGACCCACAAAGAAAGGCTCGTTCATGGTCACGTTTTTGACGCCAACAATGACCTTTTCCTGTAAACTGATGATCTTATCCACCAATAGAAATGGGGGACGGTGTGGCAGAAAGGCCTTAATGGCGTTGATGTCGTATACCGGTTCGGCTTCCGGATCGTAAAAGGGAGCCTCTATTTTAAGCTGTCTTTTTTTAATCTCCTTGCGGATCATTTTGGCAAAGCCTGCATTGACCTTATGTCCGGGTTTGTTGGCGATAATGCGGCCTTTGATGCGTTGTCCTGCCAGGGTGAGATCCCCGATGACATCCAAAAGCTTATGGCGGGCCGGCTCATTGGAGAACTGGAGCTTTAGGTTATTGAGAATGCCCGTGGGCTGTACCTCCACTTTGGGTTGGTCGAACAGTTCGGACAAACGATCGAGTTCCTCCTGGGTGACCTCTTTGTCGATAATCACAATGGCATTTTTTAGGTCGCCACCTTTGATGAGATTGTGCTTGAGTAATGGCTCCAGCTCGTGCAGGAAAACAAAGGTGCGGCAAGGGCTGACTTCTTCCTCAAATTGATCCATGGACTCTATCGTGGCAAACTGGTTGGCCAGTAAAAGCGATTTGTCGAAGGAGATCATGGCCTGATAGACCTCTCCATCCTCAGGGATAGCTACGATGGAACTTCCGGTTTCGGGGTCTTCGAAGACCATTTTTTCGCGGACTACAAAATATTCTCTCTCTTCTTTCTGCTCCTGAATGCCGGCTTCTTTAATGGCATCGACAAACAACCGGGCGCTGCCATCCAGGATGGGGGCTTCGGGCCCGTCAACTTCGATAGAGCAGTTGTCGATGCCCATACCCGTGAGGGCGGCCAGACAATGTTCAATGGTGCTGATGCGAGCTCCATTTTCTTCCAGAACGGTGCCGCGTTCGGTAAAGGCTACATTTTCGGCCAGTGCCCGGATGGAAGGTTGGCCCTCCAGATCGGTACGTTTGAAACAAAATCCCGCATTATCGGGAGCCGGATTCAGGGTGAGGGTAACTACAGCACCGGTATGTAATCCTTTTCCCTTTAAAGAAATGGATTTTTGGATAGTTTGTTGTTTGTTTGCCATAACGTGTTGAATACGGGGTTAATTGCCATTACAGGTGGGTTACCCGAAAGGCAGACCAGTTATTTTTTTTGCGTTACCATCTGCTCGATGGCTTGTACCTGTTTGAATAGTTCGGGGAGCCTTCGGAAAATAACGTAGGCTTTGTTGAATTGCATTGCATCGATGGCAGGAGCGCCCAGAAGCGTGGCCCCCTCTTTTTTTATGGGACCGCCTACTCCCGTCTGTGCGCCCAGCCTGGTGCCGTTGGGTATTTTGAGATGGCCGGCAATGCCTACCTGTCCGCCAAACATACAGTTTTCTCCTATCTTGCTGCTTCCGGCAATGCCCGACTGCGCTGCAATCACGGTGTTGGAACCCACCTCTACGTTATGAGCAATCTGAATAAGGTTGTCTAACTTGGCGCCTTTTCGTATGATGGTGTTGCCCATGGTGGCCCTGTCTACAGTTGTGTTGGACCCAATCTCAACGAAATCTTCCAGCACGACGTTTCCAATCTGAGGAATCTTTTGGTAGGTGTTGTCAGGTCCCGGAGCGAAGCCAAACCCATCGGAGCCAATGACCGCCCCGGAATGGATCACGCAATTTTTCCCGATCTTGCACCCCCTGTATACTTTGACGCCGGGGTAGATGATGGTGTTGTCACCAATCTCAACCTGGTCGCCAATATAGGTCTGTGGAAATATTTGTACGTTGTTACCCAGCTTTACTTTATCTCCAATGTAGGCGAAAGCCCCGATGTAGGGGAATTCTCCTATTTGTACCGAAGCATCAATGAAGCAGGGCTGTTCGATGCCGGTCTTTCGGGGCATCGAATCGATGTAAAATTGGAGCAGCTTGGCCAAAGCCTGATAAGCATCTTTCACCCTTATAAGCGTTGCTTTTACCTCTTTATCAGGGGAAAATGCGTTGTTTACAATGACGATGGAGGCCCCGGTGGTATAAATGAAGTGCTCATATTTGGGGTTGGACAGAAAAGTGAGTGTTCCCTCTGTGCCTTCTTCGATCTTGGAAACATCATGAACCTTCTCTTCAGGATTGCCATCAACCGTTCCCTCTATGAGTTCAGCTATCTGTTGGGCTGTAAATTCCATTGAAATAAATTTGATGCAAAACTAACAAATATATCCATTGGAGAGAAATCTCTTTTGTGGGATGTGGCGTATTTTGCCTGGCAAAGGGGCTAAAAGTGTTGCTCAGTGCGGAATGGCGTCTGGTATGAATGGTCAGGAATTTGTGGGTTAATCGACCCCTTTAACCTTCATCTTTAAAATGTATACCGAAGTTCGGGCGGTGATAAAAAGTGTTTGCCGTTTTTTTCCACCAAAGCACACATTGGAGGGTTTTTCGGGTGTTTCGATAACTTCAATCAGCTGGCCCTGGGGCGAATACACCCATACTTTTCCGGAGGTGAGATAAACATTACCCTTGTTGTCGATGGTCATTCCATCCGACCCTTTGGGTGCAAAAAAGGTTTTATCAGAGAGAGTCCCGTCCGATTGAATCGAATATTTCCATATCTTCCGGTCATTGATGTCGGCCACGTAAAGTGTTTCTCCATCGGGTGTGCCAATGATTCCATTGGGTTGTTTGAAATCATCAATAACCCTTTTAACCTCGCCCTTCGGGCTGAGATAATAAACCCCCCGGGCATCCTGCAGTTCTTTATGTCCTTCTTCCCAGTAATTACGGTGATAATAAGGGTCGGTAAAGAACAGGCCACCCTCTGGGGTTATCCACAGGTCATTGGGGCCGTTAAGATGCACTTTGTTGAAGTTTTCGTAAACCAGGTGCATCTTTTTATTCTCGTCGAAGGTCACCAGTTGGTTGTGTAAATCGGCACAAGTCATTAATTGACCCTTGGCATTAAAGAAGGTTCCGTTAGATCGGAGGCTTTCTTTTAGGTAGAGAGAAACACCTTCTTTTTCATCCCATACATGAATGGCATCATTCGGCTGGTCGGTAAAAAACACTTTGCCATCAGGGCTTACCGAAGGGCCTTCGGTAAAAGCAAAACCGGAAGCGACTTTTATTATTTCTGCCTTCTTGGCAACGACCTGGCTTTTTTGTGAAGCGGCCCCCATAGAGAGAGCTGCGAAAGCGAATATTAGGGAGATTAGTTTTCTCATAGTTCAAAAATTGGCTCCCGGACCAATAACCCAGTCCCGTGTAAAGGTTTCCGACCGGAAGTGAATTAGCTTTCAGTGTGTTTGGCAAATATCGCTTATTTTATTGGGTTAATCCAAACTTAAGAATTTACCATTCGGGTTTGGCTGAACGCGAGGAGGCCTAAGCAGGCGGAATTGATTTGTGTGATTACAGGGTCCTTAAATGCACAGAAAAAGATTCCACGCAATAGCCCATTGTAAAAAGGGATAATGCAGTGTAACGGGTGCTGCGCGTTAAAGAAGCATGGGGTGAGGGTGCCGGAGTTTTCTGCCGGGTAGTTAAAGTCCCCATGGGGTTAGTCAGGTTAATCTATTGGTCGGTAAAAAGGGTTTTTCCCTTGGTTAACCATGACAGACCAAAGGCCCACAAGGCCAGAGATTCCAGCCAAAAGACGGGGTCGTATTTTTGAAGTGAAAGGCATCCCTGGTGGTTTCTACAGATGCCATATAGAAGAATTAAACCGATACATCCCAGCATGATGTATCCACAAATCCGGTAGAGTTTATTTCTCTTTAACTTCATTTTGGTGGGTTGCTTCCCCTGCTTGGTGAAAAGCACCAATGAAAAAAAGGCCAGTACCAGAAACAGTCCGGCTGCAGAGATGAAATGCAAGGTGCCAATTAGATGATTGTCGATGGGTTGGGGAATACATTGGGACAGCGGTTCTGTTATGGATGCCGGGAAAAAGGCCACCCCCAGGGCAAAAAGCCCTGCCAGGTTTCCGGCCAGGGTGTCGGTTTGGTTGTAACCTTTGTAGGCAAACAGGAAAAGGGCAATGGCACACAACAGACCCACAAAGAGATTTCGCATGTCGGTGTGGTAATAGGCACTAATGGAAGATTGAATTTCCACACAGGGGCCACAAACCACCGACCCCACCACCAGTACAATGGGAAAGGCAATGCCCAGGATTCCTACCGATTTCCTAAGTGTGAGATAGGAGATGAGCTGGGGGATTTCTGTGGTTGACGCTGTTTGGTCCATCTTTTTGCGGGTTTGGTTCATGAGGGTAGTTGAGATGCTAATGTGGTTAATCCTTTATTCTTTGGTTAGAAATCCGATGATAACCAATAGGCCCATCCGGATTCGAATTGAAAATAGATTCGTTTCTTTACGTGGCATTGCTGAAAACAAAATCTACCTGCTTCATAGTTTCCGAAACTGATCAATCTCTTGACGGGGTTTTTTGGTTCAGTCCTTTTGGCTTATTAGGACTAAGATAAACAATAGGTTGGTTACGTCCAACTCCGGAGGTGTTCATTCATTGCACCCGTCCGGGTCTGATTAGAAGTGTTCTATGGCAAAAGAGCCGGGAGAAAATTATCTGTCTTCTTCGTTCAAATAGGAAGTATAATTCTTAAGAATCTTGAGGATGAGGTAGAGAATGCCCGAGCACATAGTGCCAATGATAATCCAGGTTTTCTCAATAGAAATGGTTTGTTCCCTGGCAAAGGAGCCTAAGAGATCGAATAAAAGAAAGACCACAAACAGCCCAAACAGCCCATTTTTTTCCCGTCGAAGGACTTTTTTCCAGGAGAAAGGGATGGTTGGTTTCACGTAGTTTAAATGAACCGGTAAGAAGGGGGAGGTGTGCTTTGACCAGGTGAGATACTCCGCTCCAAATTTAACCCTTAAGAATTGTTCTTCGGCAAAAACGATTCTTTCGTAATAGATCCAAAATACCAAAGAAAAGATAAGAACAAACCAAAGGTTGCCGGTAAGCATCGAGATTCCTAACCACATTAAATAATTGCCCAGGTATAAGGGGTTTCTGACCAGCGAGTATAAGCCCGTGGTATTTAGGGTATCGGCAACTTGTCCCTCATTTGTGTTACGGCCCGAAGTATTGGGGGGCGTGTATCCAACTACCATTACGCGAATAAGAAAACCTAGAGAGGCTATTAAAAAGGCAGATATTTCTAACAAACCTAAGAATAAGGGTTTACTTGCTTCTTCCATGGAGTATTCACCGTACATCTTTACGCCAATACCAATAAACAAAAGGGCTAAGGGTAAAAAACTTCTGTGTCTAAACAGGAAGTCTCCTTGTGATTTTAGTTCTTCATTTAATGCCATAGTTCCTTTTGTTTTTTTTCGATAATGGTTCTAATAGGAGGTTTTAGGACAAGTTGGAGTCCAAACTTAATTAAATATTATTGAGGTCCAAAATGGCACGGACGGTCCTTTGTCCAATCATTATTTTTCTATTCAAAAAAAACTTTCAAAAAGCTATATTGCTGATTTTTTGGAAAGCATTAGGGGAGTAGTTGAAATATATCCCGGCGTTGAAGCAGGGAAGCCCGAACACCCCATCTGAAATTCTTATTGGTACTTCGCTTTTGGTGAGTGGGGTATTCCTGTTTTTAGGGTTTACTTGAACTTCGATGGATAGATCTGCTTTTATGGGGAGGGTAATGATTATTGGCGTGGAGGTAAATAATGGAATACTATTGATTATTCCGAAAAATATTTGAAAGAGAATCCGAATATTACCCACACTTTGTGAATGGCAATTAGAGTTCGGCTGCGACCTGTTTTAATGACTAAACGAAAAAGTATCTAACTCAATTTTATCGATCAACAGCTTAAACGACTCGGGTTTTTTGTTGCCAATTAAAAAGGCTATTTCTTCGATGAATTCATGTGAAAAATTGGCCTGATCAAGTCTTCTGCCTCTGAAAGAGGGGTACATATCCTTCAGGAATATTTCAACTTCCTGCCACTCTCCCGAAGTGGGGAAAGCGGTTATGTAGGAAAAATAGTTGCCTACATCGTTTTTTATTCGAAGTTGATAGGTTTTGCCATCTCCCTTGAGTTTAAGGGTGATTACAGAATTCTCATTTACCCTCATTTTCTCAAACCGGTAACGCACCGATGAGAATCCCCCATTATTTTCCAACGATATCCGGCCCTCGAACAATCCGAACCCCTGGGGCGTTAACGAAAACCGACCCATCGACCTGCCGCCCATTACCACATCGTCAACAACTTCCCAGCCACGTATATCCGAGTCTTTGTTAAAATCAAAAATCAGTTGGGTGTTCATGATGGTTAATAATAATATCGTTCCTAACAGGGGCTTCATGCTGTTTCTGTAAAATGGTTTTTACCCTCTCTATTAAGTGTAACGAATAATGGGGGGATTGGGATCAAATTTTTTTGAAAAAATAGGTTTCGATTTAATGTATTGGCCAGAAGGTTTAAGGCTTGGCTTATTCCCGGATCCGAAAAGAGAGGGGGATTAACCATGTCTCCTCCGTGCATGGACCTGGGTTTGTAAAGAGAATGGGTTTGGGGATTTTTAAATGGCAGTAAACCACTATAAAAAAAGACGAAGAAAGATCTTCGCCATAGCCGCCCAAATGAGGGAGAAGCGATTTTAGACGACATCTGTTGACGCCTAAAACCGACAAATAGTTTAAAAAGTTATTTTTTCACGACTCTGATAGTGGCTTTTTTGTCCTCCGAAATGAGGGTCAGCAGATAGGCTCCTGCCGGTTCGGAAATATTTATTTCAAATAGTTGGGCATTTCCCGCCGATGATTGCCTTATAAATCGTCCATTTATATCGGTCAGGATATAACGGATGGCCGCTGGTTTTTTGCCCAGGTCTATCTTAAGAGATCCGTTGGTTGGGTTTGGAAAAACCGATATTTCGTTGTCGAAAGTATTTTCCAGGATTCCCACCGGATTAACGGAAAAGCAGGAAGATGTATCTACACAGCCCTCCTGGGTTACCTTCACTGCGAAATGGCCGCTGTAGTCGGGGGTGAAACTGGGTTGGGTTTCACCCGGAATGGGCGCATTTGAATTATTGCAATCCAACCACTGGTAGACGGCTTCGGGCGCATTGGCTGTTAGGGTGGAACCCTCTTGGGATACAGATACATCCACGCTTTTGATGGTTAAAACGATGGTGAGAATGCTGTCGCAACCCTCTGCGTTGGGAATGGTATCCTTATACGTTCCACTTTCTGTCCATGAATATTTTCCGCTTGGAGAGGTGTAACTATCGCATGCTGTTTGGGTTATTGAACTGAATGTGTTGCACGTTTCATTATAAAGGGCCTCCACTTCGGCCAAAGACAACTCTTTATTATACATTCGAATATCATCAATGGCACCGATGAAATATTCGTCGTTGTAACTCGCATAACCAATTGTTAAAGGATTCATAACGTTCCCTATAGGGCCTGTCGTAGAAGTGGTGGTTTTAATGAGTTTATTGTCGAGGTATACTTTTTTTATTTTTCCCGGATCATTAGCCGTCACCACCAGGTGATGCCAGGTGGATACCTGTAACGGATTCGTGTCGGTGTTGGTATATCCATCATATTCCCACTGAATATAACCACCGGGTTTGACTCGAATTAGATAATTGGTCGTTGAGGAGTAATTGGATTTGCCGAGAATCATCCTGGTTCCAGTAAGGCTTTCTGATTTTATCCAAACCGAAAAACTTAAACAGGTGTCCATGTCCAATGAACTGGAAGTGGGAATAGTAATCTTGTCGCTACCGTCGAATGAATAGGCTCTTCCCTCAATACCAAATCTGTTGATGGTTAAGGTGGCGCCAGACACCGTGCCATGATTATTATTCCCACTGTGGTCATTGGCATTGCCATTAAATGGCCAATACCCAATTAAGCTGTCCACAGGAACTTGCCCTATTATCTGTGAGGTGATGAATAGGAGAAGGCAACAGGAGAGGAAGGAATTTTTCATCTCATTATAATTATTTGTTCTTTATCTGTCCCGATACATCGGGATAACTCGCTTATAATGCCCTCCTTCCCGATTGAAATCGGGACGAGTAGGGTGAGAACCTTATTCTCCCCGACCCTTCGGGGGCTCGTTTCATGTTAGTACTATTTTTAATGCTGGCTAACGATTGCTTAAATGTACTTAATATTGTTTTTGGGAGTAATAAAATTACAGTTATGTCCATTTAAAAATTGATTAACATTTTCTTTGTGAGGGTTAAAGGGGCTTATTCCCTCTGTTTTGCCCTCGCGGAAAGCCCTGGCGGCATATAGAAAATCTAACGATCTGTTGAAACCAGGGATCTGTAAATATTGTGAAAGGAATTCCCTGTGAATAACTTTATTGGTGGTTAATAAAATTTTTTTATTCTGCTGTTCAACCTTTTCGGGGTTGAACAGTCCAAGTAAATAATGTAGATTTATTATTTTTCAACGATTCATCCTAAAACAGACACTGGACGTGGCAAAGAATAAAATTTTCAAGACCTCTGTTTCCATCCTATTAGCTATAGTGGTTGTCGGGATTATACTTTATCCAAAGCTTAAGCCGTTATGGAATACTCCCACAGCGGATGGGTTTAAGGTTGGGTCATCCGCTTCGCGCGGAGGTAATCAACCGTTGTTTGCCAGTGGCTATGTGCTGGTGCCAACCTCCATGAATGAGCTGATTAAAAGTACGGGTTCTCTTTTGCCTGATGAGGAGGTGGACCTGGCCTTCGAAACTCCGGGAAAGGTCGTGGCCATCTATTTTTCGGAGGGCACCCGGGTGAAGAAGGGGGATTTGTTGGCTAAGATCAACGACCGGCCGCTTCAGGCCCAACGGCTCAAATTGCAGGCTCAGCGCAAGCTTATGAGTGAGCGGGAATTTCGGCAGCGTCAGTTACTCGATCGGGATGCCATCAGCCGCGAGAGTTACGACCAGGTGGCCACCGAGCTCCAATCGCTGGATGCCGATATTATGCTGATAGAAGCCAGAATTGCCGAAACAGAGCTGCGCGCTCCTTTCGATGGCATTGTGGGATTGCGCCTCTTAAGTGAAGGGGCTTTTGCTTCTACTCAAACCAAGGTGGTACATATGGTAAAAGCGCAACCTCTGAAAATTGAATTTTCCATTCCCGAACGGTTTGCCGGAGAGATTGCCCCTGGTTTTCCTATTGGATTCAATATCGATGGTGTGGCGGAAACCTACCAGGCCAAAGTATATGCCATCGACCCCAAGGTGGATATCAATACCCGCACCATTGTGGTCAGGGCCTTGTATCCAAACCGTAACGAAGAACTTAAGCCCGGACGGTATGCCAGTGTTAAAGCCCTTTTGTCGCAAATAGAAAATGCCGTTTCCATTCCCACCGAGGCACTGATTCCCGAGATGGAAGGTGAAAAGGTTTTTGTGTATGCCAATGGCCGGGCCAAAGAGGTGAGGGTAACTACCGGGTTGCGCACCGAATCGCATATTCAGATACGATCGGGACTTAATATCGGGGATACGGTGCTCACCACAGCCACCCTGCAGCTTCGTGAAGGCCTCCAGATACATCTCGACACACTGGTAACCAATCAACCATAAGCCAACAAAAACATGAGTCTTTCGTCAACAAGTATAAAAAGGCCGGTGCTGGCTACGGTGTTTTCGCTGGTGATCCTGCTCTTTGGGATGATAGGGATGACTTTCCTGGGTGTCAGGGAGTTTCCCAGTGTGGATCCTCCCATTATTTCTGTGCGAACCTCTTACCCGGGGGCTAATTCGGATGTGATTGAAACCCAGATTACCGAGCCACTGGAGCAATCGATCAACGGCATTCCCGGTATTCGTACGCTCACAAGCAGTAGTAGCCAGGGCAGTAGTCGCATCTCGGTGGAGTTTGAGCTTTCGGTGGATATGGAGACCGCGGCAAACGATGTGCGCGACAAGGTGGCACAGGCACAACGCTATCTTCCCCGCGATTGCGACCCACCCACCGTATCGAAGGCCGATGCCGATGCCAGTCCCATAATAATGATCGCGGTAAAAAGTCCTAAGCGTTCATTACTTGAGCTTTCCGAAATTGCCGAGCTTACTTTCAAAGAACAGTTGCAAACGGTGTCGGGAGTGAGTGCGGTGAGCATCTGGGGGGAGAAGAGATTTGCCATGCGCATATGGCTCGATCCGGAAAAGCTGGCCGGGTATCAGATGACCCCGCTTGATGTGCGCAATGCCATCTTACGCGAAAATGTGGAGCTTCCTGCAGGAAGCATCGAAGGAAACACCACCGAGCTCACGATTCGAACCCTGGGGCTGATGACCACGCCTCAGGAATTCAACAGCCTTATTCTCAGGCAAGCGGGCGACCAGTTGATCAGGGTGCGTGATATTGGCCGGGCAGAACTTGGCCCTGAAGATTTAAGGGGCATCATGAAGATGAATGGAGTACCCATGGTGGCAACGGTTATTGTTCCTCAACCGGGGGCCAACCATATTGACATCGTGGATGAGGTCTACGAACGGTTGAAATATATTAAGAAGGATCTCCCCGACGATGTGGAAATTGATATCGGTTTCGACAATACCCAATATATCCGATCCTCGATCAGTGAGGTGAAGACCACCATTTATCTGGCCTTTTTCCTGGTGGTTATCATCATCTTTGTCTTTCTTCGGGATTGGCGAACCACCTTAATCCCAATTCTGGTGATTCCGGTCTCCCTGGTGGGCTCCTTTTTCATCATGTACCTGGCGGGATTTACCATCAACGTACTAACGCTGCTGGCCATTGTCCTGTCCATTGGGCTGGTGGTGGACGATGCCATCGTGATGATGGAAAACATCTACGTTAAGATAGAACAGGGGATGAGCCCCATGGAGGCGGGGTTGAAAGGATCGAATGAGATATTTTTCGCCATTGTGGCTACTACCGTTACGTTGGTGGCGGTATTTATTCCCATTGTTTTTCTGGAGGGGATGACCGGTCGGCTGTTTCGCGAATTCAGCATTGTAATTGCCGGGGCGGTTTCTATCTCATCGTTTGTGGCGCTCACCCTAACGCCCATGCTTTCCACGAAGTTGCTGAAGACCCGTCATAAAAGGGGAAAGGCTTACATGTTTAGTGAGAAGTTTTTTGTGCGGATGAACAAGGCCTACCAGCGTTCTTTGGAGTCGTTTTTGAAAAGACGATACCTTCCGGTGTTTATCCTCCTTCTGTCAGGGGTGCTCATATATGTATTGTGGAAAAGCATCCCTGCCGAGATGGCACCGCTGGAGGACCGCTCGCAAATCAATGTAAATGTAACTTCTCCTGAGGGAGCCACTTATGAGTTTAACTACGATTACATCGAAGATTTGGCCAAATTAGTGGAGGAAGAGGTTCCCGAGCGGGATAAGATTACCACCCTGGTGAGAGGCAGCTGGGCCTTTGTACGCATCGTAATGGATCACCCCTCGGAGCGGGAACGGTCGCAACAAGAAATTGCCGGGGACCTCACCACCCAGCTGAGGAAGAAAACCAAGGCACGGGCCACGGTCATTCAGCAGTCGACCTTTGGGGGGCGCCGGGCCGGCCTCCCCATTCAATATGTCCTTCAGGCTCCGGGTATTGATAAGCTTCGCGAGATATTGCCTGCTTTTATGGCCCAGGTGCAGAGCAATCCCATCTTTGCCATGGCCGATGTGAATCTTAAGTTTACCAAGCCGGAATTACAAATTGAGATTAACCGCGACAAAGCCAATTTACTTGGGGTTTCCACGCAAAACATCGGGCAGACTTTGCAGCTGGCCCTCAGTGGGCAGCGTTTCGGCTATTTTATCATGAACGGGAAGCAGTATGAGATCTTAGGCGAGTTGGCTCGCCAGGAGCGTAACAAACCCCTCGATCTGAGATCGCTCTACGTACGAAACGATAAGGGGCAAATGGTGCAGCTCGATAATTTTGTGACTCTGAAGGAAACCACCGCTCCTCCCCAATTGTACCGTTACAACCGGTTTGTGTCGGCCACCATTTCGGCAGGCCTGGCCGATGGGAAAACCATCAGTGAGGGGTTGGAAGCCATGGACGGGATCGCTAAAAGGGTACTCGACGATTCATTTCGAACGGCCCTGTCGGGCGACTCCAAGGATTTCTCGGAAAGCTCCTCCAGTCTCATGTTTGCATTTATCCTGGCCATTGTGCTTATCTTTTTGGTGCTCTCGGCTCAGTTCGAGAGCTTTAAAGATCCCATCATCGTGATGATGACCGTTCCTCTGGCACTTACCGGTGCCATGGTTTTTATGTGGTACTTCGGCATCACCATGAATATCTTTAGCCAGATTGGAATCATCATGTTGATTGGGCTGGTTTCGAAAAACGGTATTTTAATTGTTGAATTTGCCAACCAGCGAAAAGAAGCAGGGGTGAATAAGTGGGAGGCTATCAAATATGCTTCTGCCGCACGTTTCAGGCCTATTTTGATGACCAGCTTGTCGACAATTCTGGGCATTCTGCCCCTGGCCCTGGGATGGGGCGAAGGGGCTCAAAGCCGGGTGGCAATGGGTATTGCAGTGGTAGGCGGCCTCCTGATTGCCACCTTCCTTAGCCTCTATGTGGTTCCGGGCATCTATCTCTTTATTTCAAGTGATTCAAAAACAGTAAATGATGAACCCATTCGTTCTGAAGCAAAATAGAAGCCTTTTAGGTTTTAAAAAGCTGATTCCTGCATTGTTGGTTGTTTGTGGGGCCTTCACGGCCGGGGCTCAGGAAGTTTATGACCTGAGTCGCTGTGTGACCACCGGTCTGGAGCAAAACTATTCTGTGAAGGTGGTTCGGAACCAGGAACAAATTGCCGACAACAATTATTCAAGGGGCAATGCCGGCTACCTGCCCTCTGTTTCCACGACCAACTGGTATTCGGGCTACGCTAATACCACCACCCAAAATAAGAGCGACGGCACCCGGGTGGTCTCCAGAGGCATACAAAGTAGTGCCGGCTCGGCAGGCATAGATCTGGAGATGACGATCTTCGATGGGTTTAACGTGCAGGCCAGCTATAAAAAGCTAAATGAGTTGAAACAAGTGGGGGCGTTAAATTCCCAGATGGCCATGGAAAATCTGGTGGCCCAAATCGTATCGGAATACTATTATCAGATTCAGCAGTTAAACTTTTACCACAACATGGCCTACGCGGTGGCCCTCTCACGTGAGCGTGTAAGAATTGACGAGCATCGTTATCTGCTGGGGGCCTCCTCAAAACTGGATCTGCTTCAGTCTATCGTTTACCTGAACGCCGACAGTTCCCGGTTAGCCAGGCAGAATGAGGAGATTCGTACTTCTGAGGTAAGGCTGAAAAAATTGATGGCCATGGAGGATCTCCGGGCCGACATCGTATTGAAGGATAGCGTTATCGCTAATAGCCCTGATTTGAATTACGACAATCTGCTGGCCCTCACCCTTGAGTATAACACCAGTTTGCAGATCGCTAAAAAGAGTCAGGTTATTTCTCAGATCGATTACAAGATTATCGCTTCCCGCTCCTATCCCTACCTTAACTTTTCATCGGGCTATACGCTTTCGTACAATGATTATGGCTCGGGGCTGGTAAACAACCAAAATATCAAGGGGGTGAATTATGGACTTACCCTGGGGATGGATCTCTTTGATGGACATAATCGTAGGAGGGAAAGAGCCAACGCCATTATTGAGATTGAAAATCAGACCCACCAATATCAGGAAGTAGAACAAGAGATTAAAGCTGAATTACTGACGGTTTATTATGCCTTTGAAAATAATTTGCAGCTTCTGAAGCTGGAGGAACAAAACCTGGAGGTGGCCCGCGAGAATCTGGAGATTGCCCTCGAGCGCTACCGGCTGGGAGACCTGTCGGGGCTTGAGCTGCGCGAGGTGCAAAAAAGCCTTCTGGATGCCA
>JBFHFS010000011.1:0-99121 GCA_041583495.1 Marinilabiliaceae bacterium | reverse complement strand
TTCAACCATACTCTGTTTTACATTCTGCATTTCCTTATCCATCCCCATTATGGTTCTTCGTAAAGAATCTAATTGTTGTTCCAGCGACATTATCTTTTTGGCCTGAATGGTATCAGTTCCCTGCGCATTCAACCAAATTGGCATAACCAGAATTGAAAATAATATTATGTTTCTCATAGGATAGGGATTATAACAGAAGAATCATTTGTTATAAAACATTAAAAATTCCCTTTTTGTTCGGCACCGTCTTTTCAGGGTTCTGTCGAGTCTTTCCCCGGACTGATGTTCAGCTTGTTAAGTGTATTTTATCCATGATGTTTACTGCCTGGAATGCCAGCCACCCTAGATAATTTGAAGGGGGTAACTATCAAAAACAACCTCGTAGTAAACATAAAAAAGCGATAATACTTTAATGAGATTACAGTGAGTTCCCTGTCGGAGAAACCCTTTTATTGGAAATTGCCGGCCGGCAACAGGGCAGATACCAATCGTTACCGTCATCAATTCATTTGCGGTTCTTCGATCGTTTTGTTTGCACAACCCGACAAGGCTCAAAGTTTCAATCGCCTTTTCCCTTTGGGGTAGGAGAATATACCTAAGGAAGTCTGGCCTGGATTGGACTCTGGAGATTATTTTGCCCCGTACTGAAAAAATATTTCACCAAAGTACTTGCGCAAACATAATTTTTGTCGTTACTTTGCGAGTGAACACTAACTAACAATGTTTGACGATGCTTTCCGAACGACAACAACAAATAGTAGAGGCCTCAATTAAGCTGATTGACGAAAAGGGGATTCAGGGATTTACCATAAAAAACCTCTCCAAAGAAATCGGCATTTCCGAACCAGGCCTATACCGGCATTTCGACAGCAAGATGCTGATTTTAAGTGCTATTCTGGACTCTTTTCGCCTTAATATTAGCGAATACGACCATCAAAACAGGGAAAGCAGGGGCGATTCCCCCGATACCCTTATCCGGAAGTTCTTCCGCATGATTTTCAAACTTTTTTCAGAAAATCCTGCATTGGTGTCTGTCATTTTTGCCGAGGAGATATTTCAAAACGAACCATCCCTTACCGCCAAAGTGATGGAGATACAGGAATTCAATGAAAAAAAGATAGGTGCTATTCTCAGGCAATTGCCGCTCAATGAGAAGTTACAAAATGCCCCTCCTGCGACGATCAACCTGATGTTTTTTGGTTCCGTTCGATTACTCACCAGAAAATGGAAGCTGGAAAATCGCCGTTTTAATCTGATCACCGAGGGTGATCATTTAATAGAAACCATTTTAAAAGCCATATTATGAAAGTTACCAGAGTAAGCCAGACAATCACTAAGGCGAACCCACACAAGGTGGATACCCGGTTGCTGTACGACAAGGATAGTGCGCAGGCCGTGCATATTCAGCTTAACCCCGGAGAGTCTTTGAAGCCTCACCTCACGCCTGTGGATGTATTTTTCTACATTCTGGAGGGGACGCCCACGATTCATGTGGGTGACGAAAAACAAACTTTGGAGCCCGATACTCTTGTGGAAAGCCCTGAAAACATCGTACATTTCATTAGTAATAATTCCACCGGCACGGCACGCATTCTGGTAGTTAAGGCGCCCAAACCAGTTGGACAAACCAAATTGCTGTAATCCCTGTCGAAAAAAGGGGGCGATTATATTTTTTTGCATTAGTAGTTAGTGAATGCTAACTACAATTATTTTAAGAAGCTATTTATGAGCCTGCGCCGAAAAGAAAAATACCCCAAAATTCCCTGGAGGGGTCTTTTAGGTTTCATTGGTTTTCAACGGGTTTTACCCCTAACGCCTTAAGGGGAACCAGTTGAAAATCAGATAAAACCAGCTCTTCGGAGGAGGCACATTAAAAAAAAGAAAAGCCAAATCGGTTATCCGGATGAAAATGCATTAAAGACCTCAAAACATAATGAGATGAAGACCATTGTTAAAGTACTAATCACCATTACCGTTCTACTGACCGCAGCGGCAGGCCTTTTTTCCCAGCCACCAGTCCGTATTGGAATTGTGAAAGATGCCGGGCCTAATGAATTCGAAGTGCTTAGTAGTCTGGTGAAATCCGAGATCACTGCTCTTCTGGCCACACGAACAGAAGTCACATTTCAGGAAGTAAGCGCAGAGTGGCAAACGGATAGAGTGAAGGAGCGTCTGGATGCTTTCATGAAAGACCCTGAGGTGGACATCATCGTCACCCTGGGTCTGCTCTCTTCGGAGGCGGCCACTCGGCTCTTGACCTATCCCAAGCCGGTAATTGCGGCCACTATTCTCGATCGCACCTATCAGGACCTGCCCTGTCAACCCGATAACAGCACGGGTGTTTTCAACTTCAGCTACATCGAGTCGTGGGTGCGTATCAAGGAAGACCTGAAGCAATTTGCCCGAATGTTTGAACTCAGCAGGTTGGCCATTGTGGTGCCCGGTCCCCTGCTCGACGAATTTGAAGGAATCAACCGATATTTAGAGTGGGATGCTCCGGATATTGAATTTTCCTTTCTATCGGCTGAGCCAGAGAGTAATCCATTGTTACAACTGCCGGAACATACCGAGGGAGTCATGCTGTTTCCCCTGATTCAACATTCCCAACCGCAGACTGAAGCGTTCTTAACCGGCCTGAACCAAAGGGGCATCCCTTCTTTGGCCATCGGCGGAATTCCCTACTTAGAGATGGGCGCAACCCTTACCCTGACCCCGCAATTCACGTTTCAACAAATGGCCCGGCAAGTGGCCCTGATGGTGATTAAGGTGAGCGAAGGAACCAATCTGAAGGATATCCCGGTTGTGCTGGAGGGAAAGGTACGCACGCCCATCTTAAATATGAAGAGTCTGCGGGAGACGAATAAATTTCCACGTTGGTCGGCCATGGAAGAGGCCATCTTTACCAATGTGGGTCAGATGCCCGGTGAAGTGCTTAGTCTGAAGCAAGCCATTGCCCAGGCACTGGAAAACAACCTGCAGGGAAAAATTTCGGACCAGGATTTGTTAATAGCCCAAAAAGAGGTGCAGATTGCCCGGTCCAATGTATTACCGCAACTCGAAGTCTCGGGCAGTGCGGTTCAACTAAGCCAAAACCTGGTGGAGGCCTCCATGGGACAAAAAGGGGAGTTTACCATTGCGGGGTCGGCTATGCTGAAGCAGGTTATCTGGTCGGAAGCGGCCTTTGCCAACCTGGCCATTAAAAAGCTGGCCGCCGAAACTTCCCGGCAATACAGCCGGCAAACCTCACTCGACATCGTCTCCAATGTGTCGAATGCCTACATAGCCCTGTTGTTTGCCAAAAGCAACCTGCAAATAAAAAACGATAATGTATACGCCACCCAGCAAAATCTGGAGAGGGCAAAAGCCAAAGAAAAGACCGGTGAGGGCGGGATCTCTGATGTAAACCGCTGGATAAGTGAGTTGAGTATCAATAAGATGCAGTTGAACGATGCGGAGGCTCAATACAAGGCGGCGATGTACCAGCTCAACCAGCGTCTGAATACACCGGTCAGCAATCCCGTGGCAACGCCCGATTCGGTTAGCATGGATCAATTGGTGGTGTTGGATCAGACGATGCTCTCCTCATTTTTCGAAAGTCCGGAGCTGACCAGCCGGTATGCTGATTTTTTGATTGCCGAGATGCAAACCTGGTCGCCCGAGTTACAACAGCTGTTAACCGCCAGCCAGATGGTGGATCGCAAGCGGGCCATGGAGATCAGGCAAAGGTATATTCCCGAGCTGGCCCTGATTGGTGGGGCCGACCAGGCCTTTGTGCGTGAGGGCACCATCCGCAATTCGCAATTGCCCATTCCACCTCCGCCCGACGACATTACCTGGAACGCAGGGCTTCGTCTGAGTTTCCCCATCTTCGAGGGGGGGCGAAAAAACGCTGAAGCCCAACGGGCAACCATTGAGCAGGATAAGATGGCCTGGCAAAAAAAGGAATTGCTCACCACGCTTGAACAAGGCATTCGTTCCAATGTGGAGCTGCTGAAGGCCTCCTACAGGGAACTGGGTTTATCGCAAAAGGCCGCACAGGCAGCTGCCGATAACTATCGTGTAGTGCAGGATGCCTATTTGCAAGGGATGGTGCATGTGGTTGAGCTCATCGATGCCCAAAATGTGATGATTAAAACCAGAAATATGGCCGAGAGTGCCTACTATCAGTACCTTCTCGATTACATCCATACCCAACGGTTGCAGGGACGGTTCTCCTTTTTGGAAGATGAGAGCGCTCAGGCAGCCTACACCGGCAGGATGGTGGAATATTTGAATGGAATCGACGGTAACCCCTGATGCCTGTTGCTTAATGCGGTGGAGCTTTTAACTTCTTAATTCTAAAAACTGAACAACCATGAAATCGTTTCTATTTGTTTTAAGCGCGCTGTTGTTGGTGTCTTGTGGCGGTAAACAGGAACCTGACGAGCAGATACGGCCGGTTTTTTACCAGGTTATCGGTAAACAATCGGTGGGAGAGGTGCGCTCCTTTGCAGGAATTTCCCAACCCGGCAACGAAGCCAAACTGAGCTTCAGGGTCGGTGGAAATATTGAAGAGATATCTGTTGAGTTGGGCGACAGCCTGAAAAAGGGAGAAGTAATTGCCCGGCTCGATAAAACCGACTACCGCATAAATTACGATAAAGCGGTTATCTCGCAAAAAAATGCCGAGGTTCAACTCATCACTGCCCGATCGGCCTATCAGCGCATTGAGAATCTGTATGCCGCCAACAACGCCTCGCTCAGCGATTATGAAAGGGCCAAAGCCCAATATGAGTCGGCGCTGGCTATGGTAAGCACGGCCGAAGCCCAGGCCGGGGCGGCTTATAATCAGTTGAATTACACCACCCTCAGGGCCCCCTACGATGGTACCATCACGGCCATTCTGGCCGACGAGAATGAGATGACCGGGGCCGGGAATCCCATCGCGGTATTCTCGTCCACCTCCAACATCGAGGTGAGAACCGCCGTGCCGGAAAATGTGATCGGCCAGGTGAAAAAAGGCCAACTGGTGACCGTTGCCTTTGGGTCGCTACCGGATACTTCTTTCACCGCCATTATCTCGGAGGTCAGCACCGGTATTAGCAATACTTCTGTCTACCCCGTGATTGTGCGGTTAACGGAATCGTCGGGCCAGCTATTGCCCGGCATGACGGGGACCGTGGCGATCCCTCTGGTGTCGATGGATAAAACCAGGGGTTCGGTTATTTTATCGAGTGATGCCGTGAGTCACGACCGTAAAGGGGACTTTGTTTATGTAGCACAAAAAAGCGATGATCCGGAGATCTATCTGGCAAGACGCAGGCAGGTCACCATCGGGGAATTGACCCCCGGGGGATACCCGGTGAAAGAAGGGCTCAGAGAAGGAGATCTGGTGATAACGGCCGGCCTTCGTTTTTTATTTGACGGACGAAAGGTGAGACTCCTGAATCCTTACAAATGATCATCATTCAATCAAATAATCAGCTATGAACCTTACAGATATCACCCTGAAAAATACGCGCACCACCATCATTGTATTTTTGATAGTGGCCATCGTTGGGATTGCCAACTATTTTAAGTTGGAACGCGACAGTATGCCTCCTTATACCATAAGGATTGCCACGGTGGTTACCCGGTTTCCCGGCGCCAGTCCGCAGCAGGTGGAGGCACTGGTGACCGACCCGCTGGAGGAGGTGATCCGCGAAATGGCCGAAGTCAAGACCATCGGGAGTGAATCCCGTACCGGATTGTCGGTGATAACCGTGGAGCTGTTGGTGCAGGTGAACCAAAAGAAACTTCAGTCGGTATGGGCAACCCTGAGAAATAAGGTGGAAGATGTGAAGCCTTTGCTCCCCCAGGGAATCATGGGGCCCATGGTGAGAGATGAAGACATCGGAACCGTCTTTGGCATTATTTTGGGCGTCACCGGCGACGGGGTTCCCTACAATATTCTGGAGGACTATGCCCGGGAGGTGCGCGATGAGCTGTTGCTGTTGCCCGATGCTTCCAGAATAAAATATGGCGGCGTGCAGGATGAACGCCTCTTCATCGAGTTCGACGACAAGCAACTGTCGCGGTATGGATTAAACGCCCTGAAACTGAAAAACATTATTTCTGCCACCAATATACTCTACCCGGGTGGTGAGATAAATATGGGCCGTAAACGCATTGTGCTCACCCCTTCGGGAAGCTTTGAGACGCTGGATGATTTAAAGAAAATGTTAATCCCAACGGCCTCCGGCAACAGTGTGTTTTTAGAAGACATCACCACACGCATCTACCGCGATTACGTTTCCCCGCGTGAAAAAATTGTGAAGATCAACGGTCAACCGGCCATTGCGCTTTTCATCTCGCTCAAAGATGGCGCTAACATTGTGCGGCTGGGTGAAGAGGTAGACGAAGCACTCGTGCGCATCAACAGCCATCTGCCGGTGGGTGTGGAGGTGGTAAGGTCGGCTTCGCAGGACCAGGTGGTAAACCGTCAGGTGAACGACTTTCTGATCAACCTGTTGCAGAGTGTGGTGATTGTGCTGGCCGTAATGCTCTTCTTCATGGGTTTCAGGCTGGGATCGCTGGTAGCGGCTCTTCTGCCCATGGTCATCCTCTCCACCTTTTTCTTCCTGGGGGTGCTTAACCTGGGTCTCAACAAAGTATCGCTGGCAGCCCTCATCATCTCGCTGGGCTTGCTGGTGGATAATGGCATTGTCATGTCGGAGTCGATGCTGGTGGCCATGGGGAAGGGGATGACCATCGTGGAGGCAGGCATTCATTCCTGTAAGGTGTTGATGATACCCCTGTTGAGCTCTACACTCACCACTTCATCGGCCTTCCTGCCATTTGCACTGGCCGAGACACCCATGGGCGAAATATCCTCTCCTCTGTTTTGGGTGGTGAGCGTAACGCTTCTGAGCTCGTGGCTCCTGGCTTTCACCTTTATTCCCCTGCTGGCACTGGTGATTGTAAAAAACAAAACTCAAGGCCGCAAGGAAAACACCCTGGACCGAAAAATGCGTCAGCTGAACCTGTGGTACAACGGGGTGTTGTACCGGTTTCTGAAAAAGCCGGTCCTCTTTTTAGGATTCATCCTGGCTTTGTTTCTCCTCTCGCTGCTGCTGATGCCTTTGCTGCCCTTTAAACTGGTGCCCGACAGCGACCGCAACCTGGTAACGGTGGATATCAAATTTCCCTCGGGCACGCAAATTGAGCATACCGAAGAGGCCGTCAATGACATTGGCCGTTTTATCCTGGATTCGCTGATTGTAAATCCCGAAAAACAGAAGGGCCAACCCGGGGTACTCGACTTTTCCTCCTTCATTGGCGAAGGTCCCGAACCTTACGATCTGGGATATTTTAAAAATGAAGCCAACTCTAATTACGCACATCTGTTGCTCAATACCACCGGCGATACCGACAACGATTACATCATTGCCAAAGTAGACCACTTCTGCGTCAATCATATTCCGGATGCAGATATCCGCGTAAGCCGGCTCACCGGGGCAGGGGCTTCGGGCACACCCATGGAGATTCGCCTCTCCGGGGCTGACCCCGAAAGGCTGGCTGCACTCTCCGAAGGGATAAAAGAGAAACTGGTAACCATTCCGGGAGCCAAAAATATCACCGACGATTGGGGCCCCAAAATCCAAAGGCTGATGGTGGCCATCGATCCCGACAAGGCACAACGCGCAGGCCTCACCAACATGGAGATTGCCATGGCTCTCAATACCGGTTTATCAGGAATGAAAATCGACGACTTCCGGGATGGGGACCAAAGCATTCCCATCTTCATGAAGGACATGAACAGCACCCAACACGATATTGCTACCCTTAAGGCTTTTAATATTTATTCGGCCTCCACCCGGCAGAATGTGCAGCTCGCCCAGGTGGCCGAGGTAAGGGTGGAGTGGCAGTTTTCGAAATTTATCCGAAAAGACTTGAAACGAACCATGACTGTGGGGGCTTATCTTCAACCCGGATACAATGCCGACGATATTTTTGAAGCCATAGGGCCATGGATGAAGGAACAAAAAGAGGGGTGGCCCAACGGATACGCATTCGAATTTGGGGGCGAGGACGAAGATACCAACGAAAACCTGGGGGCCATCTTTTCAAGGCTTCCCCTGGCCTTTTTCCTTATCGTGATGTTACTGGTGATGCAGTTTAACTCCTTGCGGAAAGCCACCATCATTATGATGGCCATTCCTCTGGGCATGATTGGCGTGGTGGCCGGCTGGTTCATCGGAGGCTCGTTTGTGAGCTTCTTTGGAATTTTGGGCGTCATCGCCCTGGCAGGCATCGTGGTGAACAATGCCATAATACTGATCGACCGCATAGATGTGGAAATAGCCGAAAACCCGCAAGTGGACCATCGGGACGCCATCCTATTGGCCGTTCATAACCGCTTCCGGCCCGTGTTACTCACCACATTAACCACCTCCCTGGGCATGTTACCCCTCTACTTTGGGGGTGGACTGCTTTGGGAACCGCTTACACTGGCCATCATCTCGGGATTGTTGTTTGCCACCATCATCACCCTGTTCTTCGTGCCGGTTTTTTACAGCCTGCTGTATAAAGTAAAGTTTAAAGATTATGAGTATAAGCGGGAAATGCTGGAGACGGTAAGCGTGGAAAATAGTTCTTCATGAAAAAAGCAAAATCATGAAAACAGAAAAGATCGCAATCATTGAAACAGCCGGAAAAATCGTGGAACATTCCGGAACAAAGGCGCTTACCATAAAGAATCTTGCCCGGGAATTAAAGGTGAGCGACCAGAAACTTTCCTCTCTCATTAATAACGATGAAGACCTCTTTTTGCTTATAATTCAGGAGCTTGAGAGTGAGGTGAATGACTTGTTGTGCCAGTTCTCCCAAAATAATGTGCAACCCGAAAAAAGACTGGAGGATCTCTTCAAACATTTGTATGTCTTATTTAAACATAAACCCTATTACCTCTCTATCATCTTCGATGATCCTTTAATAAAAGAAAACGAGCGAATAAGAAATGCCATATTAAGCATACGGAAAAAAGCGGCACTTTTTCTTTGTCAGTTAATCAATAGGGGCAAAAAAGAAAATACCTTTAAAACAAAGCAGTCCACCAAATCATTGGTGAACGGCATCCTGTCGAGTTTTAGGCTATTGATGAGGGATGAGGAACTCATCAATGAAATGGTCCGAAAGTTAATGGCCCTCCGACTTCAAAAGCATTAGAGGGTGGGGGGTATTCACCCGGATCCATCCTTGACCATACTTCACCTTCTCCCGGGTGATGATATCTATGGGCATGAATTGGTTTTTTGGCAGATCCGCTTTCAGAATCAGATGTTTAAAGAGCGCCTGTACGCAAAGGTAACCCTGTAACCGGGGTTTTGGTGAATCAGAAAATCGATTTAACCCTGTTTCAGCAACTCTATATTGGAGGCTCACATTGGCGATGCCATGACTTGTGCCCCCTTATGCGGATGTTATAGATATTGCCGATGAGTTACTTCCCTCCGTGGAAGAAGTGGCAGAATGGAGTGGCGAAAAGTACACGGCTCTGATTATAAAGAATAGTCCTGCTATTAGCCAGTGGGTTGAGCAGAATATATATCAACGGCATCTAAAAAGATTGTTTGATTTGTAGGGTATATCATGTTATTAAGGCTAAAGAACCACTTATCAGGCAAATTGGTTCTTTCTGGAAACCTTTATTTGGCTCCCTTATAATCCTGTGACCATATGGGATCATCTGCCGTTCTATGTATATGAGGAAATACTTCCTTCCACCATTTTTCATAAGCCCCCGACATTTCATCAACGATCTTGGGGTATTTAAGCACCAGGTCTTCATTTTGGTCCGAATCCTGTGATACATCAAACAATGCCCAATCAGGTTGTTGATTAACCGCATAATGAAAATCGGCGTTTTTTGAATAACCCGCTTGCTTACGGCCATTAATCACCTTCTGGTATAATTGGCATGCCCCTTTGCAATCGTCTCTTCCGCAAGTATGGCTTCTCACCAAAAGGTAATTTCCCCAATGAACTGAACAAAAGGCATATTTATGGGCCTCCACCTGGCCCTTACCATCGGGCCAACGCCCCAGATGGCTGATTATCATTCGATCTGGTAATTTCTCCGTTTCTTTTTTTAGTAATGGCAGCAGACTAACTCCATCCAGCTCATTTTTCATCTTTTCAGACAATTGGGCCCCGGACAATTCAGCCAGGGTGGGTAATACATCGACATGAGCCGCCAATTCATTCAGGTCGCGCGGCTCTATATGCCCTGGCCAGTGCCATACCGAAAAAGCCCGGGTACCACCCCACCAGGGCGTTCCTTTACATCCCCGCATGCCGGCATTGAAAATATCAACCCCGTCGGTTCCTCCGTTATCATTTAACATGATAACAATCGTTTGGTCCTCTAACTGCAGACTTTTTATCCGCTCCATTAAACGGCCCACATTATCGTCAATATTGGAAATCATGGCGTAAAACACATTTCCATTATTTCTGTCAATATATTCCTGGGGTGCTTTCAACGGATGATGTGCCGAATAGGTAGGGATATAGCAAAAGAAAGGCTTATCTTTATTGGATTCAATAAACCGAATGGCTTCATCAAAGAGAATATTTTCCCGAAATCCCTTTGTCTTTTTTTCAACCCCATTAAAAAGCAGAACAGGATCAAAATGGGAATGCTGGGTGTCATTAATAGAGGTTACTGAAACATCAAATCCTCTCTTTTCAGGCCTGTAGGCCCCCTGGGAACCCAGGTGCCATTTTCCAAAAATGCCGGTGGCATAACCAGCCGATTTTAAAGTCTGTGCCACGGTGGTTGACTGTAAACTCATTTCGCGACGCCCCTCTACGGTATGGGTAACACCCGACCTGAATTCATGTTTCCCGGTCATCAAAGAACAACGCGTTGGAGCACAAGAGGGACTGACCACAAAATTTGAGAACCGGGCCCCCTCCTTATATAGGCCATCCATGTGAGGCGTTTTTAAATAGGGATTTCCAGTAGCTTCAAGATCGCCATATCCCATATCATCGGTTAGAATAAAAATAATATTCGGCTTCTCTGCCGCATAACCGTTGACAATTGCACAAAAGACGGCGATGGTTAGAAGGAAGTATTTCATTGTGTTAAAATTGTTTTTTCTTTATGGAGTACAATGTAATTCGTTTGTGTCTAAAAAAAAATTCGTGGATATATGACAATAGTTCGTTAATCTTTTGTAATTAGCTAGATTCTAGTCTTTTAGATGTATCGGTAAGTTTCTCTTAATGTGCTGACATTAAACATCTTGCAAATAAGTCTATTGGTAATACTTATTAAAACATTTAACCTTTTTAAAACCCATGAACAGACAAGCAAAAAAACCACTCAATTATTTTGTAGGCTCTCTTCTTGGAGGTGCTGTTGGTGATGCCTTGGGGGCGCCTGTTGAGTTTCTGTCGATAGAAGAGATCAGAGCCAAATATGGCGAAAAGGGAATACAGAACTACGTTGAATTCGAAAATGCATGTGGGGAGTTTACCGACGATACGCAAATGACTCTTTTTACTGCCGAAGGGTTGTTGAGGGCCTACTTTCGTGCGGGTTATAGAGGGGTGTGGGGAGGTGTATATACCATCTCTCATCACTCCCTTTTGCGATGGTTGCATACCCGGGAAAACACCCTCTACAAACATCTAAAAGGAGATGAAGGAGATCAGATTGTTTCCAACTGGCTTATTAAGCAAAACGAGTTGTACAAACGGCGTGCACCTGGGAATACCTGTCTGATGGCACTCAAAAGCGGCACTTTTTCAATGTCAGTTAATCAATAAGGGCAAAAAGAAAATACCTTTAAAACAAAGCAATCCACCAAATCATTGGTGAACGGCATCTTGTCGAGTTTTAGGCTATTGATGAGGGATGAGGAATTCATCAATGAAATGGTCCGTAAAGTAGTCGACCTCAGGCTTCGGAAGGATTAGGGGGTGGGGTGGATCCCTCATTTATGCAGCGGAACCAGGTTATTGAAGCCTTATAAAAACCGATGGCGAAATAACTACCTCGACTTGAATGGGCGGAATCCCCCCTGTTTATCAACCAGAGGCAAATTGGGCGGAACGAGGAATGGATCTTAAGTGCAATTAAGAGGTGCATGAACAAGTGAGCAGCAAAACGACAGAAACCTACATTCTCCTTTAGAACACCATTTGGGCAACATCATTAATCCGTTGGAAAATTCATAAAACAGACACAATACATCCCAATATTGCAAAATATATGTAGATTTAAAAAAAAATATGGTCAGTATAAAAGTAATGCCTACATTTATACAACCGTTATGCGGCATGTTAAAAAACAACTACTCAACAATATTGACTTATGAAAAAGAATAAAATATGTTTTGTAATAATGGGTTTTGGAAAAAAAACTGATTACGCAAGTGGACGAACTTTGGACTTAGATATGACTTACAAAAACATAATTAAACCCGCAGTTATTGAGGCAGGTTATGAATGTGTAAGAGCTGACGAAATTCAAGATTCAGGTTTAATTGACAAAAGTATGTATGCTCTACTTATACAATCTGATTTAGTTATTGCAGACATTTCTACATACAATCCAAACGCAATTTATGAACTTGGTATAAGGCATGCTGTTCGTCCTTTTTCGACTATAATAATGAAAGAGGAAAAAGGAAAAATCCCATTTGATATTGACCATAGCAGAATTTTTCAATATACACACCTTGAAGAGGATGTTGGTGCATCAGAGGCTGAACGCTGTCAGAAAGCTTTAATCTCATTAATTATTGAGGTAACAAAAAATAAGGCAACAGATAGCCCGCTATATGAATTCATAAAAGGCATTAACCCGCCAAAACTACCTAAAGATGAATATAACTCGATTATTGCAGACCTAGCGGATAGAGAAAAACACATATTTGCTTTGGTTGAAAGAGCTAAAGAGTTAATGGAAGAAAGTAATTTCTCTGATGCAGTCAAATTTTGGGACAAAGCAAGTGAAAAAGTTGAAAATGAGCCATATTTTATACAGCAAAAAGCGCTGTGCATTTATAAAAGTAAACTCCCTTCGGAGAAAATGGCATTAATGGATGGATTGTCTGTTATCAATGAACTTGAACCTGATGGCTCAACAACTGACCCTGAAACATTAGGAATTACAGGTGCTATTTATAAAAGACTTTGGTTGCTTGACAAAGACATTGAACAATTAAAACGTGCGATAAACTATTACGGAAAATGTTTCAAAATCAGGGAAGATTATTACACTGGAGAAAATTATGCGCAGTGCTTAGAATTTATGTCTAAAGAAGAAATTCCTGATGCTGAAGAAAAAATTTACTTTAAGATTGAAGCGAGACGCACACGCCAGAAAATTATTATAATTCTTGAAGAAAATATCTTGGAAGAAAGCTTCGATTCAAGAGTAGATAAAAAATGGATTTATGCCACTTTATCTAATTGTTATTTGTCTTTGGACAATAATGAAAAAGCCGAAGACAATAAAAAGTTATTCATTCAAGAAAATCCATTAGAATGGGAAATTCAAACATTCGAAGACTCTAGAAATCAAATTAATAATCTTAAAAACAATTAACATGGCTAAAACCTACAAAGTCTTTATAAGCCACTCATGGGCTTACGTTGAAGATTTAAGAAACTTGAGAAATTTATTAGAAAAGAGAGGATACTTTAATGTTCAATTTGAGGAAGCAACTCCTGATGTTCCAATTAATTCTGAAAATGCTAACTATATAAAACAAAGGCTAAAGCAAAAAATTTCTAATTCAGACATTGTGCTGGGTATTGCTGGAGTCTACGCTTCGTATAGTGACTGGATGACTTGGGAATTAGATAAAGCACTTGAATTAGGAATACCTATTGTTGGTGTAGTCCCAAGAGGAGCAGAAAGAATTTCGACTGTAGTTTCATCGAGAGCAAAGGAAGTTGTGAGATGGAATACAGAAAGTATCGTTGAAGCAATACGTAAGTGGGCATAAAACACGACCGCATAATCGAGTAGACTGCCGCTAGGCTAAAAGCCTAGCGGAGAGCCTCTCACACCACCGTACGTACGGGTCTCGTATACGGCGGTTCGTTAAACAATGGGAAATAGTGGTGAGCTTTGAAGTTTTGGGCTTACTTTATTGTAATGAGTTAGCAGTGATTCATAACCTCGTTGGGTCAGTTTTGCTACCGTTATGGTAGTGTTCAGAATTGGACTTTGGGCTATTGCCCACCCTCCTTTTCGACTCCGACTCCATTGATACGCATGATCCTGGTTTACTCCAAGCCTTATCAGATTTTTCCGCTTTCGCCCGGGTTTCTTCCAATCAGTCCAAATGCAATAACGTATCCGGTTGCGTAACCACCCGTCCAATTCGTTAAGTTTATCGTATATACTCGCGAATTTGAAATAGTTGATCCACCCCCGGTATACTTCTTTTAGTTTTTGCATGCGTTGGTCAAAACTCATAGGTCTTGTTTTGCGGGTTATCTCTTTTAGCTTAGCCTTTAACGCTTTCCAACGTTTCCCTTCAACCACCAGTTGGTATTTGCCCTTTTCGCCTTTTCGATACGTTGGCACGAACCCGTAGCCTAAAATATTGAAGGTTAACGGACGCCGAATACCGCTCTTTTCCCGGTTGATGGGTAGTTTCAGCTTGTCACGTAGGTACAAAAAGATACTGTTCCCAACCTTTCGGGCTTCGTTCTTAGTTTTGCTGTAGATACTGAAATCATCCGCATAGCGTACAAAACGGAGCTTACGTTGTTCTAGTTCCATGTCCAACTCATGTAACATAATATTGGACAATAACGGACTTAACGGGCTGCCCTGCGGTACACCTTTGCGACGTTTGACCAGTTTACCTTCCACCAAAATTGGTACTCGTAACCAACGACGAATCAGGCGCATAGTTTCCCTGCATTTTATCTTGCGATAGAGTATTTGCAGCAACAAACAATGATCTACTTCATCGAAAAACCCCTTCAAATCAATATCAACAATGTGTTGATCCCCTGAGTTGATATAGCCTAACGATTTCTGTATGGCCTGATGGGCATTACGCTCCGGTCGGAAACCATAACTGTACTCCGAAAACATATACTCATAATGTGGCATAATGATGCGTACCACCGCCTGTTGCAACATCCGATCTACAACCGTGGGAATTCCCAGCAATCGCTTTTGGTTGTTGCTCTTCGGTATTTCCTTACCTCGGATGGGATGCGGGTAGTATTCTCCATTTCGTATCAGGTTTGTTAGCTCGTTTCTGTTTTTATCCAGATACGGTTTCAGCTCTTTTACGCTCATGGCATCTACTCCACCTGCTCCTTTGTTGCGTGTCACCTCTCGGCTCGCTTCAGTAAGGTTCCTGGCACTCAAAATGGCATCAATGGTTTGCATACATTCTCATACTTGTAAAATAATCCAACTGTTATTCTCCTTTCTCTTTCCTGTTTCGCTTACCGATGGCTGTTTAATACTCCATTCGGTATTTGAAACTGTTTAACGTTTAGCCCTTCATTGAATTGTGAGACCTCCGCTTTATTCATCGGCTCGTTTCCTCCAATTACTATGGCCTCTGCTGACTTCTCACCAATGCCAACCCGTGAACGGTGAGATCTCCCCCGGTAAAAGCTTTTCCCTTCCTCCAATTCCTGCGTGATCTACATAGCTACCCTGTTGGTATTCTTTGGGCGTTACAATGATGTGCTTGCTTACCCGAATAACTATGCCTCATATCACGTTTCTGTTCGTCAGTACCGGATTTTGCCGTTTGGCTTCCTTCAGTGCATGGGTCACCCCAAACCACCTTGCCACTTGCTAATACTTCTGAGCGTTACCTCAGTGTATAAGGGACTTACACCCTTTGGGAAAATACACTTGTTGAAATTCTTCTTTTCGACCTGAAAATTTGTATATTCATGGTTTTTCAAGAGCTTCCAACAAGTGCGCGCTGCCTATGCAGGGCGCACACATTTTGTATAGGTAATGGCAGGTTTAGTGCGGGTTTTGGGGTTTTGTAGCCCGCTCGTACTTCATATCGGTCTGACAATAAAAACTCACGCAATCTGCCACTACCCATACAATTTACCGTTAGCAACAACCGAAAAAGGACGACACAACAGAATATGAAGACGAAACTAAACATATTGACATTTGGACTTTTATGGATTTTTTGTGCTTGCAATGTTTCGACAACACAGGACAAAAAAACTGTACTCTCGGTAAACGACACGATAAAAGGTTTGACGATTAAAGAAGGTTTGGTTAAAATCGACACTTTTGTAATTCTGACACATCAAAATTTAGATCCGTTACTTGCAGTAATTGAAAAGACAGATTTAAAAACCTATAGACAGGTAAGTGACATTCCTGTCTTTCTGGTTGACTTTCTAAAAATTATAACAAAAGACAGCTTTTCAATCGCAAATCCAAATGAAGACTGGCAAGTTGGATGCAACGTTTCAGATGGTCTTCCTACAAGACAATTAATTTATTTTGGGTTAGCTGACAATATTGCTCTATTGACTTACCTCACAGGTGGTATTGGCGAATCAGAACACATTTTAATCATTCAATTTTCAAGTGAAAAAATAACTGACTTTTGGTGTGGCAATGTAATGGCAGACTTGACAAATAAGGAAGAAATTTTAAAATATATAAAAGAAAATAGAGACAAAAAATGGGGACTTGGGTCAAATATAATTTATCTGTAAAAGAAACAGTTATACTTGGTCAAAAGAACGGCAGTTGCCATTAACTAAGCATTCGTGTGGCCTGCAAGGCCAAACATGAAGGCCGTGTTGACGGAACTGGCTATCAGAACTCTGTTGTTAAGGGGAATGATTAGATTTTTTGGAGGGTAATCAGTAAATGGATGACCGGAACCCACAATTTCACTATCAAAACACTCACAAAAATTGAATCCGTCTTAGGAGAGTCCATTTTGGTAGTGCCGGCAAAAGAAAAATCAAAAGCATTTGAGTGTTCTTGGTACCTAACCAATCCGAATTATGATTTGAGTTTTTCCAATAGGTCAACAAAAATATGCGACCCGATGTATATGGTTATTCATGATTCGAGGCAAGCATATAGTAAAGGTTTAATCTAAAATGGCAGAAAAACCAAATATATCGATTAGCATACAGGAGGTTAAGGAAACCTTATTTTCATTAAAACCTTTCCCGGAGGAGTTGGCTGAAGTACAGTTTGGGAAGAATCTTTCTTTTGGGATGGGATTTCAATTCCACATTGATAAGGCAAAAGAGTTTCTAAAATTTCAAACTAATATTCATTATCTCATTACCGGTTTTGACGAGCCATTGATCGACTTTTCGAATGAAATAACCTTTCATGTATTAGGTTTATCCTCTGTAATAAACCAAACAGATGAAGGGACTACCGAAATAAAAGATGATTTCATCGCAACCCTAGCTGGTGTTTGCATAGGTACCAGTAGAGGTATGTTAGTGGTTAATACCAAGGGGACGGAGTGGTCTAAATTCCCATTGCCAATTTTAGATCCTCGACAGGTGGTAAAGGACATGAATAAATCCAGTAAGAAACAAAAGGTTAAATGACTCCAAGATAAAAGATCATGAAGAATTTATTCATCAGAGGTTTTATCCATCAACTTCACACAGGCATTTTGACCCTTAATGATGTCTTTATATATATTTTTATTTTGTTCCGATTTATCAGCATTATTATAGGCATTGACCGCTTTAAAGTAATACTTCTTCGCATGCAGGCCTTTACTAACCAGAACAAACACATCACCAATCGTTAGAAAATCTACATAATCCGGATTTTCCTTTTGCTCTATCAGTTCAATAACTTTCAACAGACTCTCCTCAGTTTTAACCCTGTGTTTTTCAGCGAATTTTATAGGCAAATGATAATCTGTGTAAAGCAAAAAATGAGTGTTGGCTTTACTTTTAAGGAAAATGGTGTTGTCCGGGTCTAAAGTTAATGCTTTGTTAATGTTTTTTAGAGCTTTTTGCTCTTTCCCCTTTGTATGCTGAAGGGCCACGCCCTTGTAATAATATCCTTCTGCAATTTTAGGAGCCAATTTAATAGAAATATCAGCGTATAAAGACAACTCATCAAAATTCTTAGTTCTCTCCAGGCACTGACAAGCTAAAAGAATGAGTTCTAAATTTTCAGGATCATTTATTAATTCAGCAACAATTTTATTCAATGTCGGCTTCACCTTACCCGAATAATACAGCGCTTTAAGTGATTCATAAGTATTTACTTTCATCGTTTTCTCTTTCTCCTTCTCTTTAAGCCCTTTACCCATCGATTCTTTAAATTATATTTTAATCTAATACTTTACTAATTGGAGTTATTCATCTGCCAAGGGGGCAAAGTTACGAATCAAAAAACTTAGGATTGCTTTTAGAGCCATCTATTTGTTTATTTAAGTTGAAAACTTACCACATTAATCTAATTTACAGTGTGAGAACTAATAACTGAAATTAGGAAAAGGGAAATCCAGAAAAAACATGGATTTATCAGCCGAAGCCCACAGTTGGGCGTTTTGTGGTTGTTAGGATGTGGTGAAAAAGAATACCCGCCGTCGTTGAAAAAACTATGGCGGGCGAAAGTCTTATCCAAAATGTTTATTGGCAAAGGCTCTGCCTGATCCTGATTTTAGGTATTTCTCAAATTTGAAAGCAGTTGCTTTATCTGGCAGCATCACATAGCAATGTAATTTCAGGGGGCGAAGATTTTTTGTTGATTCAACATAACCGTTTTGATGGCGCTGTAACCTTTTTCTTAGATTGCTTGTGCATCCTGTATAATACTTTCCATTACTGCAGATTAAGATGTATACGTAGTAATACATAGTCGTACAAATTGAACATATTAAGTTAATAAATTTCTAAGAAATAATAAGATTTTGTGGAAGCCCACGGTTGGTGGCTCTGTGGTTGTTAGAATGTGGTGAAAAAGAAAACCCGCCGTCGTTGAAAAAACTTTGGCGGGTGAAGGGGATTTATCAGCCGAAGCCCACAATGGGCGTTTTGAAAGCATATGGGGTTCGTAGAAAAAAAACCCGCCGTCGTTGAAAAAACTATGGCGGGTGAAGGGGATTTGTCAGCCGAAGCCTACAATGGGCGTTTTGAAAGCATATGGGGTTCGTAGAAAAAAAAAGCCCGCCGTCGTCGGAAAAGACTATGGCGGGTGAAGCGTATTTATCAGCCGAAGCCCACAATGGGCGTTTTGAAAGGTATGGGGAAGGGGGAAAAAAAAGCCCGCCGTCGTTGAAAAAACTTTGGCGGGCGAAGCGGATTTATCAGCCGAAGCCTACGGTACGTATTTTGAAAGGTATGGGGAAGGGGGAATAAAAAAAAGCCGCCGTCGTTGAAAAAACTATGGCGGGTGAAGCGTATTTATCAGCCGAAGCCTACAATGGGCGTTTTGAAAGGTATGGGGAAGGGGGAAAAAAAAAGCCCGCCGTCGTCTAAAAAGACTTTGGCGGGCGAAGGCGGAGAGGAAGGGATTCGAACCCCCGGTACCCTTTTGAGGTACACACGCTTTCCAGGCGTGCCATTTCAACCACTCATGCACCTCTCCAGGTGTTAAACAAAAGGCTTTTTCAGCCTTTCCAATCACCGGACCTTTCCGGTGAATGCGGTGCAAAAATAGAACTTTTAACACACTTAGCACAATGATTTATTTATTATTTTTTTGAGATGGGGTCAACAATCTGAAAAACAAGATGTTTTACTGCAAATAAACCTGAAGCTTCCGGCGGCTACTTGTTTTGAAGTGTATCCCTTATTACATTCGCACTTTATCAGGTACCTCAGGCTTTCCCCATGGATAAATGAGGGCGCCTTCTAATTACTTAATATAATTGTCGTGCCGGTTTAGCATTTGGCCCGACTTAAAAAACCAGAAGATGAAATTTTTTCGTGTTGTTCCGATGTTAGCGCTGGCGCTGTTATTTGCCTGCAATCCGCTGAAGCAGATGCAAACCCTGCAAAGTTCGGTGAGTGAGTCCTTTGCTTCGGGAAATTATGAACAAACATTGGTCTCTTACGACCAACTAAAAAAATACCAGTCCGACAAGGGTGCTGCGACTGATCTGACTTATCTGAAGATGGCCGCCAAGGCAGCCAATGAGTTAAAGCGCTATAGCAGGAGTGAGGAGCTTCTCAAGGGGTGGCTGGAACGTTCGGAAGATGAAGAGGCGGTATTATTGCTTGGAGAACTGTATCAAAAAACCAATCAGCCGCGCAAAGAACAGGATCACTGGAAAAAATACTTTTCTCTTGTTACCTCCGACGAGGTCAAAATGGATATTCTCTCCCGCCAGTTTCGACTGGAGATGAAGAATGAGAACTATGAGGCCGCCCTGGAGCTGTGGGACCGCATGCCACCCACCAACGTGCCCGAGCTTCTCTTTATGCGTGCCGAGGCGTTGAAGGCCACCGGCAAAGAGGAAGAGGCCGATGCCATTGTGGAGAAGATTCTGGCCAGAAACCCCGACTTTGAGCCGGCCCTCTTTTGGAAAGGGGTCAACGTATACAACAATGCTGAAAAGTGGTTCCAGTCCGAGATGGCCAAATACAATAAAAAACCCGATTATACCACCTATGTCTACCTGCGACGCGAGTTGAAAAAGATATCTACCCTGTATCGCCAAAGCAGAGATATGTTTGAAAAAATGAGGGGCATAGATCCCGCCAATAATACCTATATCAAATATCTGAAGAATATCTATCTGAGACTGGAGATGAAGGCCGAAGCCGCCAAATTGGATATGCTGTTGAATAATCAAAGGTGAAAAGGGGGAAAAGGTGAAAAGGTGAAAAGGGTGAAAAGGTGAAAGGGTGAAAAAGGTGAAAAAGGTAAAAAAGGTAAAAAAGAAACCCAACCGATAGCCCCAATGAATAAAACCGTAGAGACGCACAATTTGTGCGTCTGTATACCCGAAGGGGTGAAAAAAGAAAACCAACAGATAGCCCGGATAAAATAAAACCGTAGAGACGCACAATTTATGCGTCTGCATACCCGAAGGGGTGAAAAAAGAAACCCCAACCGATAGCCCCGATGAATAAAACCGCAGAGACGCACAATTTGTGTGTCTGTATCCCTGGGAGGGATAAAATAGGGTCATCTGAGGGATGATCTATCTGCATTTGAGGGTAGGGGCCCATGTTGGTCCTTTGGTGCCAAAAAAAGCCGTCCCGGATACCGGGGCGGCTTTTAATTTGTTCATGCGATAGTTTTAGATAAACTTATAAACGCAGGTGTGTTTGTAAGTTTTTCCCGGTTGCAACACCGCATCGGGAAAATGGTCGTGGTTGGGAGAGTCGGGGAAAATTTGCGTTTCCATGGCCAGACCACCCCATTTTTCAATAGGTGCGCCCAGCTTTCCGGTTTCCGAACCGTCGAAATGGCTGCCCGTATAAATCTGAATACCGGGTTGATCGGTATAGACTTCCATCTTACGTCCCGACTCGGGATCGGTCAGGGTGGCGGCCAGCTTCAACATTCCATCATAGCCATCAATCACAAAGTTGTGATCAATGCCATCGACCAGCTTCACCTGCTCATCGTCGGCAGAGCAGGTATCGCCGATCTTTTTGGCGGTGGTGAAATCCATGGGGGTTCCTTTCACCGGAACAATCTCGCCGGTAACCGTTCCAATGGCACCCGAGATGGGGGTGTAACGGGAAGCGCTGATCTGTAACTCGTGGTTTTCGATGGTTCCGGTACCTGCACCTTTCAGATTGAAATAACCATGAGAGGTGAGGTTGATAATCGTTGCTTTGGTGGTTTGAGCGTTGTATTGAATCACAAACTCGTTGTCGTTGGTCAGGCCGTAAACGACTTCAACGGTTAACTCACCGGGATATTTTTGATCGCCATCGGGACTTACCAACGAAAGTTTGTAAGCCTGCGCAAATTGGGGTTCATCATAAGGCTTAACATCCCATACGCGGACGTTAAAGCCATCGAGGCCTCCATGCAGATGGTTGTTCCCGTTGTTGCAATCCAGCTGATAGTCTACTCCCTCGAGGGAAAACTGACCGTTCACCACCCGGTTGGCATAACGTCCACAAAGGGCGCCAAAATAGGCGTCACCCTTTAAGGCTTCTGCGGGTGTCTGGTAGCCAATCAACACATCGGCCAGGGTGCCGTTGGCATCGGGTACCTTGATGGAGATTACCCGGCCCCCATGGGCCATGAAGGTAACCTCCACCTTATTTTTATTCTTGAGCGTAAAAACGTCGCTTGCTTTTGACATGGTTGTTTTAATTAAATGGTTTTTCTTCTGATTTTAGCTCCTTTTAAGGCAAAGAAAATGATATAGGCATAAAAGAGGAAGAAGAAGGCATAGGCTATCCCATAATTGGAGGATGCAGGATCAATGGAACCATCCGCCAGTTTGGTTCCGGTAGCATCGACCACTTTACCCATGATAAACATCCACATACCGGTAAAGATAACCCCGGTACAAATGATTCCGGAGCCTAATTTAGCGGTAGAGGCAGGTATGTCTTTCATGGAAAGGTCGAATAATACTGACCACATAATAGATAAAAACAATCCCTGTGCAATCAGTGGCCAAATTGAGAATGCAGATCCTTTGGTCAGGAAGAAGGTAACCAGCAACAACACACAAATAATGGAATTTACCAGCAATACTTTAGACGCTTCATATTTCTTTAACAATCCGGCACCTAATAACCTTCCCACAAAGAAACCCAAAGGATAGAACCCTAAAATGGTGGAAGCAAAATCAATGGTCTTACCGGGCACATTGTACTCCACATAGTTTAAGAAGTAATTTCCTACACCTACCTCTAAACCCATATAAACGCCAATAGCCACAAAGCCCAGGATCAAGTGAGGGAAACTCCAGGCACTTCTGCCCTTGGATGTTGCCAGTTCTTCTGTATCATCCTCGATAACAGGCAAATGCATAAACACCAGGATAACGGCCGTAACAATTGAAATAGCTGCCAGGGCAATAAACATGGTTTTAGCCAGTTGTTCATGCACAATAACCGAACCGTCGCTGGATTCCAGAATGAATCCGCCTATGATGGGGGCTAATACAGCGGCACTTGAGTTAACAGCCATCGCCAGGGTCAGGCGTGAGGCTGAGGTTTCGGGGGTACCCATTGCAATCACATATGGATTGGCAGCTACCTGCAGAACGACAACACCAATTGCGGTTATAAATAATCCGCCCAGCACCATTCCATATCCCATGTCTAAGGCAGGAACAAAAATGGCACATCCGATGCCGGTGATGACCGAACCGATGATGACGCTCATCTTATAACCGATCTTTTTCACGATACCGCCTACGGGTATGGAAATGATATAGGCACCAAAAAAAGCAGCACTCACCAGCTGCGCCTGGCTCTCGGTAATACTGAACTGCGCTTTCATGAAAGGCACCAGAATGTTATTGATCCAGGTTACAAAGCCCAACAGGAACAATAAAAAGGACATGGTGGCAAAGGGTACGACAAAACTCGTTTTTTGATTTCCCATAATGGTTTAAAAATTAGTTGATTTTTTAAGAGTTTATTTAAAAAGCGGTTAAAGATCTACTTTAACGGAACCTTTTGCACGTATAAAGAGCTTGTGACAGCGTCCTTTACCAAAGGCATGTTCCAGAGTGGCCACATAAGTATCCACTAAATCCTGGGGTACAAAGGCCTGAATGGTGCCGGCAAATCCTCCACCATGCACACGCCAGGCGCCCTTGCCTTTAAGTACCATGTCACTCAGAGCCAGGGCCAGGGAAACGCCTTGTTCCTGCACGTTATTGACCGGAAAGATATTCTGGTTGTACATATACGAGCTCATACCCGACTCAATTACCATCTTCAGGAAGGCATCAAAGTCACCCTTCTCCAGGGCAGCCACTTGTTCCACCACACGGGCATTGTCGCCCTGAAAGTGAATCGAGCGCAAGATGGCACGATCGCCAACCTTTCCGCGCAGAGAGGGTATGGCTTCCACCACTTCGCCGAGGGTTACCTCGCGCAAAACACTCTTGCCCAGCTCTTTGGCTACCGACTTCATCTCGATGGGCAGCGAGGCATACTCGTCGTTCAGGTCGGCATGATTGCCACCGGTATCGGTGATGACCAGAGCATAGCCTGTTTTTTGAAAGTCGAAATTCAGTGCTTTCACGATGGGTTTTGCCGGGTCTTTAAAGTCGATGGTAATAAAGCCACCCACCGAACAGGCGGTTTGATCCATTAGTCCGCAGGGTTTTCCAAAGTAGTTGTTTTCGGCCCATTGTCCGATAATGGCATTTTGAACGGGATCTAACTTCCCATCGTTGAAAAGGTGGCTGATGATGGCACCTATTAATACCTCAAACGAAGCCGATGAGCTCAATCCCGATCCCTTGGGTACACGCCCTTCAATGCAGGCATTGAATCCCCCTATTTTGTATCCCAGCTCCTTAAGCCGGGCGCAGATGCCGCGAACGATGGAGGCGGAGGTGTAAAACTGGGAGGGATCAATCGACAGGTCTGTCAGGTCGACATGAAACTCAGGATACCCTTCGGAGGTGATGCGAATGATGTTGGAGTCGTTTTTGGATGCAACGGCAATATTGTCGAGGTTTACCGCCCCTGCCAGCACCCGCCCGTACTGATGGTCGGTATGGTTTCCGCCCACTTCTGTGCGCCCGGGGGAGGAGAAGAGCTCCACATCATCGGTGTCGTACAAAGCCTTAAACTCGTTCATCAGGTTGGTGTACCTAACGGCCTCCAGCTTCAGTTCCGATGGGTTGTCGCCATACAACTCTTTAAACAATGGGTTATTGCCATTGTTAATCTTTTCAATTAGGCTACTGATCTTTGACATACTCGTTTCAAATTTAGAGTTACTATTATTTGTATTCACTAATTTTTGCGAAATCCCGCAGGCCAGTAGGCCCCGGGCTGCATATTTTTAGGATGAGCGTTTCTCATCCTACTTAAGCCAACCATTAATATTCTACCGTGTTCTATACTCAGGGTTCCCTATAGTTTGAGGGTGCTTCTGAAAATAGGTTCCACTTCTCTGCTCTCCCGATCATCCTTGAATCGATAATAAAAAGCCCCTTTTTTGGATTCCGATCGATCTTTTTCATCCAGACGTTCCAATAATTTGAGCGACAACAACTTCTTGCGGAAGTTGCCGGGATCGAATGTTTTTTGAAATATCTCGTTGTAAAGGTTTCGAAGCTGAGTAAGGGTGAATTTTTCGGGTAGTAACTGGCGGCCAATGAGGTTGTAGGTGGCCTTTAACCGCAACTTTTCATAAGCCAGACGAAGCATGTCGTCGTGGTCGAAGATCAAAGGAGGCACCTGGGATATGGGCACCCATTGCGCCCCAAATTCCTGGATTATCTCGTTGCTGTGTTTCTCAATCTTTATTAAGGCGTTAAAGGCTACCGTTAATACGTTACCGCCCGGATCGCGTCCCGGCTTCGAAAAAACCCCTACCTGTTCCAGATAGACATCTTTCAGTCCGGTGATGGCGCCCAGCACCCTGAGGGCCGCATCTTCCACCGATTCGTTTTCGTTAACCCACCCACCAATAAGGGACCATTGGCCTTTAGATGGCGCTATGTGGCGTTTGAAGATCAGCAGTTTAAGCTTTTCCTCTTCGTAGCCAAATATAACGCAATCGATCGATAACAGTCGCTTTACTTTGTCGTAAGTGTCGTAGGTCATTACTGTTTAATCTGTAGAGACAAATTTAAAAGTAATTTTGACTTTTTAAAATAAAATTGCTATAAAATATAAAATGCGCTCAAAATGTTCAGCTCTTTTGGGAGTGAACGAGGAACAAGGCGCCCATTCAACTCTTTTTTATTGAGCAATCATTTTTAAGAGAGGCTTGTTTCCGGACAGTGATCAGAGGTCAGGGGCAACGTTTACGATTTCACGTGCTTCGGAGGCGTTAACGAACAATACGTCGCCCAGTTCATTAAAGGCGGTGAAGAACTCGATGCCCCGGTTTTTGTAATGTTCTTCGCAGAAGCCTATGAGGGTTAGGCCAGCCTGGGCCGAATGCTCATTGATTATTTCGTGGATGGGCAGGTTGCCTGAAACGGGAACAATCTCTATGTTGGCCAGGGTAATGGGCAATCGGCCTTCCTGCACAAGTATCTTAAGTTCCTCCCGTGCCTCGTCCACCTGGTCGGGTGCGCAGATGCTGAAAATTTTGATGCTTCCCTTGTGCCAATCGGGATGTGCCAGGATGATGTAGCCCAGCAAAATCATTAAATTGGCATTGTCGTAGTCGAGCGGCCGGATCCAGACGTGGATGCCTTTCTTGAATTTAATAGACACGTTGCTGATGCCGTAGACGCAAACATCGTAGCGGCCTGCTTTGGTGAGATTGATATTGGTGATGATACGTTCCAGCTCTTCGGGAATCGATTTGTCGTATTCCAGCAGAACCATATTGTTTTCCATGCCCGAGATGCTGGGGGCCTGAATGATTTGGGCGATGGCCGAGGTATACGACGGCGAAATCATGGTGTCGATATAGAGGGCGCTGTTCTCCTCTTTTTGCAGTTCTACCAGCTGGGTGTGGATAGCCTTGGCTTCCTCATAGGTCTGCCTGCTAAAATAGCCTTCAATAAAGTGGAAATAGGTCCCAAAACCATGGCGGTAAGAGAGCCAGTTCATGAGGTCAAAAATCTTATCGCGTTCAAAGGAGTGGGACGAGATGCAAACCGCCGCCGGCCGCCACTCTTCGTTTTCCTGTCCGCTCTGGTTTTTCTGCATATACACCTGAAGACGTCGGTTGAGCTGGAACAGGGCTCCTTTAAACAGGCTTACCAGCCCCTTGCGATGGCTGTGGTAATGTTCGACCAGCAAATAAAGAAGGGTGATGAGACCATAAGCCAATATGGTGTAAAGCGGGCTGATCATGAACATGACCCACACCGACAGTAAAAAGCCCGCGAGGGAGAAATACCATTTCGACCGGAACCGTGGACGGTAGGAGGGGGAGGAGCCAAAATGATTCAGAAAACTGATGAGGCATAAGGAGCCGTAGGTGATAAGGAAAAACATGGAAATAATCCCTGCCACGGCATTTACGTTGCCAAGCGCCACAAAAATGAAGGCAATGGCAAAGGCTACCACAGTGGCATTGCGGGGTTCAAAAGTTCTGCCGGCGCCCTTGGCCAAAAACACGTTGAGTCGACGGGCAGGAAAGCTCTTGTCGTAGGCCATTGCCTGAAGCGTACGCGGGGCCACCAAAATGGAGCCCAGTGCCGAGGAGAGGGTAGAGGCCGCCAGGCCCAGGATGACAAAAATACTACCTCCAACAGCCACTTGTGACATGACCAGCTGATTGCCTATCAGCGATTCGGTGGAAACAGTGCTGGAGAGCTTCCAGATAACCAAAATATAAATGATCATTCCACTAATGGTTGCGCTCATGGTGCCCAGTGGGAGGGATTTGCCGGGGGCTTTCAGGTCGCCACTCAGGCCCACTCCCGCGGTCATACCTGTAAAGGCAGGGAAACAGATGGCAAACACCACAAAGAACTGATCTTTGTTGAGGAAGCTGAGGTTACTCTTAAAGTGGCTCCCCTCAACCAGAGTGGGTTCTCCTTGCCCCATAAAAAAGAGGATGAGTGAGAGAAATAACACGCCGGCAACAACATAAAGCAAGCCGATACCCAAATTGGCCCCTTTCTTAAAAATTAGAAGACCCATAATAAGTAACACGGGGATGCTAATGGCCTGGCGGGGAAGCTCCCAGCCAAAGTTGCCCAGCCACCAGTTAAAGAAGGGCTCAAAACTTTCGGTGAAGGCGATAATATAAAAGGCGATACTAATGGCCTGTGACATGAAGAGGGCCATCCCGATGGTGGCACCGATGTTAAGCCCAAAGGAGCGGGAGATGATAAAATATTCGCCACCGCCCTCCACACGGGTATTGGTCGATAACTCAGAGATGGCCAGCGCCGTGGGGATGGTGATAAGATGCCCCAGTATAACCAACAGGAAACTGCCTATAAATCCAATGGTGCCAACGGCATAGCCAAAGCGCAGAAAGAGAATCGCTCCTAAAATGGTGGAGATAGCCGTTATGAATACAGGGGCGGTGCCAAACCTGCGTGCTGAATTTTGGGAAGATGAAGCCATAGAAAAAAAGCCAATGCGTTAAAACGTTGTGTTGGGTCGGGAGGTGGTCCCGAATGTCTCCGGTCGAAAGGTATCATTCAGATACGAAAAACAATAACCATCTTCAGGCTACCTGTGTATAAATGGTTTCTTTTGAGTCAGTTGCAACAATCATCTTCAATCTTTCTCCAAGCCAATGCCTAAAGAAACCGCATTGACGAATTTAAGGGATTTTCTGCACAAAAGCGAGTAAAAAAGTCATATAAAATAGAGTTTAAAGTACATGAATCAATCTAAATTATGCTTCGGGTGTTTCCTCAAATATAGCATTAGGTAAGGAATTAACTCAAATATTATTCAGTTTTTTACTTGCCTATTTTTTAAATCGGATTTTTGCTTTTTCCCGTGGCTATTATTTTTTCATTGTTCCTCGTTTTAGCGGCTGGCTTGTTATACCATGATAAGGTTATAAGCGGTTTTATCGTAGCATGAAAGGACAAACGACAAAAATATTGTGCTAATCATACTAGTCTTCCCATCAAACTAACCGTAGCTTTATATTTCTATATAAGGTATTTCATAAATGTCTGATTTCGCAATAGTGCATTGTGCCCCAAGCTCATATAAGGTTTTACTTAGAGCCTCATATTTATATTGTGGAAGTCGAGGATCAAATACGATTTCGTCTATATATTCATTAAAAATACATTGATATTCAAAAAAGTCACTTTTGATTTCAAATATATGCGGATTATAAGTATCACAATGCCATAATGCAATCCTAAATTCATTCTCATTAATGAAAGGTTCGCGTTTAATAAATAGAGAACTAATTAATTCTTTAAATTTTACATGGTTAATGTTTTTAAGGAAACTGTATATTTCTGGTTTAGTTAGATAAATTACATTTCCAACAAAGACCTCAATCCCTTCATATTCTGGCAAATCCAATATAGAATCAAATTCAATAATGGAGGGATTATTCTTTATGGATAAAATTGTTTTAGATTTATTCAAACATTCAAATAATTTTCTAGGAGTACTTTTCAGTCTAACAGAATTTCCTTTTGGAGAATAAACCCTCCAGAGAAGATCATTTTCAGAGCTATATGACCAACATTGAAGATAGGTTAGATTATCCTTTGCCATCGTAACTCTATCTTTTGCAACATCGTTAAATTTAACATGACTTAAAATGTTCTCAAAAGGATCATCCCATAATTTTGGAGATACTAATATGTTTGAATCGTTCCTTAGCATCTCAACTACATAGTCAAGATTCACGATTCTGTATATTGGCTTGTCTAGATCAGCTTCTTCTATGTTAATAAATGATTCCATTCTTATTTATTATATCGGTAAATTGTATGAGTCGCGGCAGATTGTATTGCAGTTTCTGTTAAGAGGTGGGGAATTTAGAGGGTTACAGACCTTCATGTTTATGACACTTAATATTTTATTTCTCACAAATAGAGCTAAATTTTTCAAGAATTATTATTGCGTAATCAATTACCTTTTTAGTATCAGTTCTATTAGGGATTTTTCCAGCATGAATAGCCCTATTCCTTAAATTTCCTAAATCAATTATTGTAATATCCTTTGAGTCAGGCAATTCAATATTTAGTGATTTTAATAATTTAATTCTACCAGATAAACTTGGATAGCGCTTAAATTTGGAATTTACATAATCCTCATTCTTTTCCTGTTTGTAATATTCTTTTTTTATCCTTTTTGTAAAAGAAATCTCAATTGCGGTGGTTGCATCTAATATTGCACGTCTATAATCTTCCTTATTTCTGTTATAATAAGCGTCCCTTAATAAAATGTGTTCATCACTAATCTTTAAGTTTTTATTGGCATAATCAATTGACTTCTCCAAAATGGATTTAGAAATAAAAGAGCTTTGATCTCTAACAATAAAGGTAAGATGAGATTCGGCATTTTCAGCATCAATAATGCGACCCTTTTTATTTATAAACCAATATTGATAAGGATGTTCAATCTCCATGCCTTTACAACTATTTTCACCAATGGAATTTTCCCAAAAACACTCCATAAATAAAGTGAATCTATTAAAGTATTCCTTTGTCATTTGACTAATCCCCAAGCTTATTTCTCTATAATTATCCCACATACAAGGGAACCAAAAAAGGCATCTTCTTACGTCTGAATTACCTGAATTATCTACAAAATGTCCCCAATCCTCAGCATAAGGAATTTTTAAATTAGCACTTTTGGGTGGAAGTAAGTCTCTATTCATAACTTCCTCGGGATGTGGGTCAAAAAAAGTTTGAAAGTTATCATCAATAGTTGGAAAGGCTATAATCCCCTTATTGGAGCCAATGGTAATTGGTAATTCCATCCCTAAAGCATCAAATTGGCAAGGAATACCGTATGGAAATTCAATTATAGCATCTATGCGTGGTGCTAAATTAGGATTTTTAATTTTATAATCTTCATTTCCCTCAGATTGTATGCAAAGCCTAGTTTGAACCTCTGGCCACTTTTTATCCATTCTCCTATTACATTAAATATTCAATAATCATTTTAACAACGGAAAATAAAAGAGCAATTCCAATAATATCAAAAAGAATTGGAGGGAAAATCCTTACTAATGGAAGAGGATAATCCCCAGGCACATCATCCCAACCTCTGAAGACGTAAAACAAAACCTTTTTGAAAATCGTTTTATCTTATTGTCGCTATTCATCTGTGGATAATTCACAACATAACCTCCAATGTAAAGCGAATGCAAGTAACGCTTTAATTGGAGGCTAATTGTTAGCAGTTGAGTTTTATTCTACCAATTATCATCATTCTTTTCAATTAAGAAATCAGTAATTGAACTAATTTGTTGATTGAAATAAGATTCAATTTCTGTTTTTGTGTCAGGTCTTTTTAAAATACCTTTTTTATTATAAATCGGGTATCCATCAAAAGCCCCACCAGTAAAAATAACTTTATACCCGCCATTTTGTGCATACATATCAAGAGCGATTACCTCAAATTTTGCTTTTCCATCTTTAAAGTTTAATTCAATTGTATAATCAGCATTAATAGGAATTTTTGCTCCTGAATTAATAACAACTAAAAAATTGTCAACATGGGTTATAAATTTTAAGTATTCACCATCCGTTTTACCTTTTACCACATCATCAGGACTTTTGTAATTTTTATTTATATACTTTAAAGCATTGTCATAAAGTTGCTTTGCAGACTTACCTTCAGCATTTATAACTACAAATGTTTTTTCATTGTCATTTAAATCTCTTAGTCCATTAGGAGTAACATTGATTTTTTGTCCATAAGAAATGGTGCTTAATGCAATCAGAGTTAATAAAATCAGTTTTTTCATAATGATGATTTTTAATTCATTAATTCAATAGTAATATTTAAATTTTGTTTTATCTGTGGCTGTTTTCGTTTCGCAGCCTAATCCCTACGAAAATATAAATGTACTCAACTAGTAAAAAATCAATAGTCCCAGATTTTTACTAACCCCTTTTGGAATTTATTCATTCATAAAGGTATAAAATCCTATCCAAACTTATCAAATAATATTTTCAATAAGTTTCCAATAAATCTAACAGTCTATTTTATTATTTAATAATACCTAAAAACCTTGCATTTATTGGACACACTTATGATAATAAGAGAAATCTATAACCAGATTACTTATTGCTTTTTAAATACTTATTGGATAATTATTTACCCTGCTATTGCCATCCAAGAAAATTTTATTTAATTTTACCATATAACATAAACAGAATGTAAAATGAAACTAATAAAAGCACGGGCGATAAAGAACCTTTCACAGGCACAATTAGCCGATTTGGTAGATATGACCCAGAGCCAAATATCCAATATTGAACAGGGCCGAAATTTTCCCCATGCCACCACTCGATATAAAATTGAAGAAGTTTTGGGCTGTCCGATAGATTGGATGGCTATGAGATTAAGCGGTGGTAAAAATAATCTTACTGCCATTCCTGAAAATGAAAGTGATGAAGACCGTGTAATAAGAGAAATGGAAGTCTTTATCAATTCAGCAACTAAGGATCAAGCCCAACGATATGATTTCATTTTGAATTTTGCAGTAGGCAACTAAGTAAGGCAGAACTTACGCCGTGAACACAATAACAAACATCCTAAAAGTAAGAAAGGGCGTTCACCGCAGAATTTCCTCTTTACGGATAATCTGCCGATAAACAACCCTTCAATTGTTTTTCTGCCTGTGGGTTCAGCCTGAAAGTGTCGCCGGATAACGAATTTGGCTTACCCCGGGCGTACAAACAGGACCTTTTCTACTTTGTTTTGTGTTGATAACATCTCACCCAATCGATTTCCAGCACCGAGGGCAACTGACCCTCTTTGGGCTCTTGTGGAAGGGTGGTGCAAAAGGTCATGTACATGGGTTCCTGAGGCACGTTTTGTGTTTCACGGTGCACCTCCACGCCATTAATTTTCCATATCAATTTCTCAGGGGTCCATTCCAGGGTATAGATAAAAAAGTGATCGAGGAATTTGGCCCCTTTAACCTGGGTGGTTTTTCGGGTGATCTCTTTTTTAGGAGTGGTGGCAAACAGGCCCGGCTCAATCTTGTTCCCTTTGGGTGAGAGTGTTTTAAAAACATCGATGTGCGGGGTTTTTTGTTCTCCGGTCATCCAGAAGGCATGGGTAAGGGGGAAAGCCTGATTGAAGCGCACCTTGGCTTCGAACCGTCCGTATTGTTGTCTGAAGCTCTGACCTGTGCTGATGAGGCCCGAAGTGTAATCAAAGGGAGCGGTTCTAAATCCCCATTGCGGACTCCACACCTTTCCTTCTACCTTCTCTTTTTGGGTCGTAATTCTGGCGCACGAATTCCGAAGCTCAATATTTTTATCCCGGTAAAACTGATGTTCACCCTCCAGCACATAGGAGTCGTTCATGAGCGTCTTTCCCCAGTAATAGCCTGTCATCCAGGTGTCTTTATTCAGTTGCGGGGCATCAAAATCCTCCTCGAAGGTGAGCTCCCACTGTTTGAGTGTCTCAAAGGGTTGTTCTTTTTTTGTTTTGAGGAACCACAGGATGTCCTGGTTTTTTTTCAATTCGTTGAATTCCTTAAGTGTGCGGGCCTCCTCGGAGTTCTTGAAGCGGTTTTTATCTTCCATATAATGCTTGAAATCCCTGAATTCCTGGGATTCGATTACTGCTTCGAGGTCGAAAAAGTTCTGTATTCGCGGGGTGCCTGTAAGGTGAGTATAGGTTTTATAGGCCGAAGACTTTAGGGTGCTTTGGGCCATTTTTATGTCCCCGTTTTTCTTCAGGTCTTTATATCCTTGCCACCTGGTGTAGGCTTCACTGGATTTAAATTCAGCGTGGGCTTTCTCTTTATAAAATTCAGGAGAATTGATATAAGCCTCCAGTTCCTGGAATTTCTTATACGATTCGGAGTTGAGAATTTTTTCCAGTTTTTCGGCCTTTCCCGATTTAGAAAAACTCAGGTAGGTTTTAATATCGCCTGACTTTTTAAGAGACACATATTGCTTTAATTGGCGATACTGCTCGGTGTCTTTAAATCGCTTACGTTTTAGCTCGTTCACGCGCTTTTCAAATTCACCGGTATGCACCAGATTATCCAATTCGAGATATCTTTTGAAAAGAGGGGAGTCCTCAAATTCATTAAACCGTACAAGATCCTCTTTCAGGGCCATTTGGGAGGATTCATACTTTTGGGTGTTGGGGAACTTACTTCCCCCAAATAGGCCAAAGATTAATGCCATGGTATTTATTTTTGGTTTTATCGGCTCACTTTTGATGGGTGCCAGTAACCTGCATTACGAAAAAAAGCGAAAATTGTTCCACTTAACAAAACAAGTTCGCCCCAACATTTAAAAAGGAGGATAAAAGTAAGCGACAGGTGAAATTTTTCTTGTGGAACTGTTTTGGGATTTAAAAATATTTATACCTTTGCAGCCGTTAACGCGGGAATAGCTCAGTGGTAGAGCACGACCTTGCCAAGGTCGGGGTCGCGGGTTCGAATCCCGTTTCCCGCTCAGTATTGTTTTTAGTGTCGCCCAGGTGGTGAAATCGGTAGACACGCCAGCTTGAGGGGCTGGTGCTCGTTAGGGCGTGCTGGTTCGAGTCCAGTCCTGGGCACTTTTTAACTCCCGATTACTTTGTAGTCGGGAGTTTTTTTTTGTTTTGCAGGGAACGGAAGGGGAACGTTTATGTTGAAAAAGTTTCTTTTCGACCGATGGGAGCGATCTTCCCGGTGATCGTTGGTCTTAGGTTTGAAATGTTTTACCCGGCCAAAGCCATCATCCTAAAGAATAAAACTGCTTTTGTAAAAAACGAGCCGGTACCTGCAAGGTTTGCTTGATTTAGTTGATGCCTCACGGGAACTTGGGTAAAACACCAGATTGTCTAAGGGGGAGAATGTTCATTGAGCTGCCGAAAAGTGAAAACAATTAATGTAATACACTATAGAACCAAAGATCAAGATGAAAAGGATGCATTTTTTAATTCTATGCCTATTAAGTGGAGTGATGAACACTGCGGCGTCTCAAGAGGTTTGGGATTATCCACAATGGCTTAACAACGCGGTGGTTTATCAAATTTATCCACAGAGTTTTAAAGATTCCGACGGAGATGGAATTGGTGATTTGAAAGGTATAATGTCAAAACTAACTTATGTAAAATCGTTGGGGGTTAATGCCATTTGGCTGAATCCCTGTTTTGAATCTACCTTTTTCGATGCAGGTTATGATGTAGTTGATTATTACAAAATTGCCCCTCGTTACGGGACCAACAAGGATATGGAAAACCTGATATCGAATGCCCACAATAAGGATTTAAAAGTTATTCTGGATCTGGTGGCAGGTCATACATCCATTGAGCATAAATGGTTCAAAAGTTCTTCGGCGGCCGATACAGGCAAATATGCCGACCGCTATATTTGGACGGATTCCAGAAGCAAGCAGCCTACATGGTTCGAGTTAGGAGAATATGCCCGTGACGGAGCCTTTTTAAAAAACTTTTTTGCCACACAACCTGCTCTTAACTACGGTTATGCCAACCCTGATCCGGATCATCCATGGGAGCAATCAACCGATGCCCCGGGTCCAACCGCCATGCGCGAAGAACTCAAATCCATCATTGCATTTTGGATGGACAAAGGGGCTGATGGCTTCCGCGTGGATATGGCTTCTTCTTTGGTGAAAAACGATGAAGGATTTGTGGAGACCTTTAAGCTATGGGGGAATATCCGTTCGTGGTTTTCGGCCAAATACCCTGAAGGTGTATTAATTGCCGAATGGAGCGAGCCTGCTTATGCCATCAAATCAGGCTTTATGGTTGACTTTATGATGCACTTTGGTGTGAAGGGCTACAAATCTATGTTCTTTGAAAAAGAGAACGTCGTATTGACTTATGACGGCATTCCCTTCTTTTCCAAAACAGGAAAAGGTAACGCTTTGGAATTCATCACCAATTTTACCGACCAGCAGAAAGAAATTGAGGGTAAAGGATTGATTGCGCTGCCGACTTCTAACCATGATTTTCAGCGTTTGAGAAGCGGTACCAGGCAAACCGAAGAGGAATTAAAGGTTGCATTGGTCTTTTTCTTAACCTGGAAGGCGATACCCTTTATTTATTATGGCGATGAAATAGGCATGAAATATATCGAGACCCGTTTGCCGGATATAGAGGGGAGTGTGTTTCCTTCAAATTTTTTTGGCGGAAGGTATGCAAACAGGGCCGGATCACGTACACCCATGCAGTGGACCAGAGGCGAAAATGCCGGTTTCTCTGATGGAAAATCAGAAGAACTATATTTACCTATAGATCCAAACCCTAAGCGCCCCAATGTAGAGAAGCAGGAAAATAATAAGCGTTCAATGTTGAATTTTACCCGTTCCCTCATTAATTTAAAACAAGAGAATCCCGCACTGCGTGCAGATGCAGAGGTGGAAGTTATTTATGCAGAGAAGAACAAATACCCGCTTGTATATAAGCGAAAATCAGGAGACAATGAACTTCTCATATGCGTTAACCCAAGTGGAGAATCTGTCAGTCTAAAAATTCCTTTTCCCGATAAACAACAATTGAAAGAGAAGTATGAATCTGGAACCAGTGTTAACACGGCAGGGAAAGGTCAAGTTGCGTTAAACATGAAGGGGACGAGCTATGCAATTTATTCCATTGAATCAAATTAATGGGAAGGTAATTCGAACTCTCTCCAGTCTTTATAATTGATGATTTTAAAATAAGTTATTATTTTCCATTGGTGTCCGGTTAAAACATGGAATTCCCTTGTAAGATTCATTACCATAGGGTTATGTGTGTTTGAAGTATATCCGGGCCAGGAATCCACCTTCATGTAAAAGCGCTAAAAAAATCAGAAAACGAAGCGTGAAAAAGAAAAGCTGTTTGATCCCGATTTTAGTTTTGTGGTTTTTGGTAGAACCCAAAAACCACAAAAACTCAGCTCGGGAGAGTTCTTTTAACCTTATCATGTAAAGCGATTTATCTCCATTGCAGAAAAAAAGAAAAAGGAAGGTGTTCTTTATTAGTAAAATAAGGTTCGGGTAAAGCATGAGAACCCTGTAAGGGGATTAACAGTGGCCTTTTCTGGTTAGGATTCTTATCCCGGGATACTCGGGTAAGCCAAAAACCAGCCTGTTTTACTTAATAGTAACCGGCCGGATTTATTGGCCATCGCGGGTGGGTTCAATCCGATAATCAGTTCAAAACGCTCCCATTGGGGGAATCATTTGCCCACCCACTCCTTGAATTCGGTAGCCTTCAGCCGCGAAATGGTGATGGGCTCCTCAAAGGGGTGGATCAACCGAAGCATCAGTTTGCCGCCAAAATGGTTTTCAAATTTTCGGATGGCATTTATATGAATGATGGTACTTCTATTGGTGCGGAAAAATGCTTCAGGGTCGAGTTGTTCTTCCAGTTTTTCGATGGATAAATCGATGATATGCGATTCTCCCTGATAGGTATAGGCGGTGGTCACCCTGTTTTGGGTATTAAACCAGGCAACCTGGGAAATGTCGAGCTTAATATAAGAGGTGGGCCCTGCTACCAGAAGGCGCTTCCGGTATTTCCTTTCGCCCTGTGTGATGGCATTTAAAATTTCGTGGTAATCGGGACGGTTTTCTTCTTCTATGGCAGGATGTTGCGCCATCGATTCAAACTTTTCTATGGCAATTTCAAGCTTTTCCTCCTTTATGGGTTTGAGTAAATAGTCGATACTGTTCACCTGGAAAGCGCGCAGGGCATATTCATCGTAGGCCGTGGTAAAAATGACCATGCTATCGACTTTCACCTGGTCGAAAATTGAAAAGCTGATGCCATCGGTTAACTGAATGTCCATAAAAATGAGATCCGGATTCGGATTGCTCTTCAGCCAGGCCACCGTGCTTTTTACACTCTCGAAACATCCGGCAATTTCCCACCGGGGGCGGAGTTTCTCTACCATTCCTTTTAGCAGGCGGTAATTGTGCAATTCATCCTCAACGATAATGACGTTCATGGGTCTATTATTTACTTGAAAATTGAATGTTGTGTCCTGAATGTTCAATTCTCAACGTTCAAAATTGAATGGTCAGTTTAAGTGCTTGTGTTTTACAATAAAGGAACGATTACTTCGAACCGTTCATCGTTTTGCTGAACAACAACCTCTTTCTCGGTCAACATCTCATAGCGTCTTACCATATTGGCCAATCCTGTATGGGTGGAGTAGGACGATGTTTTCAGATTCAGGTTGTTGCTGACGGTCAAAAAATCATCGTCAGCATATATTTCAATTTTCAGAGGGGTTTCCTTGCTGGTGACATTGTGTTTGATGGCATTTTCGACTAAGAGCTGTAAGGTAAGGGGGGCAATCTCTTTATGGGTGCTGTTTTCCAAACCCGAGAGTTTAACTTCCAGCCCTTCTCCAAGTCGTTCTTTGTGAATGCCAATATACGATCGGATGAACTCTACTTCTTCCGATAATCTGACCAGTCGTTTGTCCTTGCTTTGCAATACATACCTATAAACATCGGTAAAGTTCTCGGTAAAACCCACTGCTGCCTCCTGGTCGTAGATGATCAGCGATTTAAGGACACTCAGGTTATTAAACAGAAAATGCGGATTGAGCTGGTCTTGCAGCGAATTGTAATCCATGCGCAATTTTTCCCGCTTCATTTCAGCCATCTCTTCCTGGGTATCGAACCACTTTTGGGTAAAACGGGCAAAGGCAAGGGAAGTGGAAATTATCTGGACGAAAAGCAGGCCCACCACCAGCCCCATAAATATGGCCGACCGGGTACCCGCCTCCAGGGCCAGAGGGGTAAAATATAAACTTACACTTATGGATAAAACAAACAGCATTAACAGCCCGGCCAATAGATTGATGCTGATACGTAATCTTAGCTTTTGAGGAACCGGCAAAAAACGCTCGAGAATATTATCAAATAGAATTTGAAATTCTGCGGCAAGGTTAAAGGATAAAATCGCAATGAAGTAATATACCCAGGCCGGCTTTTCGGGATAGCTGTTGGGCTCGACCGCAAACTCGATTAATTGCACCACTCCAACCGCAACAAGGCTGATGAAAAAAAACCGCAACAGGATGTTTGGCAGCTTATAACTGGGCAACCGTACGGCCAGTGTTTGTTTTCGTTTTCTATGAAAATCGATACATTTCATTTTTTAGATTCTATCGATGCTTACTATTTTATCCCCGGTTCTGATTTATTTGGTTGTTCCCATTCTACCCTCGTCCAGGCCAACACTCCTGGCAGGATATCCCGGACAGATCAACCAGCGGTTATCTCCTTTTATTCTTCCCCTTCCGGAATATACAAATTTCCGGTCACTTTTTGCCAGCGGGTTTCCAGCACCTTAAACTGTGCCACTGCCTGAATCAGTTGAGACTGAGCTTCCTGCCACTGTGCCTGTGCATTTAACAGGTCGGTGGTGGTGTTTAGGTCCACCTCGAAACTGGCTTGGGTTTCCGACAAGCTCTCGGAGGCTTCTTCGATGTTTTCCCGGGCAATTATTATCGATTCGTAGGCTTCCTCCAGCTGGACCTGAATTTGCATCACCTCAAGGTTAATCAAATCGGTTGTATGTTCCAAATCGGTTTGAGCCTGTTCGATACGCAATCGGGCGGCCCGTTGTTTCTTTCTACCCTGTCCCCAATTGAAAATAGGGATAGAAACCTGCGCTGCCAGCATGGGTTGAAAGTCAACTTCTTCGTACAGATCTTTTAGCCAATAATTGGTGTATTGTGCGCTTACACCCACTGTTGGTAAATAATCGGCTCGCGTAATTTTGGCATCCAACTCCGAAATCTCTTTTTGTTTGTTCAGAATTTTCAATTCGTTACGCTGGCTCACAGCCATTGCCGTTCCCCTTTGGAGGCTTGAGGGCTCAACAGGGGTCCCGGTCTCGTAACTTATCTGAATATCGGTCGACAAATCCTGCCCCATAATTTGATTGAGGTACATTTTGGCAATTCTTAAACCGTTATTGGCTTTCAACAGATTAAGTTTAGCCTGGTTTTTCTGAACACTCACCCGGAGTCGTTCGCTGGCTGGTGTTATACCTACCTCCTGCATGGCCCTCATCTTATCCTCCAAATCGGTAAGCATCTTAATGTATTCCTCAGCTATTTGAATGTTCGATTCCACGATGGCCACATTCCAAAAGGCCTGATCGGTATTTTCAATGACCTGGGAATATTTCAGGTTTAAAGCCAAAGCCGAAATGTCCACCCCTGCATCCGCCTGCTGATTGGAATACCTTATTTTCCCTCCTGCATACAGGGGTTGCGTAAGAGATATGCCGCTGGTTATCAGGGTTGGGTTGTTCAATTCGAAACCAAATCCCGGGCTCCAGACATCGCTTGTCCCGGAGAAATTTCCGGCCTGGGCCGCCTCGGCACTTTCGGCCGTGGATAAAAAATAGCCCGGAAAAGAAATACTCGTGGTATTGGGCAGGTGCATAAGAGATACATCGCTGCTTAGGGAAGGCAAATAAGCCGTGCGGGCTACCTTTTGATTGGCCAGGGCCTCTTTATTTTGCAGAGCCGCCTTTTTTAATTCTTTGTTGAATTCAACAGCCTGCCGGCGGCACTCTTCCAGGGTCATTCTCTTTTGCCCGTATGTCGTGGCCAGCACCGTGATTAAAATAACAACGGTGCTGATTATGTATTTAATGGATTGATTCATGTTTTTCTGTTCTATAAATTTATTCTGATTCCCCTCGTTTTATTCTTCGGTGGCTGACCATTGCCTTCCTTCCATAAGGAAGGTTTGAGGGGCAGGGTTTAGGCTTTCACTCTTTTCAATTCCCGTGTATCCACTTTGTAGAGAACGGAATAAAACACCGGGACAACAATTAAGGTAATTACCGAACCAACGGCCAGGCCAAACATAATTACAATGGCTGTGGCGCCAAACATGGAATCGGAGATGAGCGGAGCCATCCCTAAAATGGTTGTCAGAGAGGCCATCATCACCGGACGCAGCCTTGAAAGTGCCGAATCGATGGTGGCCTGCAACCGTTCTTTCCCGTCTTTGAGGTTGTGATTGATTTCGTCCATTAACACCACCGCATTTTTCACCATCATACCAATTAAGCCCAGGGCGCCAATAATGCCGGCAAAGGATAGAGAGGTGCCGGTACTTACCAGTCCGATCACAATCCCAATAAAGGCAAAGGGAACCACCGAAAAGATGATTACCGGCTGTTTCATGTTGTTGAATAAGCCGATAATGATAATCAGCATAAGACCAACCGCCAGCGGCAGGAACATAAATAATCCGGCATTGGCTTCACCCGACTGGGCAGTAGCGCCTTCCCACCGTACTTTGTAACCCTCGGGTAAAGCTATGGCATCGACCCTCGACTTGAACTTATCCTGTACTTGCTGAGCAGTAAATCCCTTTGCTGCATCACATTGTGCTTTGATGGAGCGTTCGCCATTCAACCGGTTTATCAATTCATATTCCCATACGGTATCCAGGGTATCAACAATTTGCGCCAACGGGGTACTTTGAACACTGCGTTGTCCCCAAACCGGGACAGTCATCAATTGACCCATGTTTTCGGCCACCTTGTTGTTGGTCTTTAATACGATGGGCACCATTTTATCGCCTTCGTATATGGCCCCAATGGGCATTCCGTTGGTGGCTACCAGGATGGAGTTACCCATATCGGCACGGGAGAGGCCAAGGGGTTGCGCTCTTTCGACCGAATAGCGGGGAACCATTTTTTTGGTTTGATTCTTCCAGTTATCGGTCACATGGGTGGCCGCCGGGTCCTGCAAAAAGATTGCTTTAACCTGGTTGGCCAAATCCTTTAAAACGGCCGGATCGGGACCCGTAAATTCCACCTCAATATCGGCTTCGGCAAAAGCGGCCCCGTACTCAATTACTTTGGTAAAGGCATCGGGATAATTCTTATTCAGATAATCCTCTAATTCGGGTATCAGGGTGGCCAGGCGGTCGGTTTCATCGGTCTCGATGATTAAATCGCCATAGTTGGCTCCTCCGGTGGCCATGCCACGCATCAAAAGGTAGCGTGCCGGGGGGCGTCCTACAGAAGCGGTAACTGAATGTACGCCCTCCATCTTAAGGATATCCTTTTGAATAGCTTGCAAGTCGGCTTCTACTGCTTCGATGTCTGATCCCTGGGGCAGGTAATATTCAACATAGAACTGGTCGTAATCAATCTTCGACATAAAATCGACGGTTACGAAGCGGAACGACCAGAAGGCAACCACCAGCGTGGCAAATGCACCCGTCGAAAAGAGGAGTTTATGGTGAAGACTCCAATTTAAAAAACGTCTGAAGACCACATATAACCTGGAGTCGTAGTGTTCGGCATGTTCTCCTTTGGGCCGTTCTTTCCGGTAAAAATATTTGGCATTAAAGGGGGTTTGAATCATGGCAAACAACCAGCTCAAACTCAAAGAAATAATAAGTACGGTAAAGAGCGAAGAGAGGAACTCACCGGCCATATTGGGCGACATGGCAAGGGGCAAAAAGGCTAAAATGGCCACAGCGGTGGCTCCTAACAGGGGTAAGGCCGTTTTTTTGGCGGTATTAACAAAAGCCTTGCTGCGATCCATCCCATTTTTCAGATCTACTAAAATGCCATCGGCCACAACAATGGCGTTGTCCACCAGCATTCCCATGGCCAGGATGATAGCGGCCAGGGTAACCCTGTGGAGGGGTAACCCAATGGCCATCATCACGATGAGGGTGCCCAGGATGGTGAATACCAGACCGCTGGAGATGAGGAGCCCTGAGCGAAAGCCCATGGCAAACATCAGAACCACGATGACGATCCCTACCGAAATCACCAGGTTGGTCATGAAGTTGGTGACCGCCGCATCCACACGGTCGGGCTGGTAATACACCTGGTTCACCTCGATGCCGACGGGAAGATCTTTTTGAAGTTCAGCTAACCTGGCATCGAGTTTTTCGCCCAATTTAACCACGTTGATTCCGCTTTCGTTCGATAGCCCCAGAGTCAATCCTCTTTGATTGTTGTAGTAGAGAGCCTCTTGCTTGGGCTGCATGTTCGAGCGTTGAACCGAAGCAATATCACCCAGGCGGAAATTTCCGCCATCAGGTACCTGTACCAACAAATTTTCAATCTCCCCAACGGTGGTAATTTTGCTGCCAACGCCCACCCGCACCAGTTCTTTTCCGGTGGTAATGGATCCGGGATTTATGATGGCGGCTTCGTTTTGAATGGCGGCAGCGATCAACATAGGGTTGATATTCAGGCCGGCCAGTTTTTCGGACGAAAAAACCACATCAATGGTTTCTGTTTCCTTTCCAAATATTTGGGAACGCCGCACCCCATCAACTGCCAGGAGTTTACGTTCAATCAGCTCGGCGTATTGTATCAGTTCCTGATGCGAATAGCCCTCGGCAGTAATGGCATATAAAATACCATAAACATCTGCAAAATCGTCGTTAACAATCGGATCCATGGCCCCTGCCGGCAACCTGCCTTTTACATCGTTTACCTTACGGCGAAGATGATCCCATAATTGGGGTAATTGTGGCGTTTTTACGGTGGGTTTAATGTCTATGGTAATGTATGAAATCCCCGGCCGTGAAACCGACTTGATTTCATCCACATTTTCCAGTTTTTGAAGCTGTTTTTCCAACAAATCGGTCACTTCCAGCTCTACCTCGTGGGCCGTAGCTCCCGGGTAAACGGTAATAACCATGGCTGTTTTGATGGGGATTTCGGCATCCTCCAGCTTACCAATATTGGTATAAGCAATAATTCCACCAATTAATACGGCAAATAGTATGGTGGACACCATTGCCTTTTGGTTCAATAATTTTTCCAACATTATAGCAATCCTCCAACGTTAGTGACAGCGGGTTTTTCAATGGGTTTTACTGTTTCCCCGTCCACCAGGTAATGAACGCCGGCGGTGACAACCTGCTCGCCTTCCTGTAAGCCTGAAATGACCTGTGCTTTTCCCTGCTCATCGGCCAGGGCTACCTCTACTTCTCTTTTCTCTACTTTTTGCGTTGAGGGATTAAAAATCCAGACGTAGTTGGCCGTTTTTTCGTGAAAAATAGCCGTTGAAGCGATCACGGTGGAATGATCACGGGCATCACAAATCATGGAGACTTCGGCCGTCATTCCGGGAGCAATCATGAGGTCCTGGGTGTTTTTCAGCGAGAATTTCACTTCGTACAAACCATCCTTCATGGCTTTTTCACCAACACTCAACAAATCGACCGGCAGACCAATGACTTGTGCATTTTTTACATTCAGGTAACTGGCTTTATCGTTACGAACCCGCTGTAACTGGTTTTCAGGGACCGATACAACCACTTCTAAATGCGACAGGTCAATGAGTGAGACAATGGGGGCGCCCCGACCTACCGTTTGAAAGTTTTCCACCATTTTTTCATGGATATAGCCCTGGAAAGGGGCTTTTAACTCGGTGTCCCGTAACTGGTTTTGGGCATTTTCGTAAGCGGCCTTTGCCATTAAATACCCCGATTGGATCTTCTCGTAAGTGTTTTCCGGAATTTGGTCTTGTTCAACCAGTTGTTTATAGCGTTGGTATTCACTCTCCACCTGCTGAAACTGGGCTTTGGTGGTTTGTACCTGCAATTGGTAATCGCGCTTGTCGATGGCAGCAATTACCTGGCCGGCATTGACAAAATCGCCGGTTTTAACATTTAGTGTGGCCAGAGGGCCGCCCACGCGGAACGAAAGGGTGGTCAGGCTTTTTTCCTTTATCCTTCCGTTGAAGATCAGTTTATTACGGGTGATCTCGCTTTCAATGGTCTCCACCTTTACGTATTTGATGTTACTGGAATGATCCTCCTGTCCTGGTTTGCTCTTACATCCTGTGAATGCAATAACGGTAGCACCCAAAAAGATTGCTAATCGTGTAATTCTCATTTTCCGACTGATTATTTATTGACTTCTGATTAAAATATTTCGATGGGCAAATCTAGGGCGTTTACATCCTTGCCTGTTTATTTTGTGCATGAAATGATATAAGTGCTTCGTGAAATGTTTCAATCAGGCAAATTTCTCAACCAGGGTTTCGGGAAGAATTATAACGGTTTAGGTTGGCGGAACCTATTTATTACCTTTGCTAAGCTTTAAAATAGCGGGATTATGGGTATAGGAAGATGAAACGAGCCCCGTAAAAAAAAGAGGGGTCAGGCTATGAGAATTGTTCTCACTATCGATCTTAACCGCTAAATATTCGCTTGTAAAGGGAACTCATGCATTGCAGGTCTGGCGTGAGCAGGAGGCGAAGAACTCTTCTTTTGCCAAATGATAAAAACCAAAATCTATTATCTTTAGGCCTTTCAGGAAGAAAAACAACTATATCTTTGAAAAATACAGCTGGTGTAGTCTATGATATTTATAACCCATCTTATTAAAATTGCTAACTATGAAAAATGTTTTGATTGCCTTTGTTTTGCTGATAAGTACCCTGTCGGCCAATTGCCAAACCAATTATCTCGCCGAGTCGAATGCAGATTTTGCGCAGCGGATGAAATGGTTTACTGATGCGAAATACGGCATGTTTATTCACTTTGGGTTGTATAGCCAGCTGGGAGGAATTTATAAGGGAAGCGACGAAGGCCGCTATGCGGAGTGGATTCAGGCGAATCAGAAAATCCCGAAATCGGATTACGTAAAACTTATCGACACCTGGAATCCTCAAAACTTCAACGCCGGTAAAATTGCCAAACTGGCGAAAAAGGCCGGAATGAAATACCTGGTCATTACAACCAAACACCACGAAGGATTTTGTTTGTGGGATTCCAAATATACCGAATACGATATTGCCAATTCACCCATGAAAGGCCGCGATTTTATTCAGGAGTTATCCGATGCCTGTAAAAAACAGGGTATTCGTTTCGGGACCTATTACAGCATTATCGACTGGAACCATTCATCGCACGATATTCCCGATGACAACGCTGCTGAAGTAGATCGTAAACGTTGGCAAAACCCTGACTTGCTGCCCGGTAAAAAGGCGGAATATGTACAATACATGAAAAACCAGATTAAAGAGCTGATCGAAAACTACGATACCGATATTTTATGGTTCGACGGCGACTGGGCTGATTTCTGGACCCTGGAAGATGGCGACGATTTGTACCAGTACATTCGCGGGCTTAAGCCCGACATTATCATCAATAACCGGGTTTCGAAACGCAAAATATTCCAGAAAGACTTTGGTACCCCCGAGCAGTTCCACCCCGATGAAAAGCTCGATTATTACTGGGAAGCCTGTTACACCATGAACGATTCGTGGGGATTTAAACAAAAAGATACCGATTGGAAAAACCCCGAAACGGTATATGATAAATTGAAGGATATTAACGGTAAAGGAGGAAACTTCCTGCTGAACGTCGGCCCCGATGGAAACGGAGAAGTTCCTGAAGCTTCAGAGGCGATTTTATTGGAAGTAGGTAAATTGTTGAAACACGAAAAAAGCAAATAACGGGTTGGTAATCAATGTATTTAAAAGAATAAGCTCATGAGGATTTATTGGCACTTGTTCACCTTTCTTTCGTTTCTACTCATTTTACACCCTGTTTCTGCGCAGGAGGTTCGGTTTATGGAAGCGCCCGAAAATTATCAGCTTTATGCACGCGACAAAGCCGATAGCGCTACCGTTTCTGTGCGTGGAAGGTTGAAAAAGGAGAGCCCGTTTAAGGCGGTAAAACTAAAGGTATTTAAAGATGGTGAATTGTATGCTTCACAGGATTGTCCGCTAACAAACAACCAGTTTCAGGCTGCTGCACGCATTGGTGCAGGGCTTCATCAGTTTCGTTTCGAAGTTCAGGTGTCCCACCCACAAAAAGACAGTCTGATTGTTCTGGCCGACAGTGTGGTATGCGGCGATGCCTTTATCATAACCGGACAATCCAATTCACATGCCAGCAGTATTTATTCGAATTACAGCAGTCCGTGGTGCCGCAGTTTTGGGGTAAAAACCGGTTACGAGGCCTACAACGACGACGATAAAAAAATTCGCTGGGGAAGAGCTACCGGAAATTGCGAAGGCCTTACCCGGGGAGGTGGCTGGTTTACCAAAAACAAATATGGAGTAGGTGCCTGGGGAATGGAACTGATGCGGTTAATCGTGGAGAAGCACAAAATACCTGTTTGTATTATTAACGGAGGCAGCGGTTCTTCTTCCATCGAAGAAAATATGCTTTCCACTCCCGGGAAGCCCTCTCTGGAGACCAGCTTTGGCCGATTGGCCTATCGGGTGGATCAGGCGGGATTACAGGATAAGGTGAAAGCCATTTTTTGGCATCAGGGCGAAACCAACTCCAGCCATCAACAGGATAGAAGTATTCCCGAAGAAAACTACCGGGTCTATTCCGAGAATTTCAATATTCTGTTGCACGATTGGAAGAGGGTCTATACCGGAATGGAAAAGGTTTACCTGTTTCAGATCCATCCCGGATGTGGGGGCGAATATCAATCGGAAATGCGTGAAGTACAGAATCAGATAGCCCTTCGCTATCCGATGGTTGAGATGATGTCGACCAACGGGGTTGTGGGACACGATGGATGTCACTTTAGCTACGAGGGATATTGTGAGTTTGCCCGGCGCATTTTTCCGCTGGTTTCGCGCGATTTTTATAACCAACCGCCGGAAGAGGTTATCACCGCCCCCCGGTTGTTAAATGCCTCCTACAGTAACCCAGGCGAAATAACGTTGCAGTTCGATCAACCATTGGTAATGGAGGATTCATTGGAGGTGAAGGGAAAAACTCATTTTATTAAGGATCAGTTTTTCTTTGATGAAGACAAAAAACCAAACCTGGTTCACGCCGCTTATGCCATTGGCGATCGGGTGGTTTTAAAAATCCAGGGCCGGAAGACATACAAGTACATCACCTATCTGCCCAACAAATGCTATCTGAATACAACCGATGTTTATGAAGGACCCTGGATCTTCGGGGCCAATAGGATAGGGGCTTTAAGTTTTGATAAAAGAGAAATAGAGCTGCCAGAGAACGTCGGTATGCGACCCCGCTGGAATGGATACGAGCTACTGGATTCTACCCTTCACGGGGTGAAATTCAAAGTTGTATTTCCAAGAATAGCCAATAATAACCGCGATTGGATTTGGCGTGCCCGCTTTTGGGGCCACGAACCCCAAACCGACCTGGCCTTGCTGGAGAAGGGTTTCCATCTAGCCTATATCGAGGTGGGAGGACTCTTTGGAAGTCCTCAGGCCACCCAAATATGGGACGACTTTTATGCCTTCCTGACGGATAAATACCAGTTGAATAAAAAGGTTGTCCTGGAAGGAATGAGCAGGGGAGGCCTGATCATTTTCAATTGGGCCAGCCAAAATGCCGGTAAAGTAGCCTGCATCTATGGCGACGCACCGGTGTGTGACATAAAAAGCTGGCCGGGAGGGCTTGGCAACGGAAAAGGGTCTGCAAAAGACTGGGAAATATGCTTGAAACAATACGGACTGAATCAACAGCAAGCGCTGGAAGCCACGGTAAACCCCATCGATAACCTGGAAAATATTGCCAAAGAAAAGATTCCCATCCTCAACCTGGTTGGCGACGCGGATAATGTGGTTCCACCATCAGAAAACACAGCTGTTTTGCAAGCGCGATTGAAGGATTTGGGTTGGGATATGAAGGTGGTTCACAAGCCTGATGTGGGGCATCATCCTCATTCGCTTAAAGATCCCAAACCCATCGTTGATTTCATTTTAATGCATACCGGCAATAAGGCCCAAAAAATTCCCGAAAAGCCCGAATGGAGCATGAATAACCTTACCCTTAGAGGGGATTTCAGAAATTGCAAAATTCAATTTGAACAAAACAAGACCGGTCATGTGGCATTCATCGGGGGCTCCATTACCGAGATGAACGGTTACCGCCCGATGCTGTGCAATTATTTAGAGCAAAAGTTCCCTTATACAGCCTTCAATTTTACCAATGCAGGCATCGCCTCCACGGGCTCAACCACCGGGGCCTTCCGAATGGAGCGGGATGTATTAAGTAAAGGTCCCCTGGACTTGCTTTTTGTGGAGTTTGCGGTAAACGACGATCAGGATGAGGCCCTCTCGTATGAGGAAGCTGTTGCGGGGATGGAAGCCATTATCAGGAAAGCCCGCCAATACAACCCTCATGTCGATATTGTGATGACCCACTTTGTTAATCCGGAAATCCTAAACGATTATCAACAGGGAAAAGTCCGCACGTCAATTGCCGCACACGAAGCCATTGCGAGCCAGTATAACATCTCCACCTGTAATCTGGCCAAGGAGGTCGCCGACCAGATTACCATTGGAACCCTCGACTGGGAAACTTATGGCGGCACGCATCCCAAAAGTTATGGCAATAGAATTTGCACCAATATGATCACTTCCATGTTGGAAAAAGCATGGTCGGGCAAGGTGGTTTTCAATAATCCGGAGGGGCTGAGTCCCATCAACTTTGAAAATGGGAGATTAGTGAATCCCCAAAGCTGCCATTTTGATAAACAATGGTCGTATGCCATCCCGGATTGGAATCAAATTAAAGGGGGGAAACGAGACCGGTTTACAAATATTGAGATGTTATCTACCACCAAAAAAGGAGCCGAACTAACTTTTGACTTTTCAGGAACAGCCATTGGAGCCTATATCGTGGCAGGACCCGATGCCGGAACCGTGGAAGTAAGCATTGACAATGGTGAATACCAGGAATTCGACTTTTTTCATGAATTCAGTAAAGGCCTTCACTATCCCCGCACCGTGATGTTTTCAAACAACCTGGTGCCGGGCAACCATACCATGAAATTAAGAATGCTCAAAAAAACTTCAAGCCAGGGGAATGCCGCCCGTATCATGAATTTTGTGGTTAACTAGAATTGGTCCTGCCGGCAGGGAAGGAGAAGTACAAGTGTGGCTGTATTTGTTGAAGGTTGGTCTCTTTAGCCGCTTTGTGAATGATGCTGCCCTTTCTTTTGTTGATTTTTCTCAAGGTTTATTTTAGAATTCAACTATTCCGGAGGTTCAAACGGGCTCTGCCAAAATCTGAAAAAAACCCTAACCGTCGATAAAAACCGAGCAAACGTCTATTGTATTTCTGCCATATTAATAAGCCGAGTAGTTTTGTGGCAAAATATTAATAGCATCATGAAGAGAATTAGGCTTGTATTAATGCTTTCCGGACTTATGATCTCCCTTTTGGGGTTAAGTGGAAAAGCGCAACAAAAAACCTGGACACTGGAGGAGTGTATTCAGTACGCACTGATCCATAATGTGTCGGTTCAGAAAGCGGATTTAACCAACGACAAAAACCAGTTGTATGCCGATCAGGCCAAGGCTAACCGATTGCCTTCCCTCTCGGCTTCGGCCCACCAAAACTTTTCCTGGGACAAGGGTTTCGACTCCACCACAGGCCAGTATGGAAGCAGCAGTGGCTCGAACAGCACCAGTTATTCGGTTAGTTCGGGGGTGTCCCTTTTCAATGGAATGGTATTGACCAATAAGATTAAGCAATCCCAGCTTGATATTGAGAGCGGGAAACTTTATTCTGATGAGGTAAAAGAATCTATTAGCCTGAATATCCTCAATGCTTATCTTCAGGTATTATATGCCTATGAAAGTGTGAACAATGCTGAAAAGCAAATTGAGTCTACCACTCAGCAACTGAATCTGGCTCAGGAAAGGCTCGATCTGGGGGCCATTTCGAAGTCGGATTATCTGCAGATAAAATCTGAACTGGCTGCCGAGAAATCCACACTGGCCTCATCGGTGAGCAATCTGAATATCAGTAAGGTTACCCTCATGCAACTGATGGAGTTGCCGGTTAATGATCAGTTTGAGATCACCTCCCAGAATCTGGACAGTATGCTGGTCAATTCGACACAACCCGACGCTCAGGAAATTTATAACCTGGCACTGGGGATCAAGCCTGAAGTTAAAAATGCTGAGCTGGCAAAGGACCAGGCTTTGCTGGACATAAAGATAGCAAAAGCCGATGCCCTTCCCAGTCTTTCCATGAGTGCCGGCTTGTCTACCGCTTATTCAAGCCTGAATACGGGCTCGGGATACTTTGGCCAGTTGCAGGATCGCGTAAATCCTGCCATTGGGTTATCCCTGTCGATTCCTATATTTCAGAAAAAACAGGTAAAAACCAATGTGGCCATCGCAAAAATCTCGGTCACCGATTCGGAATTGAGTCTCATTGATACACAAAACCAGCTGCGTAAAGAAATCGAACAGGCCTGCGCCGATGTAATTTCAGCTCAAAGCGGCTATCTGGCCAGTCTCGAACAGAACAGTTCCACACTGGAAGCCTATGAGGTAACCAACGAAAAATACAAACAGGGATTGGTTAGCTCGGTGGACTTTTTAGTTCAAAAAAATAACCTGATAAATGCCGAAAGCCAATTGTTACAATCCAAATTCAGTTTGATTTTCGGTTACAAAGTCCTTGACTTTTATAAAGGCATTCCATTAGCACTATAAACATATTACAGCAATAGAATTAAAATAAACGCATCATTATGACAAAGAAATTTATATACATCGGTTCGGCCATCGTGGTACTGGCCATCGCCTTTTGGGGCTATAAATCACTGGGAGGCAGCGACGAGGCGATCTCGTTCGAAACCGCTAAAATTGAAACCGGAACCATCAGCAACACCATCACGGCCACGGGAACCCTCGAAGCCATTACAACGGTAGAGGTAGGAACCCAGGTGTCGGGCGTTATTGAAAAAATATTTGTCGACTTTAACAGCCAGGTCAAAAAGGGGCAGTTGTTGGCGAAACTGGATGAAACGACTTTAGCGGCCGATCTGGAGCAGAGTAAGGCCTCCGTTGACCAGGCGCAAGCCCAGGTGAAGTACCAAAAAGCCACCTACGAGCGGTTTAGTGCTTTGGTTGCCAAGCAGTTGATTGCTCAGTCTGATTTTGATCTGGCCGAATACAATTACAACATGGCTGTGGCGAGCTTAAGCAATGCAAAATCGGCGTACGAAAAAAACAAAATTAAGCTGTCGTATGCCAGGATCTATTCTCCCATCGATGGCATTATCCTCGAACGGGCAGTGGACGAAGGACAAACGGTGGCTGCCAGTTTTAGCACCCCTACTTTGTTTACCATAGCCAACGACCTGACGCAGATGCGCGTGGAAGCCAATATTGATGAAGCCGATATAGGTCAGGTCAGGTTAAATCAGCGGGTTGAATTCACCGTGGACGCTTTTCCTCTGAAAAAATTCACCGGGAAGGTAACCGAAGTCAGGCTTCAGCCGGTGGAGTCGGCCAATGTGATCACCTACACTGTAATCATCAGTGCGCCCAACCCCGAGAAAATATTGATGCCAGGCATGACAGCCAACGCCACCTTCTTTGTTACCGAAGCCGAGAATATTTTGTTGGTTCCGGCCAAAGCCATCCGTTTTACGCCCGAGCCGGGTGTTATGGCCCAATACAATGCTTCTTTACAGGGTGAGGAGGAGATGGCAGAAAGGCCTCAAAGACCGCCCATGGAGAAGAGGGCCGGAGAGGGTCAGAAGCCGGAAGAAGAAGGATTCATGGTTTGGGTTAAACAGGGCAACCAATTTCATCCCCAACAAGTAACCCTGGGGGTTACCGATGAGATTCATTACGAAGTGTTGTCGGGGTTAACCGAGGGCCAGGAGGTAATTGTGTCAATGAACGCGTCCTCTAAGGCCACGGGTGGGCCAGGAGCGGCCGCCAGTAAGAGTCCATTTATGCCTCAACGACCCGGAAGAAAATAAGTAACCCAACAAATAAACTCCTATGAAAACGATTATAGAGGTCCAGGACCTGAAAAAAGATTTTTATGTGGGCGAGATTACCGTGCGCGCCTTGAAAGGTATTAACCTGGAAATTAAAGAAGGCGAATTTGTGGCCATCATGGGCACCAGCGGATCGGGTAAGTCTACCATGCTCAACATCTTAGGGTGTCTGGACAAACCCACCTCCGGGCATTATTTGTTGGATGGGATCAGCATGGGAGAGCTATCTAAAAATGAGCTGGCCGCCTTGCGAAACCAAAAACTGGGATTTGTCTTTCAGTCGTACAATCTTTTGTCCCGCACAACAGCACTTGAGAACGTGGAGCTTCCGCTTTTTTACAACTCTAAGGTAAAGCCCAAGGAGCGCCGTGAGCGGGCCGAGGCGGCGCTGGAAGCCGTTGGGTTGACCGACCGGCGGTTTCACATGCCCAACCAACTCTCGGGAGGGCAGCAACAGCGTGTAGCCATTGCCCGTTCGCTGGTAAACGATCCGGTGGTGATTCTGGCCGACGAGGCTACGGGGAACCTGGATACCCGCACCTCCTACGAGATAATGTCTGTATTGCAGGATTTGAATTCAAAAGGGAAAACCATTGTGTTTGTAACCCACGAAGCCGACATTGCTAAATTCATGACCCGACAAGTCCTGTTTAGAGACGGCCACATTATTCGCGAAGAGGCGGTTATGAACCAATTTAATGCCAAAGAGATGCTCCGGGCACTTCCTGTAGAAGAGCTCTCCTAATAGAAAATAAACAGAGAATCATGAATTATACCAATTCAGTAAAAATAGCCCTCAGCGCCCTGAGACGAAACAAGTTCAGAGCGTTTTTAACCATGCTGGGCATCATCATAGGGGTGGCTTCGGTGATTGTGATGCTGGCCATAGGGCAGGGTTCAAAACAGAGCATTCAGGACCAGATGTCGGATATGGGCACCAATCTTATCCTGGTGCGACCCGGAGGAGAGCAAAAAGGGGGCGTTCGGATGGGGCGCAGCGATGCACAAACCCTGAAACTGAGCGATGTGACCGACATAGAAAAAAATTGTTCCGCCATCAGTGCCATCTCACCGGTTGTACACTCCAGCGGCCAGGCGGTGGTTGGGAATCAAAACTGGCCCACCACCATCTATGGGGTTAACGAAAAATATTTCGATATCCGTAAGTATACCATAGAATCGGGTCGCAGCTTTACCGTTCGGGAGAACCAGAGTTATGCCAAGGTCTGTCTGGTGGGCCAAACCATTGTCGAGAATTTGTTTCCTTCGGGCGATCCTGTTGGCCAGTCCATTCGGTTTGGCAACATCCCATTGCTCATCATCGGGGTTTTGGACGAGAAAGGGGAAAACGGCATGGGGCAGGATCAGGACGATCTGATCATGGCGCCCTTTACCACGGTGCAAAAAAGGATTTTGGCCATCACCCATGTTCAGGATATTAATGCTTCGGCGGCCAGTGAAGAACTGAACGATGAAGCGATGACCCAGATTACCCAGTCGCTGCGGGCCAGCCATAAATTAAAGGAGGGGGATGAGGATGATTTTGAGGTCAGATCCCAGGCCGAAATGGTTCAGATGTTTAGCTCCGTGAGCAACATCATGACCGCCCTGCTGGCCGCCATCTCGGGTATATCCCTGCTGGTTGGGGGCATTGGCATCATGAATATCATGTATGTATCGGTCACTGAACGAACCCGTGAAATAGGGCTCCGGCTTGCGGTTGGGGGGCGTGGAAACGATATCCTGATGCAATTTCTTATTGAATCCATTTTGCTGAGCGTTTTGGGTGGAATCATTGGCATTACATTTGGCATTTTGGCCACACAGGTTACCGGATCGATTATGAATTGGCCGGTGGTAATCTCTACCTTCTCGGTAGTTATGTCCTTCCTGGTGTGTTCGGCCATCGGCATCTTCTTTGGTTGGTATCCGGCCCGCAAGGCTGCAGGTCTCAATCCAATTGATGCCCTGAGATACGAGTAAGCCGCGAAACAACCGGTTTCATTTTTTTACATTTCAAGGATAGTTATCTTTGGAGAAAATAGAATTCAATGGCTAAGTTAATAACCCTTTCGGATAAGAAAATCAGCATAGGGCTCCATATAATTGCCTGGATAATTATAATCAGTATTCCAATCTATCTGAATACTGTTTTTAACCAGGGGGAAACACATCATTTGTATCGCTTTTCATTGCATGCACTATCGGCTATTCTTATATTTTATATCGGCTATTTGTGGTTAATCCCCAGGTTTTTTCTGAGGGAAAGAAAGATTACTTATGTCCTCATTTTAATTGGAATTATTTTAGCGACTTACTTTTTATCCGACTTCATCAATGATCGTTATTTGTTTGATGCCGTAATGGAGGCCCGACTAAAGGGTGCTGTAAATAACCTTGCCAATAATGGCCCCGGGAAGCCTCCCCCCAACGAAATATTTGGCTTTTACAACCATATCCTGCTTTCCATTCTGATATCCGGTTTCGCCATGGGGCTTGGCGTGATGGATAAATTGAAAACCAATGAGAAGAAGCAAAAGGAGCTGGAGAAGGAGAAGCTGAATTCGGAGCTGGCGTTCCTGAAGAATCAGGTGAGTCCTCATTTCTTTTTTAACACCCTGAATAATATATATTCCCTGATTCGGATTGACGGACTCATGGCACAGGATTCGGTGCTAAAGTTGTCGAAACTGATGCGCTACCTCCTTTACGAGTCAGAGAATGGACAAACCCAGATGAGCTCCGAAATTGAGTTTATGACCAACTACATCGATCTGATGAAGTTACGTCTTAGTCAAAAAGTCAGGCTGGAGGTCGATTTCCCCAAAGAATTTAAAGACTTTTCAGTACCGCCCCTGCTCTTTGTGGCCTTTGTGGAGAACGCTTTTAAGCATGGGGTTAGCTTCAGTGCCCAGTCGTTTATCACTATTGGGATGAAGTTCGAAGATAAGGAGATCCATTTCTTTACCGAAAACAGCCTCGGACAACCCCCCCGGGCCGAAGACCTGCAACATTCGGGCATTGGACTCGAAAATGTTAAAAAAAGGCTTAACTTGTTATTCGCCGACCAGTACGAATTAAAAATCGACCGAAAAGTTTCCTCCTTCAGGGTGGATCTGAGAATTAGAAATGAAAGAATGACCACTTGATACGAGCCCCCGAAAAATTGGGGTAAGTTATCCCGCATTGGCGGGACAGGTAAGTGGCCAATTAAAGGAAATATAAACCAGATGAAACTGAGAACTATTGTCATTGACGACGAACCCCTGGCCATTCAATTGGTAAGTGAATACGTACGTAAAACACCTTTTCTGGAGCTGGCAGGGGAATTTGAAAACCCTTTGGAGGCCATGGATTTCTTGTCGTCGAAATCGGTCGATTTAATCTTTATAGACATACAAATGCCTGAGCTGACCGGGATTGAATTTACACGGAGTTTGGACCAGGCGCCCAAAATCATTTTCACCACTGCCTACGCCCAATATGCCCTCGAAGGATTTAAGTTAAATGCCATCGATTACCTGCTGAAGCCTTTCAGCTACGAAGAGTTTTTGAAAGCAGCCCGGAAAGCATACAAGCAGTCTGAACTGGAGACCACTTCGCAACCCGCTATCGATGCCAACAACCAGTTTTTGTTTCTTAAGTCGGAATATAAAATCCGGAGAATTAACTTCAACGACATCTTATTTATCGAAGGGTTAAAAGATTACATTCAGGTACATACCACAGGAAGTGATAAGCCCATATTGTCGCTCAATTCGATGAAGTCGCTCGAACAAAAATTACCGGAGAACCGGTTTATGCGTGTGCATCGCTCGTTTATTGTCAACCTCGATAAGATCGATACCATCGAACGCAGCCGCATCGTGTTCGGGAAGACCTACATCCCCGTGAGTGATATGTATAAGGAAAAATTTCAGGAATTCCTGGATAAGAATTTCTTATAGGTCTTTACAAAGGGTTTTGAACTGAACATTGACCCTTGATTATTGGACATTCAATTTTCAATTCAAAACACTCAATCATCAAGTAAAAACAGGGAAAAAAAAACCCCTCGCAACATACGAGGGGGAGAAAATTAATCGATTCGGTAGGAGGGAGGCCCTATAAAAAGAAGGGCCAGGGCGTTTCTTCAATGGATGGTTTATTTTGAAATTATCGCAGTCCATCCACCTCCCTGGGCCATTTGGGCCGATATTTTGGAGTCTTTGTTTACCTCTTTGGTTTCGATGGCATAGTCTTCTGCAAACCGACCGGCATTAACACCATCTTTAAACACCTCCATTTTATAGGTTCCTTCCTTTAAGAAGGATAAATCCAGGTCCAGTTCTCTTGATGTTGAATTGGTCATGGCGCCTATGTACCATTTATCACCCTTTCTTCGGGCCACAGCTATATAATTGCCTATTGAACCATGAAGAACAATGGTTTCATCCCAAATGGTAGGAATTTGAACGATAAAGTCAACGGTCTCCTGCTCATCATAGTATCGTGAGGGGGATTCGCACATCATTTGCAACGGGGCCTCATAAACAACGTACATTGCCACCTGGTGAGCGCGTGTGCCAACACTCATGGGGCGTTCAAAACTAATCTTGTGATTGTTCAGATGCTCGTTTGACATGGCCCCGGGTGTATAATCCATGGGTCCGGCGGCCATTCGGATGAAGGGAATGGTAACATTGTGCTGAGGGGTGATGTCGCTGCTCCACTTGTTGTTTTCGCTGCCTTTAACACCTTCGTAGTTAATCACATTGGGATAAACCCGCCGTAAGCCCGACGGTTTAAAGGCACCATGAAAATCGGCCAGGAGTTCAAGCTCAGCACATTTTTTGGCGATACGCTCATAGGAACTAACCATATACTGGTCGTTACGTTGCATAAAATCTACTTTAACGCCCTTCACGCCCCAGCTTTTATAGGTTTCCAGTATTTGATCAAGGTTGGCATCCAGGGGTTTCCACAGCACCCACAAAATGAGCTCAACCCCTTTTTCCTTTCCATACCGGATAAGTTCAGGCACATCCATATCAGGATTGAATTCGAGGATTTCGGTGGTTGACTTGGTCCAACCCTCGTCAAGAATCACATACTCGATGCCATTTTTTGAAGCAAAATCAATGTAGTATTTGTAGGTCGCCGTATTCAGACCTGATTCGAAGTCTACGCCATAAATATTATTGGCATTGTACCAGTCCCATGCTACTTTACCCGGTTTTATCCAATCGGTATTTTCGATGGCCTGTGGCCTGGCGAGTTGAAAGGTTAAATTGCTCTCCACAAAGGTTCGCTCATCGTCGCTAATGATAAAAACCCTCCAGGGATAAGTCATTTTACCGGGGACCTGGGCAATATATTCGGCCTCTTGGGAAATTACCTGATTTCGATCGGGCCAGTTATCTTTATTATCGATGGCATTGAGAACAAATTTGGGAAAAATGGCCTGCAGGCGGTTGCCACCATCTCCTTTTAAATACATTCCCGGGTAATTATGAAGAGCCGTTTCGGTAAATAGAACCTTTTCCTTTTCGGTTTCAAAGACCACCGGTAAGCTGCAAAAGTCATGGGTCGATATTTCGTTTAACGATTTGTGCAGGTATTTGCGTTCGTTGTGCGAGTACATCGATTCCTCCCGGGGAAAAAAGGAGGTGGTCCCTTCCGGAAAAGTTAAGGTTACGTTCTCTGAGAGGACATTTTTTTCGCTTTTGTTGTCATCAATCAGTTGGTAGGCAACCCCATCGTTATAAGCCCTGAAATTTATGCGGATCTTATTCCTGAACGAAAGGGATAATTGCTCATACTCATCCTTGATGGCTGCATCCTTATGTGGCACCGCCGGATAAATCATCGAAGAAAACGTTTTTATGGAGTGGCTTTTTATTTTCGAATGCCTGCCAAACTCAAGGCCTGTGGAGAAATTCATCCCAATTTCTGCCTTTTTTATGACTTCATTTTCATTGTGAAGGACCGACCATACTATTTCATCTCCAACCGTAACAGAGAGTTTTATTTTCTCATCGGGTGATTTAATCTCAAAACTTTGAGAAAATAGTTGTGAAACTAAAAAAAGACCCAAAAGGGTCGTTAGGGTTATTCTTTTCATAATGGTTACAGGTTTAAGTTATTTCTGAAATCTCTATGGTTATTTAATGGGGTCAGTTTTTCAACGGAACGCTGAATTAAATTTTTTTAAGGTGCTCCGGTTTATCAGGGTCTTCATGCCGACAAACGTTTGTAAATTTAAATAAATATTGCAGCTATTCGAATCATACTCCCTTTTTAATCCTCTTTTGGCTGGTTTTTTAAAGTTCATTTGCCTTTTTTGAGGCTCTTTTCGACCCGCGGAAAGCATGGTTGGTGAGTTAATAACGGGTTGTACCCGTCACCCTGCCACCAGGGATGCAGGGGAATCATCAGCAACCCGGGGCCCGGAAGTCAAATCCATGAAGTTTACATAACAATATTTTTGTCCCTAAGTACCTGTGTTTTTTAAATTTGCCTACCTTTAATCTCCCGTTCAACGATGGAGCGAACGACTAAAACATGAACGTAAACCCCTAAATTAGGGTGTGTATATTAACCGGATAAAAGAAGATTGTTGGTGTAACATCGATATTGATATTGCCCAAACATTTGCGGGCAGTTGAAAAGAACCACAAACAAGGCTATGCCCCGGATGTATTTTGCACGGTGCCCGGGCCATGTGACCTGTTGTCCGGGTCTGGCGACAACGCTCTCAAACTCAGGGTTAAGTACAATTATTAATACAGACCGTGCAAAAAACACTACATTTATCCCCTAATTTTTTTGAAAAATAATATGAGGAAAAATATACTGCTGCTTGCGATAATTCTAATCGCAAGTTTTAAGATCGCTGCACAACCAGGCTCTGCCATATCAGGACAAATAATTGACAAGGAAACCAAAGATGTTATTCCATTTGCGGCGGTTGCAATTCTATCCAATGAAAATATTCAAAATGGAACGGTGAGCAAAGAGGACGGTTATTTTACCATAAATGGCTTAATGTCCGGTAAATATAAATTACAAGTTTCCTATCTTGGTTATAATACCTATCAATCAGATATCTTTATCGGGACATTGAATCCGTTCTATGATATTGGTAAGGTGGAACTTGAAGTCACTACAACTCAACTGGAGGAAGTGACTGTTAACGGCCAAAGCAGTGAGATTAATGGCGGATTGGACAAGAAGTCGTACAGCATGGACAGTAATATTGCACAATCGGGTGGTTCGGTAATGGATGCCATGAAGGCTATGCCAGGTGTTTCGTTCGACCAGGAGGGAAAAGTAATTTTACGAGGAAGCGACAAGGTAATTATTTTAATCGACGGGAAACAATCGAGCCTGACAGGATATGGTAATCAAAAAGGATTGGACAATATTCCGGCCTCTACCATAGAAAGGATTGAGATAATTAATAATCCGTCGGCCAAATACGATGCAGCTGGCATGGCAGGTATAATTAACATCGTATACAAAAAGGAAAAGCAAACCGGTTTACATGGAAGTATTGGCCTGGCTTATGGATTAGGAGCCCTGACCAAACCTAAGGCAGATCTACCAACCGATTTGGGTAGTTTTTCTCCTACCCCCAAATATATTCCCAGTATTGATTTAAACTTCAAAGCAAAAAAACTAAGTGTTTTTATCCAATCGGAGGTTCTTCATCAGGAGAAACTACCCAATAATGAATTTACAACCCGGTATTACGACGATGGAAGAATTATCGCTTCGCAGGTTCCTGAAAACCGAAAACAAACGCACTACATCGTTAAAAGTGGCATAGACTATGAGTTTAATGAACACAATATTTTATCGCTTTCAGGAATCTATGATTGGGAATCACATGTCGATTCGGCTCAAGTTCCCTATATCGATTTAATTACCAATACCAGAAACCGCTATTTAAACTGGAATGAAGAAGAAATAACAGGCTACATGAATTACCTGTTAAACTATAGGCATAAATTCAAACAAACCGGACACGAACTTCAAGCACACGCTCAGTATTCAAAAGGCTGGGAAGACGAAACCTATTATATTAACGACAGCTCTTCTATCAGGCCCAATGGCAGAGATATAACCAGTGTTTTAGGGACAGAGCATACCACCAGTCTGAATGTTGATTATACCAAACCCTTATCCTCAGGGCGTATAGAAAGTGGGGCAAAAGTTCAGATAAGAAACCTGCCTGTTGATTACGAACAAGTAAGGGGTGAAAACTCCATTTTATATCCCGGACTGGGGAGTTGGACCAAATGGGGTGAGTCGATCTATGCCGGATACATCAACTGGGTACTCGAGACAATGAAATATTCGGTAGAAGCCGGAATCAGGGCAGAGTACACCTCCGTCTTTTATGATATGGATGAGGAAAACATTTATTTCACCCGGAATGACAGATACGATTACTTCAAATTTTTCCCCAACATACGATTAAGTCATAAACTCAACGAAAACAATAGAATTTCGATTTTCTATAATCAGCGAATTGACCGTCCCGGAGAACCTGAACTGCGTATGTTTGCTAAATCAGACGACCATGAATTGGTCAAAGTAGGCAATCCATACTTACGACCTCAGTATACGCAATCGGCAGAAGTGGGTTATAAAACAAATTGGAAGACAGGTTCACTATTCCTTTCGGGTTATTACCGGTTTATTACCGATCCATATATGAGGGTTTACACAGTAGACACGAGCAGGGCCGAATATGATGTAATTCTAAAAAGCTATGCCAATACAGGAGAATCTACCAATTTGGGATTGGAATTAGTTTTTAGTCAGAAAATATCTGAATTCTACGAATTGTCAGGGAATTTAAACAGGTATCAAAACAAAATACAAGCCTACACAGGAACTCTTTTATTCCCTTATGAGCACACTTTTAAGGTTAACCAGACCACTGATAATACCTGGGATATTAAAATTATTAATACCATTTCTTTACCAAATGAATTTCAACTTCAATTAACAGGGTTGTATTTTGCTCCTAAAAACATTCCACAAGGAAAACAAATGGCCCGAAGTTCAATTGACATGGGTATGAAAAAGAAATTGTGGCTAGGAAAAGGAGAACTATCTTTTGCATTCACTGATATTTTTAATCAATTTGGTCTTCAACAGGAAATATACGGGGAAGGATTTAGGGCAGATTATGAGAATTATTATGAAACTCAAATGATGCGAATAGGTTTAAAGTATAAATTCTAAAGCCCGGCGATGCCCGTGGGTTGAATTACCTCCCGGAAGGGCTGCCCCGGGCCGTTATGGATTGAATGCCGGTTTTTAGGATTTTGGTTAGAATGCCCGAGCTTTCATTGTGGTGTTTGTAACCTTTTAGGGTTAAGAAAGAGGTCTTTGTAACTCAAAACTAAGAATTCAGGACCTTTTTTGCTTAAAACCCACCGTTTTGGCAATGCGCTACCTTACCCCATGTTTATGAAGTTTTTAAGGGTAGTTTTAAATTATCACCTTAAGAGCTGACGACTACTCAGTTTGAACCACCGACCAATGGGCGTGAACCTGGTACCATTTACCTTCCTTCCATTGATAAACAGAAGTAACCTTCCATCCATCAAGTGGCGTACCGTCTGTCATTGTGCCCTCCCAATGAAAGGTAAGGATGGCGGTATTGCCATAAATCTGCACTTTCGGATTAACAATCTCATAGGTGTGAGGTGGAATCTGCCCCGTAAAAGGTGCCAAATAGGTACGTAATGCCTCGATGCCTTCTATCCTTAACTGCGCACCAGGAGCGAAGTCGAACCAGGTAACCTCGTCTGCACTGATATCAATGAATCCCCCTGTATTGCCTTGTGCCCACTTGTCCAGCGCACTGCGCTCAAGAGAAATGATTTCCTGATCGGCATTTTGGTGAGGAGTTTTTGAATCACACCCGCCCAGGATTACCGATACCATTAATGCTGCAAGAATTGCTGTTCGTGTCATGGTTGCTTTTTTTGGTTAAAATGCATTTATAGTTGCTACTTGTGGCTAACCATTAGCTAAACGGTCCTATTGAAATCTATCACTTTTTTCTTGTGGGTTTAAATTATTATAACGCCATAAACCAATACAAAGCTAGCTTGTAAAACACTTTAAGTCAAGCAATAAGTTGTGTTTTACAACCAGGAAACAGAACAACCGGGCATTCCATCCAAGCCTTAGTGTGCCTGAAGGGTCAAACACGAAGGCCGTGTTGACGGAACCGGCTATCCAAACTCTGCTGGTATGGGGAATGATTAGATCTTCGGGAGGGTAATTAAAGAAAAGGTCGTTCGACAACGACCCTACAAAAGGCCCAAAATTTGCCTTTTGTATTAAAGCAGGTTGGCGTGCTTTTGGCCTGGCATTAGTCGATTAGGCAAAACACGCCTATTTCTGATACGTGTACTTTCGGATGCAGGCGTATTGTTTTTATTGACCGATGCGTCCTCCCGGCCTCGGCATTATTCCAGCCCAGGGGGGGGCCATAAGGTTTTGAACAAAAATAAATCATGGGTGTTTGGAAAAATAAATAAAAATTTTTTCTAAGATGCAAAATCAGGAGAAAAAACAGGGAATTATAGCAGGTGTCTCATTGGTTATTATGGCCGTGGTGGCAGGTTTCTCATTTGGATATGTGCACACCAGTCTGGTAGTCGATACTCCCGAAATTACCCTGCAGAATCTAATCTCCAATAAAGCACTGTTTTATGCAGAGTTGTCTGGCTGGAGTATCATTTTTATTACCGATTTATTAGTGGCCATTGCGTTGTATTTCTTCTTTCGCAGTACATCGAACCAGATCTCATTGATTACTGCTCTCATAAGAGTTGTATACACCATCATTTTGGGGATTGCCATCATACAGCTGTTTAAAATAATTCCTGTTTTATCCCTGGCAAACCCTGTATCCGATAACCTTATCGTATCTGAAACCCAATCACATATTCACCTGTTTGAGAAACTTTGGTCCATTGGACTCATTGTATTTGGTTTCCATCTAATTGGCCTGGGATATTTATCTGTTAACTCAAAGTCAGTCAATTGGCTGTTGGGCTATTTGTTGTATTTTGGTGGGATCAGTTACGTTTTTATACATACCACTCGTCAATTGAGCTTATTCGAGGCTACAGTCATAAATTCAGCCGAGAGTATTCTTTCCCTACCTATGGCACTTGCAGAAATTTTGTTGGCTTTCTGGTTAATATATTATGGTTTACGAAAATCATCCTCCAAAATCAATTCATAGAAAATGAATAAGACAATTAAGATAATTGTATTCACCCCAATAATATTTGTGGTTCTGGTGCTGGCTGTTTTATCCCTAAAGTATTCTCCAGTATATGTGTATCGGTTAATGACTCAAAATGTAGCCGATATTTATGATTATCAGCTTTATCAAAACAGAACCATAAATGGCGCAGACAGTGCGTTCCAATTCATGACAAGCCGGGATGAAGAATATGTTGAAGGTTTGTTTCAGGAAAGGGTGTCGCGCTCGGGGTTTAAAACATTTGATGAATGGGCAGAAAAATCGGAAACTACGGCACTTATTTTCATCCGTAAGGATACCATTTTATATGAGAGATACTTCAATGGATTCACCAGGGATTCCTATTTCCATTCGCAATCGATGGCCAAATCGTTTATTTCGTTTTTAATTGGTGCAGCCATTGATGAGGGTTTAATTACCAGCATAGAGGATTCAATAACTAAGTATATTCCGGAGCTTCAGCTGAGAGATATTAGATTTAATCACATCACCATTAAGCATTTACTGGAAATGCGTTCAGGACTTGAATACAATACCAGCTTCATCCCGGGAACCTATATTCATGCTCCCTGGCACGATGAGGCAGTAGGGTACTACCATCCAAATGTCCGAAAACGGTTGCTTAAAAAGGTGAAAATCGCCACCGGGCCCGGCGGTACCTTTCAGTATTGCAACTACAATACCAGCTATTTGGGCTTAATAATAGAAAGGGCCACGAAAAAAACGGTATCTGAGTATCTTGAAGAGAAATTATGGTCAAAAATAATGGAATACGATGCCTTATTCTCTCTGGATAGTAAAAAATCAGGATTTGAATATATGCCCAGCCGTTTAATCGCAAGAGCCATTGATTACGCCCGATTTGGCCGTCTTTTCCTCCATGAGGGCAACTGGAATGGAAATCAAATAATCTCCAAAGATTGGGTGTTGGCGTCCACTCGTGAAAATAAGGCCATCCCTCGCAATATTTATCCCGGCTGGTTCGGAAGTGGTTGTAAAAAGGTCTATTACAGTTATCAGTGGTGGGGCCATTCCAACTGTGATTCCACGTTTCAATTTGCCGCATCCGGAAATCTTGGGCAAAACATCTATGTTATTCCCGATAAGGAAACCATAATTGTTCATTGTGGTAACTCTCTGGAGTATTACGGGGACTTTGATCTTTGGAACGTCGCCCAACAACTTGACTAATTGAATAGGTTATATGCCCTGATATTTTATGAAACGCGCCTGTTCGCTGAACACAAGCAGGGAAGAAATTCTGGCATACGGTTCCATCCGGTCAATAAAAACAGTTGACTCCAGGAAAGTGATCGTCGGAACCGGTAAAATCTGCCATGAAGAAGGGGGAGAGTGGTGCCGGGATTCCTTGCCCATTTCCTTATCCAACAGCTACATAGATCAGGGTAAGAATGGCGTGGCCACTTTTCTTTTACCACCCTTGGAGATGATCCGATTTAATGATTTTAAGAGGTAGGGGTTTAATGATGGAGTATAAAGACTTGTGCGACCTTAGCCAACCCGGGTACCAGCCGGACGATAGGAAACCAGTTAAATTCTATGACGTGATTGGGATTAGTTTTATATTGTGGAAAAAAATTATTGGCCAAAGGGGATTAAAGTCATATCCGTGAAAATTGGAAATTAAAGGGTTTTAGGCTGAAGCATGGCGGGTGCTTCAGGCAGAGCAGGTGACCAAAATACCCGGCTGTTTAGTCCCGCAAACGTATTGCACAATTAAAAAACACAACATGAGATTCTATTTTCTTCTACCCCTGCTTTTTGGCATTATTTGTAATAACTCATTTGCTCAATCCAATTCGACCAGTGAACAAGCAATTGTTGTTCTGAAGATAAAACCTTCTCAAACCGATTCACGGATAAGAGTGGCCGACACGCCCCATTATGTTGCTTATAATAAGGAAATTAAGCAAGGTCGCTTGTTTCTTTTTATGCCGGGAACAGGAGGTATTGCCGACAGGGGACCCAATGAACTTTTCGCAACGGCCATTCAACAAGGGTATAGGGTCATCAACTTGTCTTATATCAATACGCCGGCAGTAGCTCAAATATGCAGAGGGCAGGTGCTTGCCGACTGCCCGGATTGTGCTGAGCATTTCAGGGCAAAAAGAATTTATGGTAACATGGATACTACGTTAATCACGGATGAACCTCAGGAATCCATCCTCAACAGATTCACCCAGTTGCTCATCTATCTTGCCGAAAATGATAAAGAGGGAAACTGGGGTTATTATCTTGAAAAGGGTTCTCCAAAGTGGGGGCAAATTGCCGTTTCCGGGCAATCCCAGGGAGGAGGGATGGCTGCCTTTATAGCCAAACGTGAAAGGGTTGCAAGAGTGGTAATATTTTCCGGTGGTTGGGATTACGCTTCCAAAAACACCATCGCCCAATGGTACTATGGGAACAGCAAAACCCCTTTTGACCGTTGGTATGGAACATATCACGTTTTAGAGCCTACAGCCAAAACCATTGATGAGACTTATAAAGCCATGAATATTCCACAAAACCATATTTTTCCTTTCAATATAGAGCCCCCCCAGGGACGAAAACCACACTCCAATGGCGTCAGGAATACCGGGTATAAAGATCAATGGATCCAATTACTTGGAAGTGGGAATTAAGCTTCATGTGAAATTAAAGGTATGCTATAAACAGCCCTTCTAAAAGTGGGTTCCTCGATTTCTGGTGCCCTTGTTTTGAACTGGAAGCCTATGGTAATTGATGTGCGGTACAAAAGGTTAAGTTTAAGAGAATAGACTTCTTGAACTTTTAAGGATTAGCAGCTTAACCATTCATAAAAATAATAAGGCCCGTTTGGGCGGGTTGTCTTCATATTGTCCTTATCTTGCGGTAATTCAATAAAATAATGATTACCAATATAAAAGCAATCAGGCCTGAGCCAATAAGTTCGGAAATTAAGACCGTGCCTTTTTTCCGGACAACAGATATTCAAGCCACCATTGAGGCCTTGCTTGAAGGGAAGAACACTTTAATTGAGAAATTTTATAGCAATGGACTGGTTCTGTTAAACGAATTACAGGCCTATCTCAGAGAGAGACATTCCGGCGAATCTTTTCAGGATCAACGTGCCTTCCGGTCGGCATACAGGAGCTTATCGAATCATCTGTTGATACGGGTTAAAGATCATAAATTAGCCGTTAAGAAAGCCCCGTCGATTGGTTGGCTGGAAAGGTTATACCCTGAGATGGATGATTTTCTTTTGCCTTTTCCCCAAATTCAAGGATTAAACAGTGCCTGGCAATGGTTTAATAACGGAATTCAAATTCCGGAACTGCGAAACAAGATTCATCCCTATTATGGGGTTTATTTCCCAACCCGTTTTGAGCATTTACAGCTTTTTGACAATTGGCTAAAACATTACCAGGGACCCAAAAAATCAGCGATCGATGTGGGGATTGGAAGTGGTATCCTTTCATTTATGCTGATGAAGCATGGCTTTCAAAAATCCTTTGGGACCGACATCAATCCCAATGCCATTATTGGTTTGAGAGAGGAAATGGAAGGGACCAAGTTTTCGCGCAAAATCGAAATGGACTATGGCTCTTTATTCGGGAAGTGGGAAAAACCAACCGAACTGATCGTGTTTAACCCGCCTTGGTTGCCTGCCTCTCATGAATTGGAACGCCTGGATGAAGCCATCTATTACAACCACAAGCTCTTTCCTGATTTCTTTGAAGAAGCAGTAAAGCGGCTTCTCCCGGAAGGCAGAATTGTGCTGTTATTCTCCAATTTAGGGCAAATAACCAATGTAACCAAAGAGCATCCCATAGAACAGGAACTCCTTTATGGAAACCGGTTTGATTTAGATCGATGTTTTAAAAAATCAGTCAAGGCCGCTTCGGAAAAAACCAAACGAAACCAACATTGGCGTTCTGCCGAAGAGGTAGAGTTATGGGCGTTAAAATTAAAACATACCCCTCAAGAGTAGCAGGCGGGTTAACCATGTTTTTCTTTTGAAGGTGACTAACGATGAGATGTTTAGTAACCCAGTCCTGTAGAATCAGGCCGGATGCCAACGGAAAAATTTGGACAATAACATAACAATTACCATTTTGCGGCCACCTTTCTTCCAAAATGTAAGCGGATTAACCTTCTTTTAAAACCTTGTAGATTCATGTTGATTCTTGATAAACCCTACGTTTCCAGCTTCTTGCTGGAAACCATCCGGAAAAATAAATTTCCCATCCTTGAAAACGACTATTCCAGGATTTATAAAGATGAAATTGGCCCTAACCTGTTGACAGACCAAGCGTTTATTTCAAAATTTAACGAATCTAAAAATTCCAGACTTTACAGCACCTCCGAAAATTCAATCGGATGGGTTTCCCAAAATCTGGGAGGATCTGATTTACCCGAAAAGATTAATTTATTCAAGAATAAAACCAGGTTTAGAGAGCTGACGGCATCCATGTATCCCGATTTTTATTTCAAAGAGGTTCGAATAAGTGACTTCGACGATATCTCGTTTGAGGAGCTGCCAACGCCGTTTATTATTAAGCCGGCCACCGGCTTCTTTAGTATGGGTGTTTATAAAGTAAACCATCAAAAGGAATGGGAGGAGGCCAAAAAGAATATCTTAGTTGAAATAACAAAAATCGAGAATCTATATCCCAGAGAGGTTCTCGATACCAATACTTTTATTATTGAGGAGTGCATTGAGGGGGAGGAGTTTGCTTTTGATGCCTATTTTGATGAGTGTGGGCATCCCGTTCTCCTGAACACCTTCAAGCACTACTTTGCTTCTCTGAACGATGTGAGCGATAGAATATATTACACCTCAAAGGCGATCATTGAAGAAAATCTTGAGGTTTTCACCCATTTTTTGTCAGGCATTGGTGAATTGGCGGGGGTGAAAAATTTTCCCGTTCATGTTGAGGTCAGGCTAAATGGAGAGGGACAACCGGTGCCCATTGAGATTAATCCATTACGATTTGGGGGTTGGTGTACCACCGCCGACTTAACCTATCACGCTTTTGGTTTTAATCCCTACGAGTATTTCTTTAAGTCTCAAAAGCCCGACTGGAATTCCATTTTGACACAAACCAACGATCATTTGTTCAGCGTTATTGTGTTGGATAACTCCACAGGGACAGAAGGGAACAAAATTAAATCCTTCGATTATGAACGACTCGCATCAGGTTTCTCCAGGGTTTTGGATCTAAGGAAGGTCGATTACAGGGCCTACCCGGTTTTTGGTTTTCTTTTTGCCGAAACCCATGCGGATTCCTTCGCAGAGCTGGAAAGCATATCTGCATCCAATCTAAAAGCCTATATTAATACCTGATGTCAATGTGTGGAGGTGAATAATTACTTTTTTCATCGAAAAATACCCGAAATAAATATTTAGAAGGTTTATAACAATACGTGTAGGGAATTTTTGAAGTTTTTTTTACTAAATTCGTGCTTGTCTATTGGTTTTCCGGGATACTTCTCAGCAAACTGATTTTTTTTAGAAGATTAATTTTTCAAATTATAACTTAGAAACACAATTATGGCTGACAATTATTTTAAAAAATACCCTGATAAGAATGGGTTTTACAAAGAATATGGGGGCGCATTTATTCCTCCTGTTCTTGAAGTGGAGATGAAAAAAATTACCGATGCCTATTATGCGATCAGCAAATCGCATGAGTTTATATCTGAACTACGCAGTATCAGAAAGCATTATCAGGGCCGGCCAACACCTGTATACTATTGTAATCGTTTATCCGAAAAATATGGTGGACGAATTTATATGAAAAGGGAAGACCTGAACCATACCGGGGCACATAAGCTGAACCATTGCATGGGGGAGGCTTTGCTTGCCAAGCACTTGGGGAAGAAGAAATTAATTGCCGAGACTGGCGCCGGTCAGCACGGGGTGGCACTGGCCACTGCCGCGGCTTATTTCGGGTTGGAATGTGAAATTCATATGGGGGAGGTTGATATTATTAAAGAACATCCCAATGTGGTTCGAATGGAAATTCTTGGCGCTAAAATTGTCCCCGTGTCACATGGCTTAAAAACGCTTAAAGAAGCCGTCGACTCTGCATTTGAGGCCTATTTAAAAGACTCTGATAACTCAATTTATTGCATTGGCTCTGTGGTTGGCCCACATCCCTTTCCAATGATGGTGCGCGACTTTCAGCGTGTGGTGGGTATTGAAGCCAAAGAACAGTTTTTTGAGATGACCGGCGAATTGCCCGATAATGTGGTGGCCTGTGTGGGCGGTGGAAGCAATGCCATGGGAATTTTCTCGGCCTTTTTAGAGGATGAAGAATGTAGCTTATATGGTGTCGAGCCCGGTGGAAGATCCATGGAGTATGGTGAAAATGCCGCGACTATTTCACTTGGAAAGCCGGGTATCATTCATGGGTTTAAATGTTATTTGCTTCAGGATGAAAAAGGTGAACCCGGTGCGGTTTATTCGGTGGCCAGTGGCCTGGATTATCCGGGGGTTGGACCTGAACACAGCATGCTTAAAGATTTAAAGAAGGTTAACTACGAAGTTATTAACGATAAGGAAGCCATCGATGCCTTTTATGAACTCAGCCGTTTAGAAGGCATCATTCCCGCTTTAGAAAGTGCTCATGCCGTGGCTTATGCTATTAAACTGGCCCAGGCGAATCCTCAATCTTCCATATTGGTTAATTTAAGTGGAAGAGGCGATAAGGACATTGATTTTGTTGTGGATGAGTATGGCCTGCCGGAAAACAGAAAATAGTGCGCTCTAAAAGCCCATTTTGGAAAGCGGGTAAAAGTGACCTGTTTTGTTTTTATGCTGATTATTTCGATGTTGGTTTATCCCATTGGCCTGGTTAAGCAATAAACACTATAAAGCCCATTTGCAAGTCTTTGGATTTTTTCAATCCATGGTGTGCAAATGGGCTTTTGTCTTTTCTTTCACTCCAACTTGCTTTTCAGAGGGATTTTGTATTTTCGGGGGAGGGCTACCTGCTTTTCCCTGAAAAAACATCCAGGATGAATACCATATTATCCAATCTCCCCGCAGGTGTCGCTTCGGTCATAATTCAAGCTCATTTTCAGACACATTCCATCCCTCCACCACCAGTTTGAGTGGCGAATGCAGGCTTTCTTTCTGATTCTCCCCAAAATCCAGGTCAATCTGCTGGCTATCGCCGGGCATGAGGGTAAAATAGTTTTCGGTGAAGTAGGAGGGTAACACAAGCTCGTTTTGACCATCCAAAATTTTTAGCCGGATAAAGAAAGCTGGTTCATTGCCTGGATTGGAAACTGTAATAACCTTTCCCCCGGCCTTCTTTTTCCCGATAGCTGTTTTGACCACCACCTTCTCCAGATCATTTAGTTTTTCGTATGAATGGGGGGTATTTGAGAGCCAATAGAGATTCTTATCGACTAAGGTCTCGCCATCCATCAACTGTAACTTAAGAAAGAAAACTTCATTGGTATCTTTGGGTAAATCAATTTTATCGAGCAATCTCAGGTCGTTAGCCTTCAGTTCAATGTTTTGTTCCTTTTGCCAGACTACCTTCCCGTGCAGATTAAACAGGGTGGCTGAGGCAGTTAGGGGTGCCAGTGGTGTGGGGGTCTGATTTAAAACACAAACCACCGAATCGTTTAAGTTAAGCTGAATATGCACAGGCGCGGCTCCATGTTTGTACCCAAAATATCCTCCTGTGTAATCCAGATAGTAGTCGTAAAAGGATCCCCGCAGGGCGGTCCATGGGTTTTGATTTTTCCATACCAGCATCCCGGTATACCAATCCCACATCTTATAGTTAAAGCCCTCCTGAAGGGCCCGGTATTGTTCGTAGCTCACCATCTGGGCTTTGAAACAAAAATCACGGATATCTTTTACCTTGCCGTATCGGTCGGGAAAGTCAAGCAATGGAATATACTTATGATATCGCCAGGAGCCTTTCGCCCAGGACGACCCCGGGGGAACCATTTCCTCTTCGGGGATGAATTTCTTCAGGCCTTCGTAATTGGGAATGCCTATGGATCCGGTTTCGGGATTAAAGGGATAGGAGCGCTCGGTAAAGATCTTCTCCGGCTCTCTGATGCCGTAAGGGCCATCCCCATTGCCGCCGATCGAGTTGGTCATCAGCCTGGCGGAGGTGGACTCATCCAGAAAAAAACGGGTCGGATCCACCCCGGGAAAGATCTCTTCTTCCAGGGCTTTAAGTATATCGGGTGGTGGGGGCGTTTCGTTGCCGCCGCACCACAGAAAAAGGCTGGGGTGATTTCTCAGCATCTTAATCTGATCGACAGCCGTTTCGAGAAAAAGCGGGTGGTTGTCGGGATAGGCTTTTCGACGGGCCTGCGACTCTTTTTTTAACGGATCGGGCCATTCTCCGTTGCAGTCGCCCGAGACCCAAAGATCCTGCCATACCAGAATGCCATATTTATCGCAGGCCTGGTAGAATTCGGGCCTTTCGGTCAGGCCTCCGCCCCAAACCCGTATCATGTTCATATTCATCCCGGCATGCAATCGGACCTCGGCTTCGTAGCGCTCTTTGGATAACCTTAGCAAAGCATCTGAGGCAATCCAGTTGCCTCCTTTAATAAAGACTTTTTGCCCATTGACCGAAAATACCTGGCCTCTGATTTTTTCGTCGAAATAATTGCCGGTTTCCCGGATGCCAAAGGAGACTTGTTGGGCATCCGAGATTTCCCCTCCGGCCGAGACGAAGGTCATTTTCATCTGATAAAGAGGCTGATCTCCCAGTCCATTGGGCCACCATAGTTTTGGGTTTTCAATTTTTATCTCAGGGAGTTGAATAACCTTCTCTTCGAGAGGGTTAAGGGATACTTTCAGGCTTTTCTCATGCCCTTCAATCTCTACTTTTAAGGTCCCCTGAACCAATTGTGAGGAAGCATTATTTAACTCCGCAGAGGCTCTGACAAATGCAGGAGCCTGTTTTTTCCCGGGTTCTCTCACGCCGGGGACCCGGCTTTCGATGTAGGGATGCCTAAGGTCGGTCGATCCTGTAATTTCAAGCCTCACCTGGTCCCAGATTCCGGTGTTTCGGTCGCGGATAGGGCAGATCCAATCCCATCCTGCGGTACATTGCATGGTAATATTCCGGGCTATGGTTCCATCACCACCCTGACCTGCAAAAGCATTTCCCACCGGATCGGGGGGGGCAACCCAGATGGCCAGTTTATTGGCTTTGCCTGGTCTCAAATAGGGGGTAATCCGGTATTTTTCCCGGAGGTACATACCTTCGTGGGTTTTGGTATTGATTCTCTGCCCATTCAGAAAAATATCGGCAAAATAATTTATGCCCCTAAAGTTGAGCCATGCTTCCTGACCCTCTTTTAGCTCCGCAACCTCAAATTCGTTGTAAAACCAATAGGTATAATAATCTCTTCCCGTATCATACACGTCAGGAATCAGGTCGTTGTTTAAGCCAAAAAAGGGATCTGGAATCTGATTATTGTGCAGCAGAGTCGTCAAAATAGTCCCCGGAATTACGGCATCCAGCCAACCTTTCGGGTGGTAATCCGTGCCCGTAATTTCTGTGCCATCTACTAAAATATCCGTAGCTCTTTTGGCCTTCCAGTTATCGTGTAGCAGCCGGGTTTGGGGTTGTGCCAATGCGTTTAGCGAACATACAAATAACAATATCAGGGATAAAGGGGTGAATTTCATGTTCAGGAGACTAAATGTTTGTGACTCTTTTTTATCCTCTTATTAAGAATTGACCTTTCGATATTTTTGGTTATCAGGCATATTAAATGCCGGTTGGCAATAAAAATAACTGAATAACAATCAGATTCTTACAGGAGTTTGGGTCCCTCTTATGGGCCATGATTGGATGAGAGGTTGCACCACAAATATAGAAAAATAATTCAGCTGGTTAAATAACCACCCAAGATAGGGTTGATCAAAATGCAATGGATCAATAAAATGAAGGATGGCCACCTGTTGGGCGTTTCAAATATCAGGCTGGCACAATGGCTTTACCTTTCTATGTAAGGGATACAAATATCGGGGAGGTAAGAACTAATCGATAATTCAATATCTCCACCATTTTCCAGGTTTTTAAGCCGGCCTTGCATAGCCACCCAAAGCTCCACATTCTGATCGTAATCGAAGTAGAAGGAGTACTGTTCTCCGCTAATAAATTCTTCCAAAGTACAGACTCTTCCTGCAAAAACAGTGCTTGCCGTCCATTCGCGATCAATGGTTTCGTTTTCACAAACCGGACTGTTAATCGTCTTGGTTATGGTTTCCTGGGCCTCCACAGTCAGATATACTTCATCCTGCAGATTGTAGGGCAGCCATACTTCGAAATGGAATTGTCCACTGTAGGTGGCCAAATACCAATCCATGGAAAAATCATCCGGATTTTCACAGCCACAGAGCTTATATATTTCGGAATCCCATTCAATAGAGAAACTCAAGTCTTTCTCATAAGCTACCTGAATGGCGGTTGTAAAGGGAACGGCGTTTCCGCAATTGATCTGGATATGGGCTACTCCGGGAGACGTGGCTATAACGCGGCCATCCGGAGAAATGCTGATGACCCCCGAAGAGGGGTATTGCCAAGTGACTATATATTCCGGGTTTTCGCAGGCAAATTCGCCACCCTGATAGTTGGTCACAATAGGTGTAATCTGCGACCATTCGCCTACATGCAAGGCATTTTTGGTTAGGGTGGCATCCACATACAGGGCCGTGGTACTGAAATGATGCATCTCATAAGCTGCCCGGTTACCATCCTGGTCTCTCACCAGAATATTGATCCAGTAATCGGTGTCAGAGGCCAGATTGGAAAGCGTAAATTCATTGGGTAAATTGGGGTACCAGTCAATCAGCACCGTCCCATTCTCTAACGATTCGGTAATATCTCTGATATTTGGGCTGCTGGAAATAACCGGCAAATATTCCAGTTGACTCTGGGGGGTGTTGTCATCGGTGGCCCAGGTAAAACCAACGATCACATAGTCTTCAATCATCTCTGAGGTGGTTATGAACCCCTTATTTCCAGGTATCGGGGCTCCCTTTTCCCTGATGGACACCTTGATGTTCCCCACCATTTGGTCGCATCGTTGTACCGTAATGGTTGTTTTGCCTTCGGCGAGGGCAGAAATGATACCGGAATTATCAACACTGGCTACAGAGGGCTCAGCAGAGCTAAACTCCAGTTTCAGGTCTCCGCCAATCTCTTCATTAAGGATGTTTAAACCTGTGGCCCCAATGGTATATTGGTCATCAATCTCCATATTGATGTTGGTTTCATCAAATTCGATGGTATTGATGAGTTGATTCTTAATCGTCAGGCAGTTCTGGTCATCCAAACCATTGCAATTGATCTCAAAGGGGTCGGTACAATCGTCGTAGATTAAGACTTTTCTCCTCTTTTCTATCAACATTGTTTTCTCGGGAGTCACCTGGCAGGCCGATTCAGTGATTCCATTGGCACTGGCTTTTATTAACTGAAGACAATATTCAAAGTCTGCCAGATAGTCGATGGTTCCATTTAAATTTTCGGAAATGGGGGTAACGGTAAAGGTTATGGTTCCATCTTCGCCTGTGTTACCCGAGAGAGTCGCCACCGAAAAACCTTCGGGCAAGGCCACACTGACGAACTGATCTTCGAGCGAAATACCTTCTACGTGCGTGTGGAGGGTTAATGCGATGGGTTCACCTATCTTAAGCAGGCTTTTATTGGTTGCCTGGTCAATCATCAAATCCACCTGGGGTGTGCAGTTGGGACTGACTTCCCTGATCTCCCAATATTCTTCAGGGATATTGCAGCTCAAAAATTCCACAGATCCTTCATCCTTGTAGGCATAACATTCCTCATCCTTGTATATTCTGCTCAAATCATAAGAGGAGGAGTTAATCCTGATAAGACCCGTCCGGCAATCATCAGGAGCCTTTAAGTTAAGTTGGGTTTGAAACACATCAGGATAGGATTCTATCAAAAGGGCATTTAGGTTAATGGTATTAAACTCAATAAATTCATCATACTGGGAACACAATAAGGTGCCATCGTATTCTTTCCATTCATTGGTTTGGCTGTAAAACGAATGGATTACAGGGAGGTCGGCCCACTGATAGGCCGAAGAGGGAATCCTTATCTTGATGGCTTTATTAAAAGTGAAACCTTCAGGTTCGAAGGTTAAGGCATCCAGGAACAGACGTCCCGAATTACTAACAAAGGGCAATTCCAGGCTGGCCGTGACCGAATCAAGTTGTGAAAGGCTTATGGTAAGGGTTTCATCGACTGCCTGGGGTGGAAAATAAATTTTCATGCCATTGGGTAATAAAAACACGCCGCCCATTTCATCCACCGTGAATTCCATTGTCTGTACTTCGGTAATCTTTTCGAATACTTTTACCGTATCGGAATATACCGGATTACAACTACCCTCGGTAATTAGGGCCCGATAGAAAAAGGTACTGTCGATTCTTACGTCAAGCGTATCCTTCTTTTCATCCAGAGAGATCCAGGATTCCAAATCCGGACTTTGCTCCCAGTTGATCACCCCTCTGTAATCGGGTGTGGTAAGACGCACTGAGTCGCTCTGCAGCAGGGTGGAATCGGTTTTCAATTTCAGATACATCTGTGTAAAGGCGTTTGGTGCAAACACCAAACAACCTATCGCAAGTAATATGTATTTGAAATGTTTCATAAATTACCGACTCAGAATAATAATCTTATGTCTATAGATAATGGACTTGTTATGCTTTATCAACACAAAATATAATCCCGGTTTAATGGGGGTCAGGGAGACGACTTCCCGGTGTGTAAACTTATTGCAATAAATGATTGAGGAATAGATGGGGATTCCGGAAGCATTAACCACCTCCAGGTGGCAGGTTGGCAAACCATTGGTAATCACCAACTCAAATACGCCGGCATTAGGGTTAGGATAAAGCTGTATCTGAAGGTCTATATTTGGTTCAGCCGAAATAACGCCTGTGGATAAATCAAAGCTCAAAGCAACAGAATCCAGGGTAGTGCATTGGAATTCATCGATGAGACTAAGGTAATAGACCCCCTCAACAGAGGCCGTCACAAGGGAATTGAGGAGGGGAACTGTTTCACTCCCGTTGTTGAAGCTCCATTCCCTTGTATAGGCGATTCCACCGTCCACGACATAAACGGTATCCAGGTCAATCAGGGTTCCCTGTGTTGAAAAAATAGTGTCTGAGATACTTAAATTGAGGGAGGGAGGCTGATTCAAACTAAGAGTAAAAACCTCCTGTGATAAAATCAGTCCAGGTGCAAGAATGGCCATCACAAAGGAAAGAAATATTCTATTTTTCATAACCTGGAATATATGCTTGCAAGTTACGGTCATATAAAAGGGATGTCAATAATTTGCCCGGTGGTGACCTCGCTCTGAAGCCTGGAAAAAATAGTGATCAGGTCTGCGATTCATTGAGCCTGGCTGTTTTAGCGTTAAGATTCGGATACGGGGTAGAGCGCTCCTTTTTGAATCTGAAAATGATCTTTAATGGTTTGTTCTTGAGTTGCATGGTGGTATCCCTTGTCTGAAAGCAGGGGGAACTTTTTTTAGGTCGGGGGGAATGGTTATGAATGGCCCACTTTGAGGGACAGCGGTTTATCCATCAATCATAAAACCGGTAATTTTTCAGTGCTTGCTGTTTTGTATTTAACTAAAAATCAATCTGAAACCTATCCTCTGATACGTTAAGCTTGTAATTTTCTTTAAGAGAAATGGGGTGAAGCCAGCCGCAACAGTTTTTTCGGTATCTTTCACGAACCCGGGGCCGTTTGTGGCCATACAATAATTCCTGAACCGGTTAAAGTAACGATAAAATTGTATTTTTGATGGATCTTACGGGTTTCTTTGGTTCCCGGGAGAGGTATTAAAAGTCTGTCATTTGAGGCAGAGCAGGTAATGTGTATAATTAAACGTTTATCGATATGAAACGAAGAGATTTCTTAAAAACATCCCTGAGCGGAATCACCGGGGCGGCTCTCTTGTCGGGAGGGTGTTCCCTTTTTAATCAAGAGACGGCGTTTATTGACCGGCTGTTACCGGCCCCGGTGGGAGGGGGCTTTTCGATGGACGATTATTGGGTTTGGGGCTCTTCGGTCATCCGGGGTGAGGATGGCCGGTACCATATGTTTGCTTCCCGCTGGTCAAAAACACTGGGATTTGGCAACTGGGTCTCCAACTCAGAGGTGGTGCGGGCGGTGGCCGATACGCCCGTGGGCCCTTATACCTTCGAGGAGGTGGTGTTGGCCCCTCGGGGGAGAGATTATTTTGATGGCCTGGTGACGCACAACCCACGCATCATCAAATACCAGGATTATTACCTGCTCTATTATTTTGGCACCACCTACGATTTTCCGGTGCCTACAGACGGGAAGGTGCCCGATTGGAATCAGGCCTGGCTGAATAAACGCATTGGTCTGGCCATCTCCAGGTCGGTGTATGGGCCGTGGAAAAGACTGGATCGCCCGGTTCTGGAGCCTCGTCCCGGGAAATGGGATGCCACCATCACCTCCAATCCGGCGCCCGTGGTGGTTCCCTCCACCGGAGAGATCTTACTGATGTATAAATCTTCGGCCACCCCTAAACCCCCTCTTTTGTTAGGCATTTCCAAGGCCAGCCGGCCCGAAGGACCTTATACGAGGCTGTCGGAAGAACCTATCTTCAGGTTCGACACCGCTGCCAATCAGGACAATGATGTGGAAGACCCCTTTGTCTGGAGATCGAAAGACCGGTTTGAGGTGATCATGAAAGATCGGTTTGGGCACCTCTGCGGAGAGGAGGGCGGGGGAATCCGTGCCTGGTCAAAGGATGGTATTAAATGGCAGTTGTACGATCAGCCCAAGGCTTATTCGCGCACCATCCTGTGGGACGATGGGAAAACCACTCTCCAAAACCATTTTGAAAGACCCTTTTTGTTAATCGAAAACGGGGTGCCCACTCACCTTTTTGCAGCCACGGGTTCAGGCAATGAAGCCTGGAAAATGCAACATTCATGGAATATGGTTATCCCATTGAAAAACAAATTTTAGACACATGCAAAGATTACCCTTTTTAGATGTGCTTAAATTTATTGCCATCTTTTGTGTGGTTTACGGCCATAACGATTATAATTCGCTTTTGAGTTTTTATAACCACACTTTTTCGCTGCCTCTGTTTTTCATTGTCTCCGGATTTGTGAGCAGCACCAAGAGTCATCTGCCTTTTTTAGAGGTTCTGAAAAAGCAGGCCAAACACCTGCTGGTGCCCTATTTTTCGCTGGCGGGCTTGCTCTATCTTTTTTGGCTGCTGATAGGGCGGCATTATGGGGATAAAGCCATTCATATGTACGATCCGGTGGATAACCTCATTGGCGTTTTTTATGCCCAGGGGGGGGCTGAATACATGAACTGGGGTATTCCTATGTGGTTTTTACCGGCGATGTTTCTGGTGGTAATGATCGATTATTTTGTGTTTAAATTAAAATTTCCCATGGGGGTTTTGGTGGCCTTGATATTGCCTTTGGTTGGCCTTGGCTTAAATAAGCTACTGGCCTTTCACCTTCCCTGGAGTTTGGATATTGTCCTGGTGGTTTATCTGTTTTATTTTATTGGGCGGGTGTTTCGAAAAATGGATCTTTCAAATCTTATCTCAGGGAAGGAGCTGTTGGTTTTTATTTCCTTTTTAATCCTTAATCTGCTCCTGGTTCAAAAAAACGGATTGGTGAAGATCTATTATGGTAATTACGGGGCCAGCCTGCCTTTAATGTATTTGAATGGCGTCCTGGGATTTATATGGCTGTTCGCAATTCTGAGAGTGCTTCCGGTATGGAAGCCATTGTCGTGGTTAGGCCGCAACACCTTGACCATTTTAGCCTTTCACCTATTGGCTATGACCTTTATCAAAGGGGTGGTTTTAGCAGTATTCCATACCTCCCTTGAGTTGACCTCTTTGAATGCGTTCTTTTTTGCAGCCCTTCAGATCCTGATGCTGGTACCCGTTATTTTGTTCCTAAAACGTTACCTCCCGTTTTTGGTTGGAATTCAGAAGAAAACAGACTCCAAGAGGAATCCATAAAGGGCGAATGAATGGTGCTGCCATCCAGGATGGTATGAAAAAGGAAGGCCGTATCCACCTCTTTTTTGAAGTTATTCTTTAATTGAGCGACCTTGTCGGGATGATGGTGCTCATATTTTTTCGAAAACCATACAAAGCAGGCCGGGTTTTGCTCGGCGGGCATGTCGTTGGCATGCAGCCATTTGCCGCCCTCGCCAAAGGATTGTCCGTGATCGGATAAAAAGATAACCAATGCCTCTTTATCTTCGATAGCCTCTATCATCTGATCGATCACCGAATCGACAAAAAGGGTTACATCATCATAGGAATTGATCATCCGCTCCTTGTTCTCGGTCGAGAGGACCTTATTCTCAAGGATGGGGGAAAAGCGGGCGAATTCTTTAGGGAGGTTTTTATTGTAATACCAGTGGTTGCCGCTGAGGTGCAGAATCGCCAATTGTCTCGGGTTCTTTTGATCCATAAGATTTACAAAAGGGGCAATCAGGTCCGAATCGTACTTGGGCATATTGCTGTAATCCGATATTTCCGGCTTATTGATGTGTACCGTATCACACTCGTGGATAAAAAACAGGAGGGGAGTAATCGGATTTTGGTTGGCGATCCAGGCCGTATGAAAGGCACTCTTATTAAACATATCGATAAAAGAGCTCTCCGTATAGATGGGATCCTCCAGGCCCGGAGCTGCCCGCGTGAAAATATACCTGAGACTGGCTGCGGTATAAGTGTGCGGCGAAAAAACATGTGGCAGGAAAAGGGCTTCTCGCTCTTCCATCCGGGGCATGGTAATGCGATGGTACCCATTCGTTTGAATATGATCGGCCCGAAGGGCTTCGCCAATGATAAAGAGGGTGATGAGTGAGTCGCTCTCAGCAAAAGCGCCCTTTCCTAATAGAACCCTATCTCTTTGCATCTCCTCCACATCCTCCTTATAGTTCTGATAAGCAACATAATATACAAAAGGCGATCGCATCATTAAAGTCCATTTCCTTTGTTTGTTGATGAACACAAAAACGGAGAGACAAATAATGGTCACAGAAAGCAGGGGGAGAAGCTCACTTTTTTTGGCTTTTATCCTGAAGCGATAAAAAATGAGTGCTGCATCTAATAGTAAAGTGGTTGCTATTACCAGTATCAGTGGGGCTGAAAGGTAGCTCAGTGTCTCTTCGGTGTTGGTCAGAAACAGGGATTCAACGAGTGCCGGATTGATGGAGATGTCCAATAACCAGGTAAAATAAGCCGTAACAGCTGTTATCAGACTAAAGGGGGGGAATATGAATAGGAACAGATAGCGATTCCAACTCATAACCACCATAAGCACGAATAACCCGGCTGCGGAAAGGCCCCAATGTGCGAAAACGCCAATAAATCCAAGAAACCCCGAGAAGGGATAATGTCGGTAATTGGCCGTTAAGAATAAAAGAGAACAGATAAAAGTGCTTAGCAGCAGGAAGGAAATCAGCGGGTAGCGTTTAGAAAAGTTGTGCATGCTTAGGCCATTGAATGTAAATCGCTATTCTCGAGTATCCTTACGCCGGGGGAGGGGTTCAGAGCCCCTTCAATCATCTTCCTGGCCACTTTGGCGGCTTCAATGGGCCGGTATTTCAGCAGCGGCCCTTTCATAAGGGGGGCCATTATTTTGGTGATAAGTTTAGAGATATCTTCTCCCCATCGCCTCTCTTCGCGTGTCCCCAAAAGAAGGGAAGGCCTGATGAAAAGCAGGTTTGGGGGACCTGAGGCTTTAACGGCTTCCTCCATCTGCCCTTTTGTATGAAGATAGAAATTTCGACTGTGTGGATTGGCCCCAAGAGAGCTGACAACCACCATTTTTTTAATGTTGTGTTCTTTGGCTTGCTGGGCTATGCGAACCACCGCCCACAAATCTACTTCCTCGAAGGCCGCTTGCGATCCGGCCTTTTTAATGGTTGTTCCCAGCGCACAAAAAACAATGTCAATGGAGCGCTCCAATTCAAAATCAGCTGTATCAAATGGTCTGAACTCTGACTTTGGCCCCGGATCAAGGGGGGCGTTACGGGCATAGCCATAAATTTTTTCAAAGGCACCGTCGCTTTCCAATTGGGCCATTAGTGCATGCCCAACCAGTCCGCTGGATCCAAATACTGCCGCCGTAAGCGCCATACTGAAAAATTTAGGGGTGGGGGATACTTCTAGCTGTTGAGGAACTTGGAGAGGGTGTCGATAAGTATTTGTAAACGAATGGGTTTGGCCAGGTAGTCGTCGCACCCTGCTGCCAGGCATTTTTCCTTTTCGCCCGACATCACATGGGCTGTTTGAGCAACCACCGGCACCTCGGGGCGAATTTTCTTAATCTCGCGGGTGGCCGTATAACCATCGATGATGGGGATCTGTAAATCCATCAACACCAAATCAATTTTATTGTCGCGAAACATATCTAATGCTTCCTGCCCGTCCCGGGCCCAGATGATGGTTGCATGGGTCCGACGTAACGCTGCGTCAAAAAATATCTTATTGGTATCAACGTCTTCGACGACCAAAATAACTTTATCCCCCCAATCCTGGTTCAGGACTTTGCTTAAATCCGAATTTCCCATGAGTTATTGGATTATATCGTTTTGCCAATTCTTCTTGTCTTCAAATAACCCCCGAAAGTACTATAATAATTTTTAATTTATTGGAAAAATGTTTTAAAAGTTTCCATTCAGTCTTTATAAAAAAGCCACCCTTTAGCTGTTAGGGCAGGCCCTTGGGGATCTTTTTGGGTTAATCATCAAAAAATATAGGGATCTGATAAAACTCCTCTAAACATTTTAGGAAATTTGGTGTTTTTTTGCCTGAGAGTCCTCTTTTTGTGGGGTTTTTCGACTTATCTTTCAGTAAGTCAATTTATTTTTGTTCATTCCATCAAAAGGATTTTAAACTAATACATTTAGTACCTTTGGTTTTTTAAAGTGTATATCCGTTCATGAAAAATATATTGGGGTTCACCGTTGTGTTTGCTAGAGGATCCCTCTCCATTTTATTGTTGTTGAATGCTATGGTGGGAGGGGCCCAAGGGGAAAGTGAGATAGATTCCATCCTGAATGGCTATTCGCTGCGTCAAAAAATTGAGCTGATACTGGTCCCCCAGCCCGTATCCGCCAGCGCCTCAACAGGTTCGGAGAAGGAAGGTTTTATGATTTACCGGCCGGATGCACCGGGCAATAAATCAAAACTCCCCACACAGGGAAAATGGCCCTTGTTGGATGTGCGACAGGGTTTTTGGCGGCAACCACTTTTACCTCCTTTTCCGGATCCATTAGCCATTTCCTCTCTTCATAATCCCGAAGACAGGGCCTTACTGAGAGCTGATTTGTTGAGTCATTTGCTGCCGGGAGGCTTTGTGGGGGTGTTGGCCCCGGCCAACTATCTGTTTGATGCATTTTCAGTCGATTCGGGTAAAAAGGCGACCTTCGATGGGCGCCAGCTATCAGCATGGCTCTTCCTGGAGGGAGGTGAGATGTCCGTCCGCCTGCCGGTGTCTCCCATGCCGGATGAATTGTTTGCCCCTAATCAAAGTCACTATATTCAAACGCAAAGATCTAAGGAACTCAAGCAGATAATTCATTGGCCTGCTGCCTCCCTGGATTCACTTGAGGCCGAATTTGCCTTCGAAAAAAGAGTGAAATACGGTCATTTATTTATGACTCAGGATTATCAACGCGATTTCGATCGGTTATTGCGGGCTTATCAGGCTAAATTATTGAATGAGGAGGAGTTAGACCTGGCCTGCAGAAGTGTTCTGAAAACCATGGATCTGGCTAAAAAAGGGCCTGTGCCCCCACAAGAACCTGCCTTTATCTTTAGCGAGTTGGTTCGCCGCAGAGCATTGGAAGGAGGTATTCGTTTGTTTCAGCCGGATGCCGGCCTCTTCCCGCTCAAAGATTTGAGCCAATATTCAGTGGCCGTGGTAGCCGACGAGAATATGGCGGCCCGATCTGAATTTACTCAGATGGTCAACCGATACCAAACCCTGACAGACGATCCGGACAAAGCCAATGTGGTGTTCTGGCTTGTCGACAGGGATACCATCACCCCCGGGTTTGTCAATGAAAGAGTGACCGGAATCCGCCAGAAATTCATGGGTGCCCGTGTCGTGATGTTTTGGGCTGGTTCTCCATCGGGAATGAAACTAGGAGAGATGCCTCAGGGGCTGGACGCCCTGATTACCGGTAGCAGTAACTGGCCTTACGTGTGGGAATGTATGGCCCAGGCTGCCTATTCGGGGTTGGAGGTCGCCCTCTGCAGCCCTGAGGAGGAATGGAGTGATGACCTGGCCCTTTCTTCGCGTCAATTATCCGCTACCCGTTTGAAATACGGCCTTCCACTTGAAATAGGAATGCATCCCGATTCATTGCAACGTATCGACCAAATTGTCATGAAAGGGATCTCTGAAAAGGCCATGCCCGGTGCCCGCGTTTTGATAGCCTGCAGGGGCGTTGTGATTTGGGACAAGGCCTACGGATGGCATACTTATAACCGTAAGGAGGCTGTACAACTGGATGACCTGTTCGATCTGGCCTCGGTAACCAAGGTGACGGCCACCTTGCCCTCTATTATGAAACTTTACGATGAGGGGAAATGGGCCCTGACCGATACGTTGTCAAAATTTTTCCTTGAAGCCGACACCACCGATAAGGGGCAGATTGTGCTGAAGGATTTGTTGTTGCACGAAAGCGGACTCCCTTCCTTTATTCCCTTTTATTTGAATGCCATCGACCGGACAAAACTGCGGGGCAACCTTTTTTCCCGTCGTTATACCTCGCTATATTCCATTAAGCTGGATAACCGCATTTATTTAAACCGGACCGTTTCGTATCGCCCGGATGTTTTTTGTAATACAAGTGATTCCCTCTTTTCTGTCCCCGTATCCAAGGGTTGGTTTATGAATGTTCACTACCTGGACTCGATCAAGCGACAAATTTTTTCAGTGCCGCTCAATACCCACCCCCAATATCTCTACAGCGATTTGGGATTCATGTTTTTAGGGGAGCTGGTTCCCCGAATATCGGGCTTCCTGCTCAATCAGTATGCTGCAGATAATTTCTTCAGACCTTTGGGCGCGGAGACAACGACCTTTTTACCCTTGCAAAAATTTCCATTGGAAAGGGTGGTGCCTACCGAGCAGGATAATGCCTTCCGGAAACAATTACTTAGGGGATGGGTGCACGACCCGGGGGCAGCTATGATGGGGGGTGTGGCTGGTCATGCCGGATTGTTTTCAGATGCCGGCGATTTGGCCAAGATTATGCAGATGCTTCTCAATAAGGGAACCTATGGAGGGGTGAAATTTCTGGAACCCGAAACCGTGGATCTTTTTACCCATACCGGAAATGGAGAAAACAGGCGGGGACTGGGATTTGATAAACCCGATTTAAACGACAGTAAAAAAAGTCCCGCCTCCAGGTATGCCTCGGCTCAATCGTTTGGCCATTCCGGATTTACCGGAACCCTGGTTTGGGCGGATCCTGCCCTTGATTTGGTTTATGTGTTTTTATCCAATCGGGTCTATCCCAATCAATACAATAAAAAGCTTATCGAGATGAATATCCGAACGCGGATTCAGGATGTTATTTATGAATCTGTTATTTGGAATAAAGGCGAGGAGGCTGTTGGCTTAAGTCCCTTAAAGGCCTTATCTTTGTAAATTAATTAGGATGAAAAGGTTCATGAAATTTGTGCTTTATAAGCATTATAATTTGTATTTTTGTCAGACAACTTAGTTCAATAAAAATTTTAATATAAGCGGACATGATAAAAAATTTTAATCAAAAGATTTCGCCGGCAGGGCAATTCAAAAATCAAGGTTACCACGATGATCCATATTTGCGCTCTTTGATTACCAAACGCGAAAAAATTACAACAAATATTTTTGCCTCCTCGGCGGAAGGATCCAGATCTGTGGCACTGGAAATTGCTGAAACGATCCGCGAAAAGAATGGGAAAGGTGAAAAATGTGTGCTTGGATTGGCGGTGGGTTCAGCGCCGGTGGAAGTATACCAGGAACTGGTTCGGATGCACCGGGAAGAGGGGTTAAGCTTTAAACAGGTATTGGTTTTTGGGGTGATGGAGTATTGGCCTATCAGCCCGGGAGCGCTACAAAGTTTCAATCGTAATATCCAGGATAAATTCTTCAGTTTGATTGACTTACCCGAGGAGAATATTTTTTATCTCGACAGTACCATTTCTCAGGAAGATATCTACGATTTCTGCGGTAAGTTCGAACAAAAGATCGACCAACTGGGTGGCATTGATATCCAGGTTTTGGGCATTGGCCGAACAGGTCATATTGGCCTCAATGAACCTGGCTCATCCTTAAATTCTCTTACCCGATTGGTTACCCTCGATGATATTACCCGAACGGAGGCTGCTTCCGATTTTTTCGGAAAGGAGAATGTGCCGCGTAAAGCGATCACGATGGGAATCAATACCATCCTAAAAGCCAAAAAAGTAAGAGTATTGGCATGGGGTGAGGGGAAAGCCCATGTGCTTAAGCGTACCATCGAAGGGGTTGCTACCGAAGAGGTACCTGCCTCCTTTCTGCAAAATCATAAGGATGCTCATTTTATTTTGGATGAAGCCGCCGGTGCCGAACTTACCCGTATCAAAACCCCCTGGGTCATCGACTCTGTGATCTGGGACGATCGCCTGATTCGTAAGGCCGTTGTCTGGCTCTGTCAAAAAGTTGATAAACCCATTCTCAAGCTTACCGAACGGGATTACAACGATAATGGTATGGGGGATTTGATTGCAGAAATTGGAACCGCTTACGACATCAACATAAAGGTGTTTAATCAATTACAGCACACCATCACCGGCTGGCCCGGGGGAAAGCCCAACGCCGATGACACCAACCGTCCTGAGCGCAAGGAGCCCTTCCCCAAACGGGTCATTATCTTTAGCCCTCATCCCGACGATGATGTGATCTCTATGGGTGGAACCATGCTTCGCCTGGTCGATCATGGGCATGATGTGCATCTGGCCTATCAGGTTTCGGGGAGCATCGCGGTGAGCGACGAGGATGTTATCCGTTACATCGATTTTGTGCAACACTATAGTCAAACCGTGAAGGGCGGGAATCCTGTGGAGATGGAGAAAGAGCACGATAAAATTCTCGATTTCCTAAAGAATAAAAAACCCGACCAGGTGGATATCCTCGAGGTTCGCAAAATTAAGGCCCTTATCCGTGAAGGGGAAGCCAAGGCCGCCTGTCGTTATGCCGGGGTTAAGGACCCCAATGTACACTTTCTTAAGCTGCCATTCTACGAAACGGGGGGGGTTGAGAAAAATCCTTTCGGCCCCGCCGATGTAAAGATAGTGGCTGAGCTCATTCGTAAGGTGAAGCCTCATCAGATATACGCGGCTGGTGACTTGTCCGACCCACATGGAACACACCGGGTGTGTCTCAATACCATCTTTGCAGCCATCGAGCAACTGAAAAATGAAGAGTGGATGAAAGATTGTTGGGTTTGGCTCTATCGTGGAGCCTGGCATGAGTGGGACATCCATCAAATTGAGATGGCAGTGCCCATTAGCCCCGATGAATTGCTTCGCAAGCGCAGCGCCATCTTCAAACACCAGTCTCAAAAAGACGGAGCCATGTTTTTGGGGGGCGACAGCCGTGAATTCTGGCAACGGGCCGAAGAGCGTAACCGGGGTACTGCCAAAACCTACGACGATCTGGGTATGGCCGAGTATGAGGCGGTGGAAGCGTTTGTCAGATACGAATTCCTGTAAGCCAGCTTAATCTATTTATAGACGCAAAAATAAAATACTCCTGAAAAGGGCTTGACCTCTTTCTCAGGAGTATTTTTTTGTTCTGTCAACAGCGATCAGTTGGTAGAAGCTTCCTGCCCAAAGGAAACCGCCAGTTGATGTGATTCCTGCAAGCGATTAGGTTTGTCCCGATTTGTCGGGCAGTAGTTGGACCTTTCAGGCAGTCTCTATTTTGCATTGTAAAAAGCCTCAAAGGCCGTTATAATATAAAGGTGGTCCTTAACCCCACCCAATTCCCGCACCGAGTGCATGCTAAGCATAGGGTTGCCCACGTCCACCGCGCGCACATCCAGCTGTCCGGTAGAGACATTGCCCAATGTAGAGCCACCTACCAGATCGGAGCGATTGACAAATTTCTGATAGGGGACTTCTGCCTGTTGGCAAAGGGACTCGAATACAGATCCGCTGTCGCCGTCGGTGGTATATTTCTGATTGGCATGAACCTTAATCACCGGCCCCCGGTTGATCACAGGATGTAATACCGGGTCGTGTTTTTCCACCTGATTGGGGTGAACAGAGTGGGCCATATCTGCCGAAATCATGAAGGAACGGTAGATGGAACGCTGTATCTCTTCCGTATTCTTTTGGAAATGGTGCATGATGCGTTCAAACAGGTTTCGCAAAATGGGGGATCCGGCACCTTGTTTGGTCAGACTGCCTACTTCTTCGTTGTCGAAGATGCAAAGCATTTGAGTGGCCTTGCCGGGTGCAGATGCTGTTAAAGCCTCCAGCCCTGCGTGAACCATGGCCAGGTCGTCCAGCTTGGGGCTGGAGATAAACTCGTTGTGAACCCCCATGATACAGCCCGGGGTATGCTCACTTACGGTAAGATCGAAATCCAATATCTGCGAAGCCTCTACGCCCAGTTCATCAGCAATTAGCCGTATAAGAAAACCCTCTTTTTCAAGTTTCTCGGTTAAGATGCCGGCTAAGGGCAGCATGTCTTTTTGCTTATTGAGCTCTACACCATCGTTTACCGAGCGGTTGAGATGAATGGCCAGGTTGGGTATAATCAACAAGGGGCGGTTGAAGTTTATTAGCCGGCTCTCCGGGTTTAGAACATCCTGACCCTTCAGACTCACGCGGCCGGCCAGTGATAAAGGGCGATCTAACCAGCTCATTAATATGGGGCCCCCGTACACCTCCGTGTTGAGTTTAAGGTAGTAATCGTTAACCATCATTTCGGGCGATGGTTTTATTTTAAAGCAGGGTGAATCACTGTGCGCAGAAATCATTCGCACCCCTTCCTCTTCGGGTTCCCCGGTTCCTATAACAAAGGCAAAAAGAGACGAATCGTTGCGGGTCGTGAAATATTTCCCTCCTTTTTTTAGATTCCACTTAAGGGGGAGTTCCAATTTTTTAAATCCCGCTTTTTCAAGGATTAAAGAAGCATTATCGACCACATGAAAGGCCGAAGGGCTATTGTAAATAAAATCAATTAGTTGCTGGGCTAATTTCAACTCTCGATGCATCATAGCTGTTTTTTTAGCAAGATAATGAAAAATGAGAAATGGGCCACATGGTCTTTTTGAAATGATATTAAATACCTGTTCTTTGAGCTACAACCTTTACTATTACATTGGGGGGAAAGTTTCTTTTTTAAAAAAAAAGGTTACTTTTGAAAGTTAGGAAAAAAATCAAAAATAGAATTTTGTCATTTTTTTTTTATATATTGAAACCCTTCGGGCATAGAAAAATGATGATCTTTCTTGACTAAATACATCATTTATGAATCATAAGCAGCGAGTTCTAAAGACTCTTAACCATGAGCAACCCGACCGGGTTCCCATATTCTATTGGGGAGTACCCGAGTTCAGTGAAAAAATAATTTCACAGTTAGGGTTTTCAGGTATTGATGAAATGCTTGAATTTCTGGATGTTGATTTTCGGTCGGTGGAGCCCACCTACATTGGTCCCAGTCTCGTGGACCGTGAAAAGGGTGTGAAAACGGATATCTGGGGGGTAGGCTATCAGCTGGCAGGTCATGGCGATCTCCAATATTGGGATGCATGCACCTTCCCCTTGAAGGATGTAACCAATATTGAAGCCCTTCACGAATATCCATGGCCAACGACTGACCTTTTTGATTTTTCGACGCTCGATGCACAGTGCGAAAAATACAAGGATTATGCCATCATGTCGGCCCCGGGCTACTCTTCTCCCGGGCTCTTCCGTGTTATCCAACGGCTGTTGGGCAGGGAAACTTTTCAGGAGGTTATGATGTACTATCCCCGGTTCTTCAAGGTGTTGGTGGATAAGGTAACAGACTTTTACGTTCAATTTATTGAGAAATTTTTTGAGGTGACCGGCAACCGGGTCGATTTTGTGCGTATTGCCGACGATTTTGGGTCCGAGGAGGGTTTGATGATCTCGACCGAGACCTGGGAGACCTATTGCCGTCCTGCTATTGAGAAATTTGTGGCCTTACCTAAACGGCTGGGGGTGAAAGTGTATATGCACAGCTGCGGTGGTGTTCGTAAATTGGTTCCCGATTTCATTTCCGCCGGAGCCGACGTTCTGGACCCCATACAAACCAGGGCCGCCGGAATGTCACCCATAGGGCTGAAGGAGGATTTTGGGAATTCAATAACCTTTTCCGGTGCTCTCGACGAGGAACTGCTCCTGCGTAGAGGAACCCCTAATCGGGTAAAGGAGGGCGTGGACGAATTACTCAATATCATGGCCCCCGGGGGTGGCTTTATTTTGGGTCCTTCTCACAAATTAAAGGTGGAAACGCCTGTGGAAAATGTCGTGGCCATGTACCAGGCTGCCCGTGACTGGAAGTATCCGGTTAAGGATTAAGAGCCAAGGGAGAATGGAAAGATTAGCTGGCCGGCTGCAGACCTAATTCGCCGGCTATCTTTTTCATGGCTTCGATGGTTTCTTCGATGAGTTCCTGAAGTTCCATTCCCAACATGTTGGCACCGGATTGAATGATGTTACGGTCGACGCCTGCGGCAAATCGTTTGTCTTTCCATTTTTTCATCACCGACTTAACTTTCAGTTGGTGCAGATCCTTATCGGGCCGCACCAACACGGAAGTTACCACCAAACCCGTTAGCTCATCGGTGGCATAGAGTACTTTCTCCATGACGTGCTCGGGTGGCACATCTGTGCAGATTCCCCAGCCATGGCTCATCACGGCCCGGATATAATCGGAGGGCCAGCCCGCCTGTTCCAGTATTTCTTTCGTCTTTTGACAATGCTCGGCAGGGTATTTTTCGTAATCCAGGTCATGGATGAGCCCGATGATGCCCCATTTTTCTTTATCCTCACCGTATTTGATGGCGAAATGCTCCATCACCGCCTGCACTGCCAAGGCATGTTTGGTAAGACTTTCGCTTTGATTATAAGTTTTAAAAAGCTGAACGGCTTCTTCTCGTGTTGGAATCATCTCTCTTTGTTTATTACTTTATTTTTTTTGAGGGTAAGACAAGGTTGCGTTACCTTATTTATCTTCCCTTCAGGGTTTGACCGGCTTTTATTTTGATCAAAATTGAACCCCCTTTGAGGTTGTTTTGCCTTCGCATTTTCCGGAGTATAGTCCTATTCAAGTCCTTCAGACTTTTCCTGCGGATAAAAATGAAAGGGTTGAACGTCTAAATTAAAAAAAAAATAATTCTAAACTGGCTCCCAAAATATTTAGATTTTTATCTTTTGGGGCTCTCCCGGTCGCCTTTGGCTGAATGTATGTATCTGGTCACTTGTCCATTTATATGATCAATAAGGTTTATTATTATGGGATGGCCCGGATTAAACGATTGCTCACCAATGCGGTTTATGGGCAGTACCCTGGGGGAGGTGCCCGTTATAAAGGCGGCCTCCATAAGCGGCAGTTCCTGGTCTGCGTCAATGGCTCTGAATTCGAGAGAATAGCCCAGTTCGTTGCAGGCTACAAGGACTTTTTTCCGGATGATTCCCCCTAGGACCAAATGATCAGGTGCGGTATAAACCCTCTTTTGACGTATAAAAAACAGATTGGAACGGCTTCCTTCTGTGATTTTTCCCTCGTGGTTTACCAGAATGGTTTCAAAGATCTGTTCCTTTTCAATGACTAAATTGGTCCGGTTTCTCAGGTCAGGATTGGCTATTTTTATGGTGGGCCGGAAGCGTTCATCTGACATCAGTTTACAAACCACTCCTGTTTTGTAAAGAGATCCTTCCGGATAATGATGTTCAATAAACCGGGCACCATAGCCTTCAACCTTGGAAGCATCGGGCGAAAGAAAATAGGAGAGGCGGATGTTGCCTTCCTCTTTGTTATGCAAGCAAACGAGCTCATTGAGTTGGCTGAGCAACCGAGAGGTGTTTTCACCCAGAGGCAGGTTCAGCTCCCTGGCTCCATTGAATAGCCGCTCCAGGTGTTCCTCCAAAAACAAAGGCACGCCCTGTTCCACCCTAAATACGTCGTAAAGCTCCTGGTTGGCACCCACCCCAGGCCAGAGGGATGGGTCGCTTTCAAGGTTTCCGTTTAGCAAAAAATAATTCTCAACGTGTGGTTTACGGCTCATTTTTAATGTGTAAAAGGGCTGAGTCAATTTTGTTGACCCCATGCAAAGTCAAAATTAATAATATTTCGGGTTTTGACTTGTTTTGGGGATCAGGTTATCTTCCCGACCCTTGTTCCGTGGAATTGCTCTTTTATTTTAGGGCTTAGGCACAATCGGGTTTCCACGAATGAATGGCCTTATTGTAGTGGTTCATTTTTTTTTTTTATGAGTTTGAGTCATTGATATAGAACGGGTGTTTGTTAGTTTTGTAATTTGGTTGGATAAAAAAGTGGAAACGCCCATTTACCTAAAGAAAAATAGTAGAAACGATAAACCAATTTTATGAACATTCAAAAAATTTTCTTCCTGTCAGGATTAATTATGATGTTCTTTGCTTCTTGTAGTTCGTCGAAGAAAGAATTCGAAAAGCCCAATATTGTAATCATATATACCGACGATCAGGGGGTTGGAGACGTAAGTGCCCTTAACCCTGAAGCTAAGTTTCGAACCCCAAACATGGATAGAATCGCCAACGAAGGGATCGTTTTTACAGATGGACACAGCAGCGATGCCGTTTGCACACCATCCAGGTATTCGCTGTTAACAGGTCGGTACAGTTGGAGAACATCCCTGAAGAAAGGGGTTCTTTTAGCCGATGGACCTTGTTTAATTGAAAAAAACAGGATGACCATTGCTTCTATGCTGAAAGAACATGGTTATCATACAGCGATGGTAGGAAAATGGCACCTTCAAATGGAGTTTCAAGGTTCGCTGGGTAAGGACCGGGACTGGTCGAAACCATTTGCCGATGGGCCTGTTGAAAAAGGGTTTGACTACTTTTTCGGAATTGCTGCATCCATGAATTATGGGATATTGACTTTTCTGGAAAATGACCGAGTTCTGGATCCACCTGTTTTGTGGACCACAAAAAAGTTCGAGGTAACCCCCCAAACGTTCAGGTTTACTCCTCCTTATGAAACCACCCCGGAGAATCTCAGAGAGAAAGTGGAAGTAGCTCCCTCGTTTAACGATGAACTGGTGTTGGAAACGTTGGCCTCGAAGGCAGTGGCCTATATTAATCAGTCGGCGGATGATGCCAAAAGGGGAAAACCTTTCTTTTTATACCTGCCCTTAACGAGTCCACATTTGCCGCATTGTACACATCCCGATTTTCAGGGACGAAGCAATTGTGGAAATTATGGCGATTTCATGGAAGAAACCGATTACCGCGTTGGGCAGGTGTTAGACGCTTTGGCTGCAAATGGTATCGAAAACAATACCCTGGTAATCTTCTCGTCCGACAATGGTGCCGAATCCAATTACGTTTATCAGCGCGATACCTACAACCACTACAGTAGTTTGAATTTTAAGGGGGGAAAAAGAGACATTTATGAAGGGGGCCACCGGGTGCCATTTATGATGCGCTGGCCCGGTGTAATTGAAGCCGGAAGGCAGGTAGATATTCCGGTTTGTCAAACAGATTATTTTGCCACTATTGCCGAAATCGTTGGTGCTGAAATCCCGGAAAGTGCCGGTGAAGACAGTTACAGTTTGTATCCCGTTTTAAAAAGTGAGAATTATGATGCAACTCTCCGGGGACCCGTTATCCATCATTCTGTTACGGGGCATTTTGCCATCCGCGATGGAAAATGGAAATTGAATATGCTTCGGGGTTCCGGGGGCTCGTTAAAACCTGTTTTTATTGAACCCGGGGAAGGTGAACCTCTCTACGAATTATACAATCTGGAAGAAGATCCGGGTGAAACCACCAATCTCTATTTCGAGCATCCTGAGATAGTGGAAAAACTGAAACAAGAAATCACCGGAATAGTGAAGGAGGGAAGAACAACACCCGGAAAGCCACAACCGTTTGTAAAGGATGATTGGACACAGGTTACCTGGATGGATTTTAATTAACGGTATCATTGGGTTGTCAGCCCCAAGGATAAGTGGGTGTTTTATGATTGCAGGTATGATGCGGCTTGTTTAAAGGAGGTGGCTTTCGGAATAAAGGGATTGGTGTCCCTATTTTTAAGAGCTTACGAGGGTACACCATCTTTGCGGCTCCATTTCTACCAGACTTGCCTGATGCACAAAGCAGAAATATCCCAATTCGGAGGAATTGTTTGGATTTAATGGGTTTTTTGAATTAGGCGCTTTGGAAATAGGTAATTTAACCCACCCTTACGGGTTCCTCTGTTGCATTCCATGTTCCCACGCATTTCATGCGGGGTTATTCACGTTAAATCCGGCAAAGCCGGATTAAAATGAATAGCCTCGGGTGAAACCCGGGGTAAAGGGATGAGAGCCTCAGAACCCGGTTATACCGGGTTCAATTAGCTGTATTATCAACCCGCCTAATTCATTTTTTTGGATTCATCTTCTGCAAGTGGCCAAAAAGAAATTTTTATTACGACAACAGATCCTTAACGAATAGATGTTATGAAAATAAGAGTACTAATTGCTTTCCTGCTAATTGTCCATTCGCTTTTTGCCAAAGAAATTTTTGTTTCGCCTACGGGGAACGACAACAACCCCGGGACCAAAGACCGGCCTTTTGGCTCTGTTGAAAGAGCACTTGAAGAAACCGCCAAATTCGCGGGAAAGAAGTCCATTACGATTTGGTTTAATGAGGGAACCTATTATTTGAAGGAGACGATCCTGTTGGATAGCAAAATGTCAGGCACTGCCGAAAAACCCATTGTTTTTGCTGCTTTACCGGGGGCAAAAGTAGTGGTTAAAGGTTCTCAGGTTTTAGAGGGGCTAAAATGGAGTGTCCATAAAGCCGGAATCTATGTCGCTGAAGTTCCGGCAGGCCTTAATTTCGACCAGCTGTTTATAAATGGGGAAAGACAAATAAGGGCTCGTTTCCCGAATTATGACTACGAGAATCCCCTTCGAGGGGGGAAGGGATACCACCAGGTTACCGGTGGAACCAACCGGCGGTATGATGAATGGTTCTCCTTTGATCCCGAAAAATTTACCCAAAAGGAGTGGAAAAACCCGGAGACCGGAATAGTTCATGCCTTTCAGAGCCACAACTGGGGAAATATGCAATATCGCATCCGGGAAGTGGATCGTGCCGGGAATAGAGTAATGCTTGGTGAAGGAGGCTGGCAGCTGCAAAGATCTTATGGCATTGGAGGGGCCGGTGAAAAGGGGTCCTGGTATTTTATCGAAAACATCTTTGAAGAGTTGGACGTTGCCGGCGAATGGTTTTTGGATACCAAAACCAATCTGCTCTATTGTTATCCCCCCAAAGGAGTAGCGTTGACTGAATCAACAATAGAAGTTCCGGTGGTGAAAGACCTGATTCAGCTTAAAGGAAGCAGTGATAATCCGGTAACCAATGTGCATTTCAAAGGCTTGTGTTTTACGCAGTCGAGACTCACCTTTTTAGAGGCCTACGAGCCGGTGGCACGGGGCGACTGGGCTATTCATCGGGGTGGGGCCATTTTTATGGAAGGGGCCGAAAACTGCGTGGTGGAAGATTGCAGCTTCGAATATCTTGGTGGAAATGGCGTTTTTATGAGTGCCTATAACCGAAATAATATGGTTCGAAATTGCCGGTTTGTACATACCGGAGAAAGTGCCGTTTGTTTTGTGGGTTCACCGTCGGCCGTCCGTTTGTATCTCACCTGGGACGACAGGGAGATAGATGGGAAGAGTTGGGCAGAGATGCGTGAAAATATGGATCTGGAGCCTGGCCCTAAATCTCCCGACTATCCTGAAAACTGTGTGGTGGAAAACTGCATAATGCACGACTTTGGCGATTTCGGAAAACAGGTCGCCGGGGTATTTATCTCGATGAGCCACCAGATACGATCGTCGCACAACACTATTTATAACTGCCCTCGCGCCGGAATTTGTATCAACGATGGAACCTGGGGCGGCCATATCATCGAATATTGTGATATCTGGGAAACCGTGCGCGAAACCGGCGAGCATGGGCCGTTTAACGCCTGGGGACGTGAGCGGCAGTGGAACGGAGGTGGCGGATCGAGTAAGGATTTTATAAACGAATTAACAAAACTCGATGCGATTGACTTTACCGTTGTTCGAAACAACAGGATCGCCAACTTCCGAAAGTCAATCAGTGCCGGTAACTGGACCATCGACCTGGACGACGGGGCCAGCTATTATGAGATTTACAACAACCTGAATCTGGGATCCACCATAAAATTACGCGATGGCATGGCCCGCAAAGTGTTTAATAATATTACCGTTAGTGCAGTTCCCCTGGGGTGGCATGTATGGCCCAAAGCGTCGGAGGACGAGGTATATAAGAACATTTTTGTGATAGCGGGAGCTGTTCCCGGAAATACCAATGCCACGAACCAATTTATTCGCGATATACGATTGCCCGACGACACAAAGTGGAGTAATCATTACGATCATAACCTGTATTGGAATGTGAATTTCCCGGACTCCCCCAATATTCTTCAGGATAAATCAATGGATCAATGGCAGGCCCAGGGCTATGACCTTCATTCTGAGATTGCCGATCCCCTGTTTGTGGACCCTGAAAACGGGGACTATGGCGTTAAAGAAAATTCACCGGCGATAAACTTAGGTTTTGAAAATTTTCCGATGAATGAGTTTGGGCATAAGATGACCCGGATTGTTCCCTTTGGTGGCGAATTTGAGGATGAAATAACCGTTAGCCTGTTGGCCGATGAGAGAATGAAAAAAGAGGGAACCCTGCGCTACACTTTGGATGGATCCGAACCTACAAACCATTCGCCCATATATACTCATCCCATCGAAATTAAAGGATCAACCAGGGTTAAGTGCAGGTCGTTCGATGCCGATGGAAAGTTCCTCGGTTTTACCAACGAAGCCTCCTTTAAAAAAGTGGAAAAGGTGGAACACCCCAACTGGTATAGCACGCTTTTGGCCGGCAAATTTGTTGGGGAAACAAAGGAAAAAGCAGCCAAAGCACTTGAAGTAACCATAAAAGGGGCCATAATGGTAAACATTGCCGACGATCCCGATTTAATCGATGCATCAGGGGGGTATAATACGGGTTGTTTTATTAAATCAATCGATCCTCAGGAAGGGAAGATGTGGCTGGATGCTGGTCTTGATAAGGCCTGGGTTATTCAGCAAATAAATGAGGACAAGGTGAATAACACCACCGACCTGAGCCTTTGTCTGGAAAAATACAAAGGACAATTGGTAACCATTACGGCGGTCCTAAATTACAATACCAGGCTTTTAAAAGTCCGGTTTTAGCAATGGATGGTGATTATAGGATATGACAAGCTTATGCAAATCAATGATTTATTCAAAAGGAATTAAAATGAGAAAAAAAGAAGTGTTTCGAAGATCTACAATCGTCCTAATACTGTTGGTATTCGTTGCTGCAAGGGCTTTTTCCGGAGACAGACCTAATATCATTTTTTTGCTGACCGACGATCAGCGATGGGACACCTTTGGGTTCATGGGGAATAAAACTATTATTACCCCCAATTGTGATAAGCTGGCAGCCGAAGGAGTGGTGTTTGAAAATACCCTTCATGCTACTCCAATTTGCCAGCCCAGCCGAGCTTCTATACAGTTGGGGCAATACCTGAATACACACCGCTGTGGTTTTGATGCCCCTACTCAGAATTCCATCTCCCAACAGGAGTGGATGAAATCTTTTCCGGTGCTCTTAAGGGAATCGGGGTACTTTACTGGTTTTGTGGGGAAATTTGGTTACCCTGTTTCTGCTCAAAAGACAAAGAACCGAGTGAATGAGGATCTCGCAATTGATAAGGGAGTGGATTCTCAACTCTGGAAACGAGAGGAATGCATGCCCAAAGATTCCTATGATAGGTGGCTGGGATTTCCAGGTCAGGGGACCTATCATGTTAATGGGAAGCATGGAACGGAAGACAGGGGTGATAAAGCCATTGCTTTTATCCGGGCTGCCGCTAACCAGAAAGCCCCCTTTGCCCTGCAGGTATCTTTTAAGGCTCCACATTCACCTTTCTCCCCGGCTCCGGAATTTCTGGCGATGTATGAAAATACGAACATCCCCAGACACGATAATGATTTAGAGGAAGCATTTGAACGGTTGCCCGAAGTTGTTCGGACAAAGTACCGTGGCCGAAAAGGTTATGTTGGTGATGAAGCGTTTCAGAATTTTATTACCCGATATTATGCGTTGATTACCGGCGTGGATCATGTCGTGGGAAGAATCAGGGAAGAGTTAAAGTCGTTGGGATTGGATGAAAATACCATTATCATCTATTCCTCTGACAATGGTTATTTTTGTGGGTCAAAACAATTGTCAGGGAAAGATCTGTTGTACGAAGAGTCGATCAAGGCACCTCTGATCATTTATGATCCCCGCCAGCCTGCTTCTGCAGGTATTACGAAAAGGCAGGGCATTACCAGTACCATCGATATTGCGCCAACGATACTCGGGTATGCCGGACTAAAAGCTCCTTCATCCATGCAGGGGAAGAGTTTGCTTCCTTTGGTTTCAGGTACAAAAAATCAGGTGCACAAGGCGGTATATGGGGAAAATAATTTTGCCAATTTTTCACCTGTGATCTCAGATTTTAACGATCCGGCAGAACGGGACGCTTTTTCTTCTGTCCGTTCAAAATATGTTCGGACTCCCCAATTCAAATACATTAGGTATCACGAATGTACGCCTGTTGTCGAAGAACTCTGGAAGATAACAAAGGACCCTCAGGAAAAGATAAATCTGGTGGGCAATCCGGAATATTCCAGTGTGCTGAAGAAGATGAGAAAGATGTTGGACAAATTTGAAACCTCTACTCGTGGTATGGATTCGTATTGATCTGTTGTATAGGAAACACCATACTATTATTAGTTCGCCACCCGGGTAGATTAACAGAGAGCTTGTGATTGTAAATCAAAAATCATTGGTGTCCAGTTAACACTTAGGATTTATCTGGAAGATGCATCACCATAGGGTCATATGTGTTTAAAGTGTATCTGGGCTAGGAATCCACCTTCATGTAAAAGCGCTAAAAAAATCAGAAAACGAAGCGTGAAAAAGAAAAGCTGTTTGATCCCGATTTTAGTTTTGTAGGTTTTTGGGTTCTACCAAAAACCACAAAAACTCATCTCGGGAGAGTTCTTT
>JBFHFS010000010.1:0-106600 GCA_041583495.1 Marinilabiliaceae bacterium | reverse complement strand
ATGGAATTGTACACCTGAGGAAATAGGGGTTTTAACGACCCCCCCGGTGGCTAATGAGGACACAAATAAACAAGAAGAAGATGACTCCAATATACAAACAGACAGAGCTCCTGAATTAATTACCGGTGATTATTTTGTGGCTCCTGATGGTGACGACAGCAACCCGGGAACACTTGAAGAGCCCTGGCAAACCTGGAGTAAAGCCTTTAAGAATGCCGCTGCCGGAGATACGGTCTATTTCCGTGAAGGTGTTTATTATTCCACGAGCAACAATGCTGGCGAAGGCGATTTTAATTCGGGCACGGAAAACGCACCCATCTGTTTCTTTAATTATCCCGGGGAAACACCTATTTTAGATTGTACTAATCGGAATGTAAGTGGGTCTGCTCCGACGTATAACATTGGAGTACATGTAAGGGGGGTTTCTAATATCCATTTTAAAGGGTTACATATAAGAAATGTAAATCAACAATATGATGGAAATGCAACTGGTATTTATGTAATACAGTGTGGTAATATTGTCATGGAAAATATGGTTGTTCATGATATCCAAGGAACCGCTTTTACAGTAGGTAGCTGTACCGGAACAGTAACTCATCTAAACTGCGATGCTTATACATTGTGTAATTCTGAGATGTCTGGAATTTATGCAGGTGGTGATGGAGTAGGATTTTATTTTAATAATGCCCTTAATACAGATGCAAGTAGGGCTTCAAAAGTTTATTACATAGGATGCCGGGCATGGGAGTTCTCTGACAATGGGTTTGATGGTAATTCAAATGGATATGTTGAATGGGATAGTTGTTGGGCATTTGATGGTGGTCAAATTCATGGCCTTGGATGTGGATGGAAGTATTGTTCTTCATTTGGAGGAATTTCTGACAATACTCTCCCTGTTGCAAGAACTATAAAAAATTGTATTGGTGCAAAGAACGCAGCTTATGGATTTTCACCAAATAATGCTAGTAAAGCCAATATGGTAGTACATTGTTACAATAATTTGGCTTATGGAAATGGACACAAGGATTATATTGGGATTCAGGAATCAGGAGAAGCTTTAGGTTATGGTTTTAGGGTTATGGGAACAACTAACCACAATCCTCCAAATGGAGAACTTTATGCTAATAATTTATCCTACGGTAATGAAGTTGCTGATTTTATTGCACACAGTGGACAACTTATTAACGCATCACATAACAGTTGGAATTTTTCGCTTACTGTTACCAACGATGATTTTATCAGTCTGGATTGGACCGAATTGAAACGGCCTAGAGAGGAAGATGGGTCCTTGCCTGATATTAACTTTATGAAACCAAAAGATAAAAGTCAACTCATTGATAAGGGTTTGGATGTGTCTCTCAATTATTTAGGAGAAGCGCCTGACTTGGGAGCTTTTGAAATAAAATAATTTTCTGTAGTCATTATGTTTTTTCATAACACCAATAGAGGGTTCCATTGAACCCTCTATTGGTGTTTCGTGTTATATATTTTTACCTTGATTTTTACTTTGCTACTATATATCAGTCAACAAACTAGTAAAGCCAACAATCATGAAAAAATTAGCACTAAGCCTCCTGTTTGCTATTCTTTCTTTCGGAGTATTTTCGCAATCACAGGTTATAGCCGATCATACCATTGTGGCCGATTATGATAAAATTCCTGATCATTACATCAATGAAGTCAAAAAAATGCTGGTTTCATTCCCTGGAGCCTCCCATTCATTGGCCTACAGAAAAGGATTAGTGCTGTTAGAAGAACTTAATCAGACTTATCAGGTTAATGTTGCTTATGAAGAAGCTTATACCACTACCTATTTACGCTGCAATGATCTCGAAAGATATCTGGGTGAAGATGAGTGGTTTACCTGGTATGCTTGGCCGGGGGACGAGCAACCTGAAGCATCCCGCAGTATTAAGGATATGATTAAGCGCAACTACGACAACAATCGACCTATTACAGCAATTGGATTTGGATGGTGCTGGGACATGATGAGCAGTTACCTGAGTAGGGAGTATGATCCGAAGTACAATGTGAGATGGTGGGGTGCTTCGAATGGTAGCCCGGATGAAGGCATTCATGGATGGGGACTCGATGCAGAAGATTTCTCCATTACACAAAACAGGGTTAGTATGGATACCTATTTAAACGCCACTTTAGATTATATTAATTATTGCACCACCAACAACTACCCTACTAAAGTGGTTTTTACAACCGGGCCTGTAGATTATTACAAAGGAGAACAAGCTTATCAAACCTATATTAAACATGAGTATCTCAGAGATTTTGTAAAAGCTGACCCAACCCGAATTCTATTCGATTACGCGGACATTTTGTGTTATGATGATAATGGAGAAAAAAATACGGAGACATGGAGCCGCAATGACGTTACCTATACCTTCCCGTTTATAACGGACACCAACTTAGGCGATGAGAGCATCGGTCATATAGGGCCTGCAGGAGCACTCAGACTAGGGAAAGCCATTTGGTGGTTCCTGGCCAGAATTGCCGGATGGGATGGAAATCCAAAAACCACTCAGTTGAGTGATATCGAATCAAATCCAAAAGAGTACCTAAGTTACCAAAAGGATGACCAGCTTTTTATCGAATTACAAAATCCATCCCTACATCATGGCTTCTGCTCTCTATTTTCCATTGAAGGGAGATTATTAGAGAAAACAAAAATAACAGGAAGCCCAATCGTTATTAATACAAATTCATATTCCACAGGTATGTATATTGTTACACTGTCCGGACAGAATGCCGCACGTTTCAAAGTAGTGATAGCGGTTCCTTGAAAACCGGTGGCAGGCCGAGAAAAGAATCAGTCGATGCTAAACCTTTCTTTAAGTAGTTTAATGAAATCCGGCAAACTAAGATTAAGTGTTTTGCATAATCCAGGATTTAATTTATATACCATTTTTTGAAGATTCATCCCATAAACAACCTTTGCCGGATTCCCAATTACAACCGAATTGTCGGGGAATTTACCCCTAACTACACTGCCTGCACCCACAATTGAATTATTACCGATGTTAGTCCCGGGAAGCAGGATGCTGTTCATCCCAATAAAAACATCATTCCCAATTGTAATTTTTCCAAAAACGCCACCATTTAGTTCCTCCCTGAAAGACCATGCCGCGGCACCATCATGTGTAATAAACTGTACCCCAGCTGCAATAGCCACATGATTCCCAATCTCCACAAGAAATTGTTCGGTTGAGAAATTGAGTGTCTGAATAATACATCTTTCACCAATCCTGACACCCTGTTTTCGCAAATATTTAATTCTTTTCTCATTGCTAGCTTTTAACAGCATATTCCTTTGGACAAAGACTAACAAATCTTTCAGTTTCATAAATTTTTAGGTTCTAATTAAAAAGCTTTTTAAAATTGTAAAAGAAAATTCATCAAAATACAAGGTTGAAAATATTCTGATAAACATACAAGGTGGCTAAACTTATTTGGCCTCTTTTATTCTAAACTTTAAAACAAGCCCCCATAAACTTACAGATTTCCTCCAAATCGTCATCGGTCATATTTGTCCCGGAAGGCAGGCAGAGTCCATATTCAAAAATCCGATCGGAGGTACCATCGATATAAGCAGGGTATGAGGAAAAGACTGGTTGCAGGTGCATCGGTTTCCAGATAGGTCTGGTTTCAATATTTTCATTTTCCAGAGATATTCGCAAATGGTCACTTGTGGTTCCTGTTTTTTGGGGATCAACAGTAATAGAGGTCAGCCAGTGGTTAGAAAAGTAGTCATTATCAGGCTCCTCTAGAAATTCGACTCCATCATAATCTTTAAACCAGGCTTTATAAAAATTAAATATCTCTCGTTTCCTTTTAACCCGGGCATCAATTACCTCCATCTGGCCCCGCCCAATCCCCGCCAACACATTACTCATGCGGTAATTATAACCGATCTCACTATGTTGATAATGAGGGGCGTTATCACGTGCCTGAGTTGCTAAAAACCTTGCTTTGACAATCAACTTTTTGTCATCGGAAACAAGAGCCCCCCCCCCTGACGTAGTTATGATTTTATTCCCATTGAAAGAGAACACCCCCATTTTTCCAAAATGCCCCACAGACTGATCCATAAAGCGGCTTCCCAATGCCTCAGCTGCATCCTCAATCACCGGGATCTCATATTTATTGGCTACCAGCATAATTTTCTTCATATTGGCCGGCATTCCATATATATGCACAAGAATAATGGCTTTTGGACGACTCCCTTTTTTTATCCGATCTTTAATAGCTTCTTCCAATAAATCGGGATTCATATTCCAGCTCTCTGGCTCACTATCGACCAATACAGGTATAGCACCAACATATACAATAGGGTTAATGGTTGCTGAAAACGTCAAAGAGGATGCAAGCACCTCATCCCCTCTCTTAATTCCAAGAAGAATAAGGGCCAAATGAATGGCAGCAGATCCTGAGCTTAAAACCGCTACATGCTCTACCCCCACGTAGGTTGCAAACGCCTGCTCTAACATTCCAATGTTGGGGCCTACCGGTGCGATCCAATTTTGGGCAAAAGCCTCCTGAACATACTTGATTTCATTTCCGCCCATATGAGGAGAGGCTAAATAAATCCGTTTTCTAATGTTGTCCATATTACTATTATTTATTTGATCATAGCCCTTAACACTTAGATAAGTCTTCATTGTTCCCGGTAACCCTGGAGGAACCACATCAGCCATAGCCTATTTCAAACCTGCATTGCATATGCAATTCCCGGTTAAACACATCATTTGGCTGGCCCCGGCAGGTAGGTATTCACTTTCCAGGAACTCCTTTTATTTTACTGCCAGGATTTACGTTTCTTATAACCATACACTGGCCCCCAATTATGCTATTACTCCCTATGGCAATGTCCTGAATGGTTGCCGAGCCTATACCCATATCCACAAAATTTCCAATTTTAGTATGGCCAGCGAGGTTAACGCCCGGCGCAAGGCTTGAACATTCGCCAATTTGACAATCATGGCCTATTGCGCAGTTCATATTTAAAACGGAAAAAGCACCTATTGTTGAGCCATAGTTAATAGAACAACCAGGATAAACAATAACACCTTTCCCAATTTTTACCTCATTAGAAACCCATGCAGATTTAGACACCAGGCTGGGGAAATTAAAGTTGCCGATTCTATTTAATTTGGAAATGAGGTTTTGCTTCATCAATGGAAAAGCAACACCGATGATGACAGAAACATCTTTGCTTAGAGACAAGATATGATCCACCGGACCCAGAACAGGATACCCAAAAAAGTTTTTGTTGATTTTTTTCTGATCATCATCCAGAAACCCTATAAGTGTATATTCTTCTAGGTCATAAGCGTTCAGATTGTAGGCAAGATGCCCCCCAACGCTACCGGCACAAATAATGATCAACGGTTTTATCATGGCATGAAAAATAATTACATCGAAAATGGGTGTATATCTATTAAGTAATTTTTAGTCCTTATTACCTGTAAAACGAGGCATAGCAACATCATTTTCATGCGTAATACCTTCACGGATGAGGACTTTTTTAAATGTCATAGAAAGAATTTTCAAGTCAAGCCAAAAGCTTTGATTGTCAACATACCAAACGTCAAGTTCAAATTTTTCGTCCCAGGTAAGGTTGTTGCGTCCATTAACCTGGGTCCAGCCTGTGAGACCAGGCTTGACCTCCATGCGCCGTTTTTGGAAATCATTGAAAAGTGGCAGGTAATCCATTAAGAGGGGGCGTGGGCCAACAAGACACATATCACCCTTGAGGACGTTAAAAAAGCCGGGGATTTCATCAAGGCTGGTTGACCGTAAAAATTGTCCGAAAGATGTCATACGTTGCGCATTTGAAAGCAAATTGCCATTTCTGTCTCTTGCATCTGTCATGCTACGTAATTTGATCATTTTAAAGGGTTTACCTTTAAGACCGGGGCGAACCTGTGTAAAAAAAACAGGTGAACCAAGTTTGTATAGAATGAGAATCGATAATAAAATGAGAATAGGCATTAAAAAGATCAAACAAAACAAAGAAAAGATAATGTCAAAAAGACGTTTCATGGATTTTGGCGGTTTTTGCTAGGCACTAGAAAGTTGGTTTATAGTTATTGACAACTTTTCTTCTTTTACCGGAATTCAATAGTGGAATTTCATCAACATAATCCACCTTAAAAGAGGCATCTTCACCTAAATAGAATTTGAACTCATTAACCAATTGTGATTCTCTGGTAAATGAATTCTCTGCATTTAATTTTAACCGATACTCCTTCTCTCTTTCCTGAATAAGCTGATACTGCTTAATTTCAGTATATTGCCACATATTTTTATACATGATGTAGGATGACACAAGGTTTCCTTTTGTATCATACAACATATCAAGTTTTCGGCCCTCCACCGTTGACAGATAAAGGCGGCCAGGTTTTGTCAGATCCCTTTCAATTGAACCAATATCGCCGGTATCATACCGGATCATCGGCATTGCATAATTAAACAGATCCGTTACCACTATCCGCCCTAATTCCCCTTCTTCTGCAGGCTCATCTTTTTCCATTTTAAGAATTTCGATATGATAACTGGCAGTGTTTACCAAAAAACGGGGGGATCCATTGACTTCCTGCTGAGCTATTATGCCATTTTCGAGATTGGAATAACGCGAAACGACAGATCTATTAAAATACTTCTTAAGAGTTGTTTTAGTATATTCATTTAAACTTTCCGACATGGCAATAATTGACCTGACCTTTGCCTTAACTTTTTCCGGGCGGTGCCTATCCAGGTAACGGCAAACAAGTTCGAGCGCAGAAGAATAACCAAGGATACCATAAGTTGAATGATCAGTTTCCATTTCTTTAATCAAACTGGCTATCTGTTTTTCATCCAATTTAATGACATCAACAGGCTTCATATTTTGCAGCCTGTAGGACAAAGGTTTTTTCATCTTTTGTTTTACCCAAATTTTCAAATAAAGCAAACGATGGCCTATTTCATAGCCCGCAATCCCAGAAAAGTAAATAGCATCTGCAAGGTTTCTGTTTTTCTTATTCTTGTCCTGATAAGTTTTGAAAGGTGTACCGGTTGAACCACTCGTTACTACTGTTAATAAATCTGACAAGTTGAATTCAGAAGAAAGAAAATCGTTGAACGAATTTCTGATAATCGTTTTATTAATTACAGGGAAATCTAACACAGAGGTATAAGACATAGACTTATAAAAACCAGTTGTTGATATGGCATGTTTAAGTAGTTTTTCGAATGCACCTCCTAGTTCAAAAGTATGAGATGACTCAAAATGAGCCTTTATTTGTTGGTAATGTTTGCCAACAGGCTTACCTTTTATCCAATCAAATGACCAGAACAATAATTTCCTTGCTATTTCAATTATTCGCTTCAAAATAGTTTAAAGTTTATTGGTTTTATTTAAGGAACCAATTTCAACATATTGCCGGGCAATGCAAAAGCAGAAAAAACAGCATCATTCCAATTTTTATCAGTCACGGATGCAGATGTGTCCCTCAAAAGCCCAAAATCAAGTTTTTGTTTCGAGCATATAAAATGCATCCAATCTTGAATAACTTTTTATCACCCTGAACCAAAGCCACCCGGGCTTTACTTAAAGCAAGGCGAACATTGCCATAGTCATCCACTTCAAATACCACAAGTCTCCGCCGGAGACGGGTTCCGGCTATATTCTTGAACTGTTTAGCACCAACTACCTTACTGCCATCTTAATTTGGGGTTTTTATTTCGTTTACTTCCAGGTACTTTTCCACAAACTTATCGGCGTTTCCCCGCTTAAAATCTTTTGCGGCCTCCAATGCATTCGCTGATAATCGCTCATACATCTCCTTGTCAGTGGCCATTTCCAAAATATACTTAACGGCTTTATCCAGTTCATTCTCATTGTAACAACTGGCATGTTTGTATTTGTCAGCATATGCATACAATTGAGAGTCGTCCGAAGCAATGTAAAGTGCAGGAATACCAAAACTCATCAAATTGTACGATTTACTGGGTACACTGCCTTTGGCCGTAATAGCATCCAACACCACCACACCCATATCAGCAGCCGATAACGAATAAGGAAACATTTCATCCGACTGAAAAGAAAGAAACTGACAATTGGGAAGATCTTTTTCTTTCACCATCTTCTTAAGGTAAGCTTTTCGAGGCCCACGACCAATGATCTGGAAAAGAATATTTTCATGATCTTTCATCTTTTCGGCCAACATTACCATAACCTCTACCCGATGTGTCAAGCCAATGTTTCCAGAATACTGAACTATAAATTTTTGGTTTATCTTATTTTCTACAATAAATGGATTTTCAGCCCTTAAATAATCTGATTTTTCCTGAAATATTGACCAAATTGGCAATACTATAATTCTTTTAATATCAACGTACTGACTTAGTAGATCAGCCATTACTTCACTAATAGTGAAAATCTTATAGCTTTTTCTAAGGGCTCTTATATTCAAGAATCTAAATAGTCGATAAAGGGCATACTTTTCTTTGATACCGGTAATCTTAAAAGCATCAGGATAAACATCCCATATCACAACACTAAATTTCTGCCTCCCAAATAATCCCAATAAATAGCTCATGGGAGGAACTGAAACAAAAAACACCTCATATCCACGATATTTGGTTTTAAGCAAAAATAAAATTTTTATTGCACCAATAATGTAGGACTGCAACTTCTTCCTGGCAGGCTTTTCATGCCAATAATTTATCTTACTTATTTTTATGTTTTGATCAAGCGCCTCGCCTTGTTGATGGACACTCCCCGTTATCAGGCAGACCTCTTCAAACCGACTAAAAAATGCATTGGCCAAACCAATGGTAAGGTAATTTACCGCCTGGTTGACGATCACAATTTTCCTGTCTGTGATTTTTGATGTCATTTTTTAAGTTGACTGCAAATTGTCAAAATCTTACGCGCCCTTTCCCTGGCATTGTCAAAATGGGTGAGCCTTTCCTTTCCGTTTTGAACAAGGGTATGCCATAGCGTTTTATCACTGATTAATTTTTCGATAGCATTTGCTGCGGCAACCGGATTCATAGGCTCGTAAAAAAGGGCTGCATTGCCGCAAATGTTGTGTGCAAAGCCAATATCGGTGGTTACAATAGGTTTTTCCATTATCATCGCTTCGGGGTATGAGGCTGAAAAACATTCGGCCAAAGTGGGAAGAAACAATATATCACACTCCTGATACAGCGAAGGGCTCTCCTCCGGTTTGACCGGACCAACATTGAATACTTCCTTTTGTTCCCCATTTTTAAAAAGCTGCTTATAGCTTTGGTCATTTATAGTCAGCACAAAACGGATGTGATAAATTCCTCTTTTTTTTAATTCCTCAACAAGTAACGAAATGATTTCGAGGTTTTTGTGCTTGTAGTAGGAGGTAATTGTGAGCAACCTTATTTCATCGGGTTGTTTTGGGGGTAGTTTGGGTGGAAACTGTTTTGGATTCACATAATAACTGTTGTGCGTATTGGTTACCGTAAACACCTTTTCTGTTTTCAGTACTTTTTTCACCCGCCAGTTAACATCATCTGTTTGCACAATATAAGCATCGGCATCTCTTCTAAAATAATGAAAATGTAGAATCCGTTTTATAAACCATCTAATCTTGCGGTACAAATTAATGTTCCTGAAATGGGGAGAATCGCTATAGATGTATAATGGCAGATTATATCCCAACAGGTGAGGTGATTTTGGCCTCCAGTAAGATGGTCCGGAGGTTGTTACCACACAATCTGGGGCTATTGCAGTTTCCTTTTCCTTGAGCATTTTGGCAATCCTTCCGGTCTTCCATATGCTTATTGGGCCAAAACTAAAATCGTGGAAATGAAAGTTGGAAGGGAATTCTTCTCTTCGGAGTGATTTTGCAACACCTTCACCCACAAAGACATGATATTCATATTCGGGAAAATTCATGCACTCCTGAATAAAAGACAGGGCAACCTGAACAGCGCCACCAAATCTCATCGAGGAAGTGTTAATTATAAGTTTCATAAATCCAGATTATTTGAAGATTTTTGAATCTAATCTCCCGTAATAAATGAAAAAAATCTTTCTCCGATTTTTTTAGTTGAAAATTCAGTGATTGATTTTCTTGCGTTTTGTCCCAGCTCTTCTCTTAATATCTCATTTTCCATTAACTGTTTCAATTTTATTTCAAATAATTCATAATCATAAACAGGAACAAGAAATCCATTTTCATCATTTTTAATCATTTCCGAGGGTCCGGCAATACAATCAAATGAAACCACAGGCAACCCGGCACTCATGGCTTCCCCTATAACATTCGGAAATCCTTCGGAATTGGATGTAAATGCAAATATTTTACTTTTCCTGTAATACTTTTCAACATCATTCCGAGTTCCTTCAAGAAATACGGTTTCTTCGGCCCCAAGAAATCGTATGAGTTTTTTTAATTCAACCATCAGATTTTGTTTTTTAGCATCACCGCCTACAATAACCAGTTTCCAACCCGGTAAATTGATGTGTACAAAAAGCCTTATGAGTCTGTCGAAATTTTTAGTCTTGATTAGACCGCCAATCGATAATACAATGTTTTCTCTAACGATATTTGGATCGGAATTAATCTGCCGGATAGGATTACCAATAATCCTGATTTGCGAATTTCGGTTTCTCTTTTTGGCGATTTCAGCGGCTTTTCCCGTTTGGGCAATAAATCCGGATGCAAAAGGGTATAAACGATTGCGAAGAAGATTCTGAAGAAAGCCAAGGTCTTTGTCGGGCCGGCTCCTGTCTGAAATATAAACCGGATAACCCAACCCTAACGATGCTATTAGCAGTAAATTATTCCAGTATTCACCAAATCCTAGAATGGTATCAGGTTTAATTTCTTTTAAACAATTTCTTATAAAAAGAAGTGTTCTAAGTGTGTGCCAAAATCGTTTTGAATCGTCGAATTCAAATGCAGGCTTGTGAATAATCACTGTGCCAGGAATGGAATAAAAAAATTGCGGTTTGCGCCCAAAAAGGAGCAAATGAACCTGCACATTAAGTTTAGCTGAAAAACAGTTTGTCAGTTCCGACATTACCCTTTCCATTCCACCGGATGACAATGAATGTATTGCAAGGCATATCTTCATCTAATGAATATTAAAAAAAAAATCGCATTTCAGCATTTGCCTTAAGTACATGTAACTTTTGCTCTTTTATCTTTTAAAATAATCTTGCCCAGGGCAGAGCTGCTCATAAATTCCACATCGGGATATTTAGTTGTGATTTTTTTTAACAACTCCCTTAAGGCAGAAATGCCTTTTTCCCTGTTTTTGGGATCAATATGACCGCAGAAATTAACACGATGCGAACTGATGATGGCCGGGCGGTTCCATCGGAAAGCTGCTTCCACCTGTTTAAATGTGAAATTAACCCAATCAAAACCGCGGTTATCCGTGGGCTCAAAAACACAATTCCTTACCTGATAAACCTGACCTTCTTTATTCATCTTTCCCGTGTAATTGACATTCCTATTATGCTTCCCTTCTCCCTGATGCTCACTTTTAATAAAAGGCGTATCAAGGAACTGGATTCCCCCTTCTTTTAAATAGTGGTGTATTGCAGGGTGCTCCCTTCCCCCTGGCGGATTAAAATGACTGGCCCTGAATCCAAATATTTTTTCAAAAGCATTCAATCCGTCTTTAATCACCATTTCAAAGGCCATGTTTTCTTCAACCCTATCGAATTCGAATGCTGCCGTAAATGAAATGGTTGGATATCCTGAGCCGGAAATACTTGTTAACGATCGGTTCTTTAGGACAGTTAAAAGTTCTCTGTTGCCAGCAGCCAATTTTTCATTGAAAACTTTCAGATTAAAATGTTCCCTACCATGAAATTCAGGATGAATGAGATTCCGGTCCATTCCCTCTTTCCATAAACTCCAGGCACCGGAATAGCCTGCCGGATATATTTCACTCAATTTAGAATACGTTTCCGGTAAAAGTTCATATTCATATTTCTGATAATCTTCTGCCTCCATTTTTTCGAAATTGATGTTTACCGGCACAGTAAAAGCGGTGAGCTGGGCATGATTGTCGTTTTTATCTTTTACCGAAGAGAGGGCTTCAAACAGCATTTCCAAATCCTGCAAAGTTTCCAGCGAATCAAAAGCATCAAAACGGGAATGAATTTTTAATCCTGCTTTGTCCATAATTACCCGTGCTTTGGCAGAATCAACGCGTACATTACCATAATCGTCCACCGAGAAAACAACAATTTTTCGCCGCGTACGCCACCCGTAAAGGTTTTTAAGATTATTGAGGATTTCTTGTCTCATGCAGAATCAATTAAATGAGATAAATAAGGTACATGATTTTAAATTAGCCAACCCCTTTGCTCCACTCCCATTACAGGAACTTCATAACGACTACGGGTTAGTCCGTCTCCCTCTTTTCAGCGGGATTCCCGAATTCCGTAAATAAACCCAGATCAAGTTCATGCCACCTGAATGACGCCAGCCACACGGAAAACAAACAGGTTGCCTCCGTATTAAGTTTTGTTTCCAACCCTACTTTTAACTACGCTTCATTCTTTGTAGCTTTTGACTGGATCTACCCACTTCCCGACACCTCCTCAGTGATTCACTTTTGTTCATCTCCATTTTCCCTACCTGATTCCGCTCATGGCAATACCCTTTCTTAGACGCTCAGCACATTAGCCTGCCCCGTTTTAACTGGGTCTCTTTACCACAGCACCTCTAAGCGCTTTGAAGCCCTCTCTTGCAAGACGACTTAGCTGGGGCAGGTACACGTTTGCAACTTCAACCATCTCAATTACAGCATGCAATGAATTTACATTACTGTTCATTGGTTCTTGAGACACTAAATGTAGTGGCAGGCTGCATGGTACATCCCTGTCAAACCGTGATGAACTTGGAAGTTTGAGCGGGATATAAACTTTGATATTCAGCACTTTCTCTGGCAATACTTATACAAAATGTTGTGCTTGTGGGCATTTTTCTCAACAAGTGAAATAAATTCAAAAAAATCAATTCCAACTTTCTTAAATGATGAAATTAATGTATCCTCTCTTGTTTCTTTTTCATTCATTAACCTAATTAATGCATCCTTTCTTGAAATCTGGTTGTCCCTGATCAAACAACTCAAATTATCATCTTTGTCATTGTAGCCAAGCATTTTGTAATATAAGTATTGCCTGATAATTCCAACTTCACAATCACCCCTATAAGATGATTCTAAGCCTTTATGCTGATTCCATCCCACTTTGTTTTTAATAGTACTTTCAATTTTTTTCTCTTCCCACCTTAAATATTTTTGAAATGGAGATATAACATGAAAATTATCGTTTTTGTGCTTTCTTATACTCGCACTTGGTGCAATAATGTATTCGTTTATTTGAGTTTTTAAACAGCTTAGATTTGATATAAGGGAGGGGTTTCTAGCAATTTGTTTTCCATACCCCAAAATAAAGGAAATATTACTATTTCTTTTTGTTGAAATAAGATTTTTTTTGAACGGCCCTGTCTCAAAGGGGGTGCTACCTTCTATGATAATCGGTATTTTTCTATTAATGGCTTCTTCCTTTATCAGTTTGGACAAACCTAAACGGCACCCGGTACAAAGAGTAATTAATGTCGCTGGATTTGGATATTTAACCCATGAATTTAAGAAATGAAGTATTGATTTTTTCAAGTATTCATGTTTCTTAACAACTAAGTCAACATTGAGTAAATCAACTGTTTTTCTAATGTTTAATATTGTTTCCTCAGGAGTTAACATGTTTTCTACACAAACAGCTAAAGGTTTTAATTTCATTTCAGTAACAATATACCAAAGTAGGTAAGTGCTGTCACGTCCTCCGCTAAAACCTACAATACAGTCATATTCCTTCTTTTCCTTATTGCTAAGAATACCATAAACATCTTCCTTTAATTTATTTTCGCCAAAATACAAGATAGGTTTATAGTCTTCACAAAAATTACATATGCCTTGTTCATTAAATTTGATGCCTGCATAATTCTCCGGCAACAAACATTTTTTACAAAGAGTATCCATAGTTCTGTTCTTTATTTTATAAACAACTCCGCCATCCACCCATAAGGATTAAACGTACTTTCGTGCAAGTTGAGGTTTTTGTCCAAAAAGCCGGGACAGGGATCCGTAGCCTTCGGTAATGAATTTATACAATCATCCATTTTTTACACCACATTTGAAACATAAGTGAATCCCATATAAGTGGCCTGGAATGGAGTCTGTTCAAAAAAAATTTCCTTATCTCACCATATACAGAATCTGGATGGAGTAAGCCCCACAATTTAAGTGCTTCACTGGGTGAAAACTCATCGAGTAAAAAAAATAAATCGTCCTTAACCAAAAATTAATTGGTACTGGAATCCTGTTTGAGGTCTGTTCATCAGCTCAAGTATTTCTTAATTAGACTTCATTTAAAAGTTGATAAATCCTACTTTTCCACACATTATTCTCAGATAATTAGTTCTCCAAGTTGATCAGAACTCATAAATTCAACATCGGGCCACATCTTCAGAATATTGGTTAAAAGATTTTTAAGCAACCCCAGGTTTCTAATCCGATTCTCTTCATCAATATAGCCTATATAATTAAGGCGATGTGTAGTAACAATGGCTGGCTTTTTCCAAAAAAACGCATTTGATATGTCAGCTAAGCATCTGGCAACATAGTTAATTTGTGGATGCTGGCTGGGTTCAAAATTGCAATTTCTTATAATAAATACTTGGCCTAATTTATTTATTTCCCCGACATGATGCCTGATCATTTCTCTTTTTGCTGTATCAAAAATTGGCAGCTTTTGATATTTCATGCCCTGAAATATAGTTACACCGTTTTCAAACAAAGTACTATTAAGGCTTGTGTCCCAAATAAAATTGTTAGCAATAAAACTCTCAGATTGAAAATCAAATAACTTTTCAAATAGATCTAAACCTTCTTTTAAGATTTTCTTTTGAAGAACAATGGATTCTTCATTAATGCTATCAAATGAGGCCTGTATGTTTATTCTTCCTGTTTTGATAATATTAGGCCCTAAACCCCACAAACCTAATTCAAAGGCTTTTAAGAATGTTTCGTTCTTTTGTTGAAGCAGGTTAAGCCAAACGGGAATATTTACATGTTCTCTTCCATGGAATTGAGGATGGAATATTTTTAAATTCATCCCTTGTTTCCAAATTTCAAAAGAATTCTGGTGTTTTGGGTAGTGTTGAAGTGTATCTGTATATGGCTCATAGTGATATTCCAAATATTTGGAGTCTCTTATTTTATTGAAATCAGGATTGGCAACAACAGTATTTGCTGTTATCACCGGGGGATTCCCACTACTATCCTTAAATTCAAGTAAAACACCAAATAAGGCCTCTAGATCCTCCTCACTTGCCAAAGAATCGAAACGGTTGAAAGGACATATATCGACCCGAATTCCTTTTGCCAACAACTTTTCATACACCTCCTTCGAAGGCATCCTAATACTCCCCCAGTCATCGCTCTCAATCACCACAATTTTACGATTGGTACGCCAACCGGGAATATTGATAAGATTTCGGGAAAGGGTGTTTTTGAGGTGATTTATCATGTATGGAAAAATGAGAAGCAGGTAATCTGAATGTTAATATTTTTGATGTTTTATCGTTTCTCTGCTGAATTTTCGCAACTACCTAGCTTTTGCAAATAGTCGTAAAGTATTTTGGCCTGATTATCCTTGTTGAAATGCATTTCGGCGACCTTTCGACCATTCAAGCCAATTTGCGTTGCTTCTTCAGGATTGCTTAATGCCCGGAGCATCGCATGGGCAAAGGAATCAACCGAACCCTGTTCTGCAAAATATACGGATTCTCCATCAACCAGGTAATCGGGTATTTCGCCAACAGTAGTGGCGCAAACAGGATTGCCGGTTGCCAGGTATTCGCCTAATTTTGTTGGGAACCCTCCCTGTGCTTGTTTAGAATCGGGGCGGGGAAGTGCCAGCAATCGTGCATTTTTAATGATAGCAGGAATTTGATCACGCTCAAACCTTCCCTTCCAAAATACCTTGTCCTCCAGTTTAAAATCTTGTATCAACTGCTTATGGATAGGTGTATCATAGTTCCACCCACCAATAAGGTAAAGCCTTACATCAGGAAAGTGTTTGGTGATTTCAGCAAAGGACTTGATAAGGATGCTCACGCCATCTTTGGCATCATTCATCACCCCAACGAAAGCGATATAAGGTTTTTCAAAACCTCCAAGTGGTTCTCTGTTTTCATTAAACCTATTTAAATCCACGGTCATGGGCAGGTGCAACAATTGTTGCCCCGGGACATTCATTTTTTTATAGTGTTTAAACAGGGTTCTGGTCATCAAAGCCAGACCGTCATAGGTATACAATGCTTTTTCTTCCAAAAATTTCTGGCGTTTATTGGCTTTCCAACATTGCAAAAAATTGCCTTTATTGTATTTGTGGATGTCGAGGAATTCGCTAAGTTCGAGGAATAATTTCAAGCCCTTTAGCTGCCTTTTTTTTGTGCTAACAGCCATCTGGAACCCAAACATACCTGAATCCGTCCAAACAATCCCCTTTCGTTCCGACAACAATTTAAGCAGTTTGTTCCGTATTCTTCTTTGACTGAAAATACTGCCGATATAATTATTGAAGCGGATTTTCCAGTAACCTTGGGCAACGTCCTGATTTATATATTCATATTTTATTCGTTCCTTATTCCCCAATTTGCCCCATTGTTCTTTTTCAGCAAATGAATGGTAGCCACCGTATATAAGCAGATATAATTCAGCCCCCAGATTTGCTAAGCCCTCGATGAGCGTAAGCCAGCGGTTGGCAGTGGCGGAGGACTCAACAAAAGGGTTAATTCGTATGATTATAAATAGTTTCATTCTGTCCCAATAATGTCCGAATACGTTTCAATAAGATTACTAATAATCGTTTCCCTATCATGTCTTTGTAACGCTTTTATACGAGCTGCCTTCCCATAAACACCTGCTTTTCCCGGATCAGTCGCTAATTCAACAATAGCCCCTGCCATTGCCCATGGGTCGCCATCCTGGATCAGTATCCCTTCTTTGCCATCCTCCAACATAGAGCCGGTACCTCCGGCATAAGTGGCTATACATGGCATTCCCAATATCATGGCTTCACAAAGATTGTTCGGGCTGTTTTCGATGTGGGAGGGCATAACATAGATATGAGAACTTTTTAATTCATTTATCAAATCATCCTCGGCCAGGGAACCTATCAGAATTAAACCTTTTTTAGGAAATTCAGCTTGTAATTGCATACGAGTGATTTTGTTTATCAAGCTGCTTTTTTCGATTCCTGCAACACGCCATTCAACGTAAATCCCTATTCCGTTTAAAAGATGCAGCGCGTGACAGAGGGTTTCAAATCCTTTATAGTAATTGTTCCCGTTTGTAGTGAACAGTTTAATGGTGCCAGATTTATAAGGATTATTCCATTGGCTGGTATAAAATACGTCGCGAAGCATTTCATTGCCGACAAAGTACTTGCTTTGGGGGGCCAAAATTCTGGTAATGCGATTGTCCCAGGATGTTCTTCCGATTATATATTTGGCAATTTTTAGATGTTTCTGTTCAATCGCCGCCATTCGCTCCATAATTTTATAACCTTTGTAAAAATAAAACCTGCCGAACAATATTGATTTATAAGTGATTTTATCCTCCTTTTGCCAGAGAAACCTCCCATGATATCCTGAAAAATATTTTTGATGATAAACACTTAGATTTCCTTGAATAGATATTACGACCGGAATTTCAACTTTACCTAAAATGCTCAAAAATGAATTCTCGGTTCCATGAATGTGGATAATATCGGGCTTTACCTCTTTGATTATTTTTAAATATTGATCCAAAAAATCCTCGTCATAGACCTTGCCCAGAAAGCGCTTTTTTAAATTTTCAAGAACAATATTACCGGTATATATTGGGAAATAATTCGTGTTTTGATAGGTAAAACAAGGTAAGTTATAAGCATAATGAAAAGCCAGCGAAAGTTCAACTTTTTCCTGTAGAGCTACATTTAAAGCATACATCCATCCTCCAGTCCCTTTTATACGATTACCCTTATGGATATAATCTCCACCTAATGCTGCTGTGTTTGAAAACCAGAGAACTTTCATATTAACCAGATTGTACATTTCTCCCTAAACAGAGAAAAATTTAGTTTATTGATTACTTTCATGGAGTAGGTTGAGTCAGTGGTCAATCCAAAGAAATCGCCTAAAAACGATTTGACAGATTGATGGCAAAATGTAACATCAGGTTCCTTGTGGTGCACCCTTATGTGCTAAAACCAAAGTCACGGATGTTTCCAGCACCACTCCCCTGGCAGCAGAACAGGATTATTATTCCGCAGCAATCATAGCTTCTTCCTTTCTGCCTTTACTAATCATTGTTCTTTTTTATTTGCTTAGTAATTAATGATTTTATCAGCAGGTACTCCTGATTTTCCAAGGTTTCTCCTAATATAAAAAACAAAAGAATACCCAAGGCCATTTGGATTAATAGAATTGCTAAATTTGGGAAATCTAAAAATTGACCAACAAAATATACCGGTAAGGCCATAGTGATGCCAATTTTAAAAGCCGGAAAAACATCCTTGAGTTGTTCTTTTACGGAATATTGTATGATTTTTTGGGTAAACAACACAACCACTGAGTACAAAATAATTACAGAGACAAGCATTCCCCAAATCATAAAAACCACTCCAAGATAATAACCAATGATTAATGCAGGAATAGAAAATATAACCATTAATAATTTAACTATTAATGAAAGATCGGATCTTCCTTTCACGTTCAAAATATTCGTGTTTATTGAAATCAACGGAAAAAAAATGCCAACGATGCATAGCAGTTGTAAATATACTGCAGAAGTTAGCCATTTTTCCCCGATTAGGGTAACGATGAAATAATCCGAGATGGCAGCCAGCCCCAGCAATAGCACAACAGTTATAAATGCAGTATTTTTTATCATAAGCCTGTAAATAGCTTTCAATTGATCCGATTCATTTTGGATAGAGGCCAAAACGGGATAAGTAACCTGTCGCACTATAATGTCAATGTTTCCGGAGATAAGTTTTTGAAAATTATCAGCTTTTGTGAAAAAGCCCAGAGCTGCCGGAGAAAATATCTTTCCAACAAGTACATAATACATATTGTTGTATATCACATTAATAAAACTGCCAGCCATAATTTTTGAACCAAAACCAAACTCTTCCTTAATAACACTCAACTTAAAGTTCAATTTTGGCCGCCAACTACTGAAAAGCCACAAAAGGATGGACGATACCATAAGAGCGATTATCCCATTATAGATTAAACTCCAAACCCCATAGTTATAGAAAGCCATTGTAATAGAAACAATTCCGGAAACCATCGTAGAGACAAATCCAATAATTGCTTGCCGTTTAAAGTCCAATCTTTTCCTTAAGATGACAACTTGTATGGAAGCTGTTGAACTTATTATTAATCCAAGGCCGGCGATTCTAATAATTTTCACCAACAGTGGTTCATTGAAGAAGTCACTGATCCACGGCGAACTAAAGTAAAGAGAAAGATAAAATATGACTGCTAAAACAATATTGAAATAAAATACCGATGTATAATCATCAGTTGTAGGTTCCATTTTTCTTATTAGGGCATCACTGAAACCACCATCTATAAAGACCCTTGAAACAGCTATAAAGATTGCACTCATTCCAACTAATCCATAATCAGTTGGTGTTAACAATCTTGCAAGTATTATACCAATGACAAAAGAGAGGAAATATTTTGATAATGAATCAATAAAACTCCATTTGAAGCTCGAAATAGTCCTGTCTCTTAATGACATTGAGATAATGTTTTTTGTCCGTTAAAAAATGGAACCTGAGTGAGAATGCATTTTTCTAAATTGTCCACGCTAGTGCCAAGTATAAATTGGCATTAATGTGTCTGCACCCGGGCGGGGTTCTCCCTTTCAGAGCCCGTTCCGATTTATCGGAAGGAGCTAGAGGGGTGAGCGCAAGATTGGACCCTTCTTGCTTAACATGACACTATGCCTCAAATACTTTATCAACAAAGTCATTATAGAAACGCTGAATTCCTAAATATTCTCGATTTCTCAAAGTTGTGGATGACATTTTTTCTCGCATTTCCTTATTGTTAACCACCTCTTTAAGACAGGTGGCTAAATCATTGACCATGTTAGTTCCTCTATGGAACATTAAGCTGTAATCTGAGGAAAAATATTCGGGTATACCTCCGCCATCGCTTACTATGGTAGGTATTCCCAAAGCCTGAAACTCAAAATAGGTTAAAGGAGAAACATCTTCACATATAGAGGGCACTACGCCGACATCAACATCGGCCAAATAATCAATGACTTGATCATTTCTTACAAACCCGGTTGTGATACAATGCTCACCCAAATCCTCAATACATTTTTTTATTTCCAATTCCTCCTCCGAAACACTGCCCTTTTTCCCTGAGCCAAAACTTAACCCAAAACTCCCAATCAAAATCAGTTTAAAAGGAACACTATCCTTGATTGATAGTGCAGCCTGCAGTAGGATTAGAACCCCTTTGCTAACATCCAGCCTTCCTAAATAACATACGATTGGTATCTCTTTGTCAATTTTATATTTGTTCCTTAGGAAGTATTTCTTTTTCGTTTTTTCAGCGGGGCTAAAGTAATCTGTATCTATCCCTTCTTGTACTATTCTGATGTCATTTTCTGTCAGTTTATCACTCTGATTCAAGACGCTTAATTTCGAATGATTACTCCCCACAAATATCCTTTTACACAATGAGAAATCTTTTAAACGGGTTAACATCAATGTGGCCATAATATAAATCAATCTTTCTTTTTCCACTATCTCTGCCAAAGGTTGAATATGACGATCGTTCCCATAAATCACCACTTTATCACACTCTGCTTGTTTCACAAATTTCATTATCTGCCGAATATCGTGTGGGTGATGTGGATATTTTAAAATTTTAGAAGATATTTCCCGATCAAAATAATTGAAACAACGACGCAAAAAGGAATATTTAACATGATGAAATTTGGTATGGCTATAATTTTCTTCAAGTTTTTTTGTCAATGGGGAGTAAGCAGAAATCAAATGAATAGTAATTTGGGGAGTTAACTCATTTTGTCGGATAAGGTTGTCGATAAGTTGCTCAATACCCCCCCCCTGAACTGCAGGGACAGGTAATCGCCCGGGAGCTATTATTGCTATCTTTTTTTTCATCTCATTATAATTATTTGTTCTTTAAAGGTATTCGATGGGACTCGCCAATAATGATCCCCCCAGGTGAGAAATATTCTCATGGCTCGTTTCATAAAATCTTTTTTAATAGAAATCATTTTGGTTTCCTGAATCTTTCCATCAATTATCGGTGGCCGGGGAAAGACCGGCGTTTACTTCTCTGGATTTTTTCAATAATCTGTTAAAACACCCATTACTGTTTATGCTCCCCACACGGTTCGTTTCACATAATCGGTATATCCCAGAATTATGCGCACCACCTTTTCGCTTACATTGGGCATGGAATAGTCACCTACGAGCCTGAAATTTCTTTCTTCGCCAGTTTTCTGATATTGTAACTGCACCAGCCCCTGCAATATTCTTTCAGGATTTAATCCAACCATCATTACCGAAGCTTCTTCCATGGCTTCGGGGCGTTCGTGGGCATCGCGGATATTGAGGGCCGGAAAATTCATGATGGATGATTCTTCTGAGATGGTGCCACTATCGGACAAAACAGCCCTTGCATTTTTTTGCAGCTGATTGTAGTCGTGGAATCCCAGCGGTTTCATCAATTCAATTTGCGGATGGAGGGTAAACGGTAATTGGGGATTGGGGATTGGTGACTGGGGATCTGTGATTGGTAACTGGGGATTGGTGACTTGTTCCAGTTTTTTGCGTGTACGGGGATGCGTACTCACTATGATGGGATTGCCGTATTTCTCAGCGATAAAGTTGAGTGTGTCGATCAGACCTTTGAAGTTTTTTTCGCTATTGATGTTTTCTTCACGATGGGCAGAGACAACAAAATAGTTGCCTTTTTCAAGATTGAGGCGTGCGAGTACATCAGAGGCCTGAATCATTGGCATGTAGTGGTTTAGCACTTCAAACATCGGACTACCTGTTTTAATTATCCTATCGGCAGGTAATCCTTCGCGCAACAGATATTCACGGGCAATTGAGCTATACGTTAGATTAATATCCGACACATGATCCACAATCTTGCGGTTTGTTTCTTCAGGTACCCGTTGGTCAAAACAGCGGTTCCCGGCTTCCATATGGAAAATGGGAATCTTGCGCTTTTTTGCTGCAATGGCACACAGGCAGGAGTTGGTATCGCCCAGCACCAGGAAAGCATCCGGCTTTTCCGTTTCCAATACAGGGTCAATTTTTATTAAGATCTGTCCGGCAGTAGTTGTGGCGTTTTTACCTGCGGCATTTAGGAAGTGATCAGGCTTTCGTAATCCTAAGTCTTCAAAGAATATCTGATTTAATTCGTAGTCGTAGTTCTGGCCGGTATGCACAAGCACATGGTCAACAGCTTCGGAATTGTCTAACGCAACTATAACGCGCGAAAGCCGAATTATTTCCGGCCGGGTGCCGACGACAGTGAGGATTTTTAGTTTGGTAATTGGGGAATGGGAATTGGTCATTGGGGATTGGTAATTGGTAATTGGTTATTGGGGATTGGTCATTGGGGATCAGACATGGACGTGATTTTTAATTTGCTTAATCAATCCTTGAATCATTCTGGAAATTGAGTTTAATTCATTAATTAATTCCTGCGATTTTTCATCGGCAATAAATCCAAGCATTTTTGAGATTATCAACTGAGTTTCAATTTCTGCCCCACTTGCTAATGCAATATAAAGAAATTGAATAAATTCTTTATATTGGTTTCGAGCTGCTCCTTCTGCAATATTTGAAGGAATTGAAACAGCAGCCCGGCGAATTTGTGAGGTTAACCCATATAAAGCCTCTTTGGGAAATGAAGAGGTGATTTTATAAATTGAAGCTACCAGGTCAATTGCCTTCTTCCAAACATCTAAATCTTTATGCGTTTTCATAACCAACCATTCACTATTCACCTATTCACTAATAACGATTCACTAATCACCAATCACTATCCCCCAATCACTAAACCTTTTCAAAAAAAGTATCCGGTGCACCAGCATCAAACACCTCATTGACCCACATTACTGTAACCATTTCTTCTTCTCCCAGGTTTTCAATATTGTGCGTATATCCAACCGGGATGTCGACTACTTCAAGGTTTTTGGCTGAAACGTAGTATTCAATAATTGCTGTAGGCTCATCAATTTTCCTGAAGCGAATAACCCCTGTACCTGAAACCACCAAAAACTTCTCATTCTTGGTATGGTGCCAGTGGTTTCCTTTCGTAATCCCTGGTTTGGAGATATTGATGGATACCTGCCCCCTGTCGGGAGATTTCAAAAACTCTGTAAATGAGCCACGTTCATCCACATTCATCTTAAGTGGATATGAAAAATTTTCTTCGGGCAGGTAGCTGAGATAGGTGGAGTAAAGTTTTTTTGTAAATGGGTTGGATAAGTCAGGGACTTGCAAGGTGGTGCGACTTTCCTTAAAAGAGCGAATTAAATCGACTATTTCACCCAACTTTATCTGGTGTTCAGTTGATACACTGCAAAAATCCCCTTCTTTGTTTGGGTTATCGGTTAAAGCGTTGATTAGTTCCTGTACCACATCGTCAACATACACCATATTCATTTGCACGTTGGGGTCATTTACCCGGATGGGCAAATCTTGTGCAATGTTGTGACAGAATGTAGCTACGGCACTGTTGTAATTGGGTCTGCACCATTTACCAAACACATTTGGAAAGCGATAGATGAACACCTTAGCACCGGTTTCCTGCCCATATTTCAACAACATATCTTCCACTGCTTTTTTGGATACTCCGTAAGGATTATCTATTTCTGCCTGGATAGAAGAGGAGAACATAATGGGACAAGTATTCTTGTGCTTCTTTAAGGCATCCAGCAACTGACTGGTAAAACCAAAGTTTCCTGCCATAAACTCACGTGGCTCTTTGGGTCGATTTATGCCTGCCAGGTGAAATACAAAATCTGCTTCCTTGCAATAGCCCTCCAATAAATTAGGATCAGTAGCTATATCGTATTCTAAAAGAGATATATTGGAACTTAAAGAAAGGTGCTTTACTTTTTCCTGTTGAATATTTTTCAATTCAGCCATCAGATTTTTCCCGATAAAGCCCTGGGAGCCTGTTATTAGGATTTTTTTCATTTTTATCTCTAAATGGTGGTTGGTGGTTGGGGAATGGTTAATGGTTAATGGTTAATGGGGATTGGTTAATGGGGAATGGTGATTGGTGAATCACCAACCACTAATGTCTATCACAACTCACCAAAAACTGTATCCAATTTCAGTAACAACTCCTTCATCCCTTCCACATCCAACCGCCTGGTATTGTGGGAATGATAGTCGTCAATTTCAGCAATTTCTTCTTTGCCCTCTATAAAGTATTTGTCGTAATTCAAATCGCGGATATCGGCCGGAACACGATAATAGTTGCCTGCATCCTCTGCCTTGGCCATTTCTTCGCGGGTTACAAGGGTTTCATACAACTTTTCACCGTGTCGGGTGCCAATGCAACGTACCCGCGTTTCTGATTTGTAGAGTGATTTTAAAGCTTCGGCCAGCACCTCCAGGGTGGCGGCGGGAGCCTTTTGAACAAACAAATCACCACTCTTTCCATATTTAAAGGCATAGATGACCAGATCAACCGCATCGTCGAGGGTCATCATAAAACGAGTCATATTAGGGTCGGTGATGGTAATATCCTCACCGGCCTTTATCTGCTCCACCCACAGGGGAATAACCGAACCCCTGCTGCCCATCACATTACCATAACGGGTGCAACAGATGGTGGTGGAAGGATGCGGCCCTAAGGAACGTGCCTTTGCGATAGCCACTTTCTCCATCATGGCTTTGCTGATGCCCATGGCATTGATGGGATAAGCGGCTTTATCGGTGCTGAGGACCACCACATTTTTTACCCCATACTGAATGGCTGAATCCAGCATATTCTCAGTGCCAAAAACATTGGTTCTTACTGCCTGAATGGGAAAAAACTCGCATGAAGGCACCTGTTTTAGGGCTGCGGCGTGAAAAATATAATCCACACCCAGCATGGCACCATCCAGGCTGCGCTTATCGCGTACATCCCCAATATAAAACTTCACTTTCGGGTTTTGCAGGCGGTGTCGCATGTCATCCTGCTTCTTTTCATCGCGGCTAAAAATTCGGATTTCCTTAATCTCTGTATCCAGAAATCGGTCGAGCACAGCATTTCCAAAAGAGCCGGTGCCGCCAGTGATAAGGAGAGTCTTGTTTTTAAACATAAGAAAGATTCAAAGATTTGAGGTTAAGGTTAAGGTTAAGGTTAAGGTTAAGGTTAAGGTTGAGGTTGAGAACAGAGGATAATCTGTCAAGCTACTGTATCGGCATTCATTATCAGAAACACCTCCTCGTTATCCGGTTCTCTTACGACCGAAGAAAAACAACCAGCCACGGCAACCCAAACCAATACATACGGTGATGAATAATCAGGCAAACCGTGCATCATCATTGAAATAATCTGGATAAAGACCAAAGCGGCTAAAGCTTTCCCTAAATCATTATTACTCTTAAAGAATCCAAGGTAACAGGCTCTCAACATGATGATCAACATGGGGATGAGATAGAGCAATCCTCCCTTTAAAAGAACTGTAAGGAACCCATTCTCAATCAAATCACCGGTTCCTTCTTCTGCAATCGTACGTAAAATTTCACCGTCTAATCCCCGGCCGAAAAGCCAATCCTTGTTACTATCGAAATCGAAAAAAAAATCTTCAAACACTCTTTCTCTGGAAGCCTGCAGGGAAGCTGTATCAAAACCCCTTTGAAAAACGTAGGCAGAACTGAGAACCGGCTCAAACAGAACAAAAACAAACATCCCTGTCAGCAAAATATAGAAGTAGGTTATCATTCGATCCCTCACCAATGCGAGAGGACTCTTTAAACGAATAATCACCATTGCAACTAAAAACAGAATCGTTTTCACCGATAACCCTCTTCGCCCGAAATGAGCATATAAAAAAAGGAAAAGAAGGAAATAAAATATTATAATGTAAGAAACCTGCTTTTTACTTGAAAAATGGGCCATGAGCAATAACAAACCACTTCCCACATCAAAAAGCCCGATTCTTAAAAAGTTTTCATAGAATGGATCTCCTAAATTAAAACCCATCACGTATAACTGAACAATTACAGAGAGGATAATAAGGGCCGAAACAGCTTTTAATAAATATCCAAAAAAATAAATATCAAACCGTGTATATAGAATGATTAATGGTAAAAGATAGGGCAAATAAAAATATTGTTGCCCAAAAACCCTTTGAACATAGAAAATATCGTTAAAACCAAAGGCCCCTTCAATCAACAGATATCCCGACCAAATCAGAAAAAAAATAATTACCGGATGGTAGATATTTGTTTCGCTCCTGTCGACGGGATGCGTGTATTGATAATAGAATAGGGCCCCAATTGCAAAAACAGAAAACAAATATTTAACTAAATGATGAATCCCATAATCAAATTCAACAACAGAAATCCATTGAAAAATATTTAATGACAGCAACGAAAAAACAAACAATTTTTCCTTAGTTTGCATATATTATTCGAATATTATTCGAAGGTGTTTTTACGGCTTCGCCTGGTCAGTCACAGGACTAACTGCTTAAAAATCCAATTCACAAATCAGACGAACCAACATTTTGGAAAAAACAACCCTGGTTTCTCCCGGGCTTTCAATCCACGCAACCAAAAACTCACACTCACAACCATGCTATTCCAAAATGTCAAGATCTTCAGTTTACAGGATTCTTTGATCGAAACAAAGACAAAAGTTTAAACCTGTTCTTTTTATTGCTTCCCGATCCAGACCCATATCCATATAGATCCTGGTTGCTGCGATTGTCGTTTAAAACCACAAAAGTATTTTTAATCCCCTTTTGTTTTAATTCAGCCATTACCATGGCAAACACCCTTTTTAAAGTATAGTTATAGCGTGCCACGACCATCACCACATCAACATCGCTGATATACAAATAAGCATCCTTAACCTGAGCCAAAGGGGTCGCATCCAATATAATACAGTCATAGATGTCTTTTAACCGGTTAATTAAATCCGGAAAATTACCCTGAGCAATGGTCTCCAGAGGATAGGGCGGTAATTGCCCTGATAATATATAATCAAGGTTTGTATTGGAAGATCTACATATAATCTCCTCCATGGTTGCCGTTCTGATCAGATAGTTACATAACCCAATGGAAGATTTTCCATTTTTGGAAAAATAACGCGTATCTTTTCGCAAATCAACATTGATTAAAATCGTTTTGCGATTCAATTGTGCATACGACATGGCCAGATTCAGGGCACTAAAGGTTTTCCCTTCTCCGGCAACACTTGAGGTAACCAAAATAGATTTATGAGGAATCCCCTTAAAATTGAACTCAATATTGGTTCGTAAGGCCCGATAGGATTCTGCAATATTAGATGTTGGAATATCCTCCATAATATTCTCACTCCTTCGCCTGTTATGCAAAATCTCACCAAGCACAGGAACATATGTTAAATGAGCAACATTATCCTGAGGAACTAATTTATCATTCAGGATTGTTTTTAAAAGCAGAATGATATACGGAATGGCAAATCCCAGTACCAACGCAAAGAAGTAATTTTTGCTTTGGCGAGGGAGAATTGGTCCGGTTCCAACCATCTTAGCTGGTTCAATTACAATATTATCGGGTAAGCTGGATGCCTGGGATATTTTAGCTTCAGCTCGTTTTTCAAGAAGGTAGTTATAAATAGCATCATTTAGCCGGTATTTTCGCTGAATACCTCCTAGTAGCTGCTCATTTCGTGGCAAACGGGCAATTTCCAATTCATTTTTTCGAATTCTTTTATCCATCTCATCAATTGAAATCTCGCTGGTTTTTCTTGCAGCAGATACATTTTCAGAAATAACCTTTCGTATATTCTCAACCCGAAGCGTCAGTTGCTGAACCATTGGGTTTTTTTCCTGACGGTTTTGAATGAGGCTATATCGCTGAGCATTGAGGTTTATCAATTCGGCCATCAAATTATTCAGTAATTCATCGGTTATCCCCATAGAGGAAGGTAATATGAGCTCTGAAAAATTGATTTCCTTATTTGAAATATATTCATTTAAATAATCGTAGTAACGCTTTCTGGTTAATAATTCAGCCCTTTGATTTTGAAGGTTTCTATATTGAGCCGATATTTCTTCGGCTTGTGAGGCTACATTAAGCAACTGAGATGAAGAACGAAAACTTTGCAGGTCAGACTCTGTTTCACTTAAGGAATCGGAAATTTCTTCGAGTTGAGAATCAATATATGCTATGGTAATATTGGCATTATGATTCTTCCTCTCCAGGTTTTGCTGAGAATAAACGGCCATCAATTCATTAATAATATCCTGAGCCTTAAAAACCGATGGGGATTTTAACAAAATCTCCACGATTGTAGCGTCGCGTTGAATCATAGTAAACTCAAGCTGTTGCTTGAGCCTACTGGTAAGCGATGATACCTCCCAAATAACAAAACCAAACTCCACCTCGGTGTCAAAATACTGAAGACCCGTTTCATCCAGATTGACAACAAAGGCCATATCTTCGGTTTCAATAATTTCACCGAATTTGGCATCTTGTTCAAAGGTCCATTTTTCCTTTTGATAAGTAGTGCGCGGTTGATCAGGGATTCTAAAAGTGGCCAACTTTGAGTCAACGCTAAGGTGAAAATGAGATGAATCCTTAATGGTAATATAGAACCATTCATTAATGGGTTGAACATGCTTAGGCAACAACATTACTTTAAAAGGAACTTTCTGGTAAGCATCCAAATGCTGAAAACCCTCCTTTCGACAATAATCAATAGACAACCCCAGATTAATGATGGATTGCTCAATGACCGGGGAGGATTTTAAAATCCATAGTTCATTTTGAAAGTTTTGATTGAATTCCAGCACATTACTGTTAAGATAATCGTTCGCATTGCTATTCTGAGAAGGGAGTTGTTTCTCCTTAATAAGCATAGATGCAGAAATATGGTAAACAGGCACCGAATATTTGTTAACCAAAAAGGCCCCAATCAAACCCAGGATAATACAGACAATAAAAATCCTATAATTCTTGGTTACAATACCCAGTAGTCGACTTAAATCGCTACGATCATAAATCTGTGCTCTATTATTTTCTGTTCTCATAATAATAAGTTAACATAACCGCTCTATCTGAAAACTATTATTTCGCCCTAACTGCTTTCCAAACTTCTCTTTTGTAGTCCAGAAGTTATCCAAAAAAAAGATAATAAGTCTAATCCAAACAACCATCCAAAATAAACTTACATAATACAGAGAGGGGCTGACAGATTCCTATTTTTGCTTCACCTGAAAAAGGCCAGGATTCCAAAATATCCAGAGTCATTGATCCCTGAGGAAGATTGGATGAATCAACCCAAAATATTCATGATTACACGTAAACCATCATATTTTACTTAAATTTAAGACATTTTAAGACATCGTAGTTAACAATTTAAATAAAAGAATCAGTATTTGATTAATCAAACAAGAACATTGCCGAACAGCAATAAAGGAGTGATAAGAAGTTCAAAACCCACATTCCCGGGCATTTAAAGAAGTTAGATTGATGAATTTTGACACCTTAAGTCCAGGATTTAAAATAAAAAAAAAGAGAACGGACACCTTCATATCCTGCAATATCCGGTTTCCGAAAAGAGAAAAAACACAGGCCCCGGTATCGGCCCTGTCTTTTGAGGCATGGGAATTATGAATTAAAACCATCGATGGCTGCCCATACTTTTTTCCCGGGCTGAAAAAAACAAAAGCAAGCTCTGATCGTAGGTATTTCACGCGACTGAATTGCATTGAGGCTGAGACAGCCTTATTGGATGGAAAATCAACAAAAAAACCGTTGTAAAGACCATTGAGATCAGTCAAAGAAACAGCAAAAACCAGGAATATCCTCCAATCAGGGATTCAGAGGCCTATAGTTCAACCGTTTTTTCAGCGTAAATAGCATTGGTGCTGTTGTATTCGGGTACGACCTCTTTAATACAGCTCACCAAAGCACCTTCCTTTTCCTTATCTGCCATTTGAAGCAAATGCACAACGTGCCCATTAACCTCCTCATATTGGAAATAACGCACTTTACCAATCAATATTTTATCATGGTAAGTAGGCAAGGTGTTCTCCTTTGAGGCCAGGAGTTCCTCGTACAGCTTTTCACCTGGACGAAGGCCGGTGTAGATAATCTGAATATCTTCATTTAATTTAAGGCCAGCCAGCCGGATCATATTTTTGGCCAGATCATCGATTTTTACAGGCTCACCCATATCGAATACAAATATCTCTCCCCCATGCCCCATCAGAGCGGCCTCCAACACCAACTGACTGGCTTCCGGAATGGTCATAAAATAACGGGTTATATCTTTATGAGTAACCGTAAGCGGTCCACCCTGGGCAATCTGCTTCTTAAACAGAGGCACCACAGAACCGTTAGATCCCAGCACATTCCCAAAACGCGTGGTTATAAATCGGGTTTTCATCTCTGGTAGCTGGGACAAACTCTGTATATACATTTCGGATATCCTTTTGGTGGCCCCCATAACATTGGTAGGATTGACTGCCTTATCGGTACTCACCATCACAAATTTATCCACATGAAACTTGACTGACAGGTCGGCCAGATTTTTTGTCCCACCTATGTTAACGGTCACCGCCTCATAAGGCATATCTTCCATCAGTGGTACATGTTTATATGCGGCGGCATCAAATACAATATCAAAGGAGTGGGCTTGGAATATTTTTTCCAAACGTTTTTGATTGGTAACATCGCAAATAACCAGTTCAAAAGGGGCATCGGAATAACTCAGCAACAACTCCTGCTGCAAATCGTAAAGCGGCGATTCGGCCTGATCAAGCAGCAAAAGGTGTTTTACAGGAAACCGCATCAACTGGCGCACAATCTCAGATCCAATGGACCCTGCCGCACCGGTAATCAATATCTCTTTCCCTGCCAGTTCCTTTTGCAATCTGTTCTTGCTCAATTGAATCTCTTCGCGACCCAACAGGTCTTCAATCTTCACATCCCGAATCTGGTTGGTATTGGAAATACCGTTCACCCAGTTCAACACGGTGGGCATTACTTTAAGTTTCCACCCACGTTCACTGCAAATCTGCGAGATTTTTTGTTTCCGCTTAATCGACAGATTATTAACAGCTAAAATCACCACCTCCAGGTTGGAAAAACGATCATTCCCTGAAGAATTCAAGATCTTTTCCCAACACACCACAGGAAGCGTAAACAGGGTTTTATTCCACTTCTCGGGGTTGTCGTCCACAAAGGCCAACACATTATAAGTATTTTCTTTACTATTACTGATGGCCTCCAGGGTGATAATGCCCATTTCACCCGCACCAAAAATCACGGAATTAATGGTCCCCCGTTTGCGGGTAAGTGAAGTATAGGTTTCCCGCACGACCATCCTAAACCCCAGGCAAAAAAAGAGAACAACAAGATATTGAATAATCAGCACCAACCGAGGGGTACCGGTCAAATTCAGATGAAGGGGTAAGGCAATGGTCTCTGACACCATCAAAAAACCAAAGGCAGTCGTTGCCGCTTTAAGAACTTTTTTAAACTCATCTATGCTTGTATGCCTTATAACCCCCCGATGCGCCTGAAACAGGAAAAACGACAGAGCATAAACCACAACAACAGTAGTCCCGGAAACAATAAATTCCCCCATACTGTAATTGGGCAAATCAAAATTAAGGCGTAAAACATATGAAAACACAAAAGCACTGAATATCAAGAATATATCAATGAAAAAAATCCACCACGGGGAAACTATTCTTCCCTCAAAAACTTTGATTATTCTATTCTTCATAATCAGATAATGCAGAATATTTACGAGAAAAAAATTAATAATAAGTTCATACAAATTTCCAATTAAAGCAACTCTTTAGTCAACAGATAAAAGATAATAGTCAAAGAATCAGAACTTTTCAGCGGCATCAACGCTATAACCCACCTTAAAAAGGCATATCTCTGTTATAACTTTCAAGACCCAAAGCACCTCTTCATTCGTCATTCCGGCATATATCGGCAGACTGACCGTGCCCTTCCAGATTTTTTCAGAAACGGGAAAATCGGCCGATGAAAGGCTATAGTGCTCCTGGTAATAGGTCATCCTATGCATCGGTTTATAATGTACCGAAGTCCCAATCCCACGTGAGGCCATCTCCCGGATGAACTCATTCCTGGAAACAGGACTCCTGTCATTGAGCACCACCGGGAATAGATGCCAGGCATGGTTCTCCGGTTTTACCTTACACACCGGAAGATCGAGCATTTCCAATCGAGCCAACCCCTCATAATAGCGAAGAGCCACCTTTTGCCGCTGCTCCCTAAAGGCATCGGCCTGTTCCAGCTGGGCCAACCCTATGGCGGCATTTAAATCGGGCATATTGTATTTAAAGCCGGGTGCCACCACATCGTATTCCCAGGAGGGACCTTTGGCTGTAAAGCGATCCCAAATATCCCGATTGATCCCATGCAACCGCATCACTTTTGCTCTCTCGTAAACATCAGGATTATCGGTTGTAAGCATTCCCCCTTCACCGGTGGTAATGGTTTTATTGGCATAAAAGCTGAAACAGGTCACATCCCCAATGCTGCCAATTGCAGAATCCCCTATGCGAGCGGGAAAGGCATGTGCGGCGTCTTCCATCACCTTTATTCCATTTCGCTTACAGATGTTCATTATCCCGGAATGGCTATCATTGGTCATCTCTGCCGGATGCCCCCCATAGTGAACCACAATCAAATATTTAACATCAGGGTGACGGACAATGGCTTCTCGAAGGATAGCGGGGGTAATTAACGAAGTACCATACTCCACGTCAAGAAACACCGGATCTGCGTTAAGATAGCGCACCACTTCGGCCGTGGCTGTAAACGTCATGTCGGGCACAAAAACTTTATCGCCCGCTTTAACCCCCAGGGCTTCCAGGCCCAGATGCAAGGCAGCAGTGCAACTATTAACGGCACAGGCATATTTGGCATTTACCCTCTCGGCAAATCTCTCTTCAAACTCCCGTGCTTTACCAGCCGTTGTAAGCCAACCGCTCTCAAGCACTTCTGAAATATATTTCAATTCATTGCCGTTACACGACACTTTTGCAAACGGAATATCAGGCATAAACAGTTAATTAAACGTTATAAGGTCTCCATTTCAGAATCCAGAAAACCAAAATCACGATTTATTCACAAAAAGCAACGACCAAAAGGTCTTCAAAAGAATTTCCAGATCGCCCGCAAGACTTTTGTCCTCCACATATCGCTCATATATATCCAGTTTTCGGGGAAGTATCTCCCTTCGATAATGTTCTTCAGGATTCTCAGCAGCAGCCAGAATGGCCTCTTCGCTCCGAAAGAGAATGGAGGCATTGTCGGTAATTCCGGGACGGACCTGATGGACCTTTTCCCAGCGACCGGGATAAACTGCAACCCATTGATGAACCTCCGGTCGGGGCCCGACAAAGGACATATCTCCTCTTAAGACATTTAGAAGCTGAGGCAATTCATCCAGTTTTGTTTTCCGAAGAATCCTGCCGATGGCCGTGACCCGGCTACTGTCACCGGCATGGAAACTACCCTTGGCCATGGCGTGGGAATGACGCATGGTGCGGAATTTAAAGATCTTAAAAGGAACCCCACTAAGCCCAATTCGCTGTTGAATAAAAAAAACAGGGAAGCCCGAACTTGCCACGATCATTAACGAGATAAGCATTAATAACGGGAAAGTTATAACCAACAAAACAACAGAGAATAAAACATCAAAAAACCGCTTCATAATTTTGCATAAAAACACAATATTTCAACACAAAAAGAGCATAAAATACTTGCTCATCATTAAGGTCTGCTAACTCTTTCCACATTTGAGTTTCTTCAACCAAAGCCTAAATGGGAATCAATACACAACCACTCATGGGTTGCGGAAATTTCACCGATGATAGCTTTTACTTTAAAATCGTGGGTGAGGTTACGAAAGATTGACAAATAACAAAAACCACTCCATTTTTTCATTTACATCAATGCAAACGAACGATAAAGGCGCCTGGGGAAAAGAGGTTACACACTCCACTAAGCAGAAATCTCCTTTTACCTTAACCAACTACCCACTAAAACCCAAAAGAGCCCACTGGCTCTTTCGGCGATTGCTAATATCAACTCAAAAAAAGATTATTCGGAACCTCTCTATTTCGGTAATTTAATTCTATAGTTGACATCCACCCGCCCTTTGATAATCGAGTTTAACTTCCCTTTCAGCAGTCTTCTTTTCAAGGGAGCCAGGTGGTCAACAAAGAGAATACCATCCAGATGGTCGTATTCGTGCTGGATTACCCGGGCAGCCCACCCTTCATAAACCTCATCGTGCGGCACCAACGCCTGGTCGAGGTATTGAATCCGGATTCGCGATGGACGGGCCACTTCTTCCCGTATTCCGGGAAGGCTGAGACATCCTTCATGGTCGGGAACTTTTTCGCCATCCCGTTCCAGAATACGGGCATTAATAAACACTTTTTTAAAATTGGCAAGCTCGGGCATTTCGTCCTTAAGGGGATCGGCGTCAATCACAAAAAGACGCTTTGAAAATCCTGCCTGAGGAGCTGCAAGGCCAATTCCTTCGGCATTGTACATGGTTTCGAACATGTTGTCGATGAGCTCTGTCAATCCCTCAAAGTCGGGGGGGAAATCTTCGGCCACTTTCCTTAAAACGGGGTGACCATATACAACAATGGGGTAGATCATTTTATTTATCTATTTTGCTTTTGTTCCAAATAAGTTTGAAGAATGATGGTCGCACTAATTTTATCAACCAAAGGCTTATTTTGCCGGTCCATTTTTTTTAAGCCTGCATCCATCATGGTTTTAAATGCCAACTGGCTGGTATACCGCTCATCCACCATATGAACCGGAATCTGCGGATATTTGTTCTGCAGGGAACGCACAAAAGGCCAAATTTGATTCATCGACTCAGAATCGTTACCTGAGGCCTGACGGGCATGCCCCACCACAAATGCTTCAACCACCTCTTGTTTTAAATAATCACCAAGAAAGGAATAGATTTGTGCCGAGGGAACAGTGGTAAGTCCATTTGCAATAATCTGAAGAGGATCTGTGGCGGCTATGCCAATCCTCTTTTTACCATAATCGAAAGCCAATATTCGTCCCACACCCTTAATATTTTTAAATCTGTATCCCTTTCTGCCAAAAGGCGGTAAAAAAGCCGACCCGGGAAAGACCCTCGATGAACCAAAAAGAACACTCCTCAACAAAAAAATCACTGCTTCAAAAACAGGTTCACCTTTTCATTCAGACTCCCAAATCTTTTCGACGCTGCAAAGTTAGCATTAATAGCTGTTTACACAAAATGAGGCGATAAACGGTTTATAGTATTTCATACCCCCTCCCCTCCTTTGGGGATCGATTACTCTACCACCACCAAACCTGCTTTACAGGCAAAAAAAAGCGCGGAGTTCTTTGGAACTCCGCGCTTGTATGGATAAAGGAATCGGTTTTACAATTCTCTAACCGCAGCTTGTGCAGCAGCCAAACGGGCAATGGGCACCCTAAAAGGCGAGCAGCTCACATAATCCATCCCCGTTCTGTGGCAAAACTCAACAGAAGAGGGTTCGCCGCCATGTTCACCACAAATACCAATCTTAAGTCCAGGTTTGGTAGCGCGGCCACGAGCAACGCCAAACTCAACAAGCTGACCAACACCTTCCTGGTCAAGAACCTGGAAGGGATCCTCCTTAAGCACCCCTTTGTCGAGATAGATCGGGAGGAATTTGCCGGCATCATCGCGGGAATAGCCGAAAGTCATCTGAGTAAGGTCGTTGGTTCCAAAAGAGAAGAAGTCAGCTTCCGCAGCAATTTTATCGGCGGTAAGGGCAGCCCGGGGGATCTCAATCATCGTTCCCACCAGGAAGTCAATTTTATCGCCTCTTTCTTCAAACACTTTATTAGCGGTGGCATAAATGATATCGGCCTGCATCTTAAACTCTTTAAGAGTTCCAATGAGAGGAACCATAATCTCCGGACGGGCATCTACCCCTTTAGCCTTCAGATTGAGGGCTGCTTCGATGATGGCCCGGGCCTGCATTTCAGTTATTTCGGGATAAGTAATTCCCAAACGGCAACCCCTATGGCCCAGCATAGGATTGAACTCTTCCAGATCGGCCACCTTATTACGGATGGTCTCGATGGGCACACCCATCTCATTGGCCAGCACTTTTTGAGTGGCTTGTTGATGAGGAACAAACTCATGGAGGGGTGGATCAAGCAAACGCACGGTTACGCCAAAACCGGCCATAGCTTCGAAGATACCCTCGAAATCCTGACGTTGATAAGGTAATAATTTGATCAGCGCTTTTTTCCGGCCTTCTACGGTAGAAGCCAGAATCATTTCACGCATAGCTTTTATTCGCTCACCTTCGAAAAACATATGTTCGGTACGACACAATCCGATGCCTCTGGCTCCAAATTCACGTGCCACCTGAGCATCGTTGGGGGTATCGGCATTGGTACGTACACTCATGGTACTATACTTATCGGAGAGGTCCATTACCAACCCAAAGTCTTCACTCAAGTCGGGTTTTCTGGTTTCCACTTTTCCTTCGTAAACCTCACCGGTACTTCCATTCAAAGAGATCCAATCTCCTTCGGTAAACACCTGACCATTGATGGTCATGGTTCTGGCTTTGTAGTCGAGTTTAACTGAACCGGCACCTGACACACAACATTTTCCCATTCCACGGGCTACAACGGCGGCATGGGAAGTCATCCCGCCTCTGGCGGTCAAAATTCCTCTGGCCACATTCATGCCCTCCAGATCTTCGGGAGAAGTCTCGGTACGCACCAGGATAGACTCTTCGAACCGGTCGGCTTCGTCGGCGAAGAACACCACCTGACCTGTAGCGGCCCCCGGTGATGCGGGTAACCCTTTAGCCAGGACCTTTGCTGATCTCATGGCGGTTGTATCGAAAACAGGGTGAAGCAACTCATCGAGTTTATTAGGCTCTAAACGCAGCAAAGCGGTCTTTTCATCGATGGTCTTACTCCGGAACATATCCATGGCAATTTTAAGCATGGCAGCTCCGGTACGTTTTCCACTGCGGGTTTGCAACAACCAGAGTTTTCCATCCTGAATGGTAAACTCAAGGTCCTGCATATCTTTATAATGCGACTCCAGCTTATTCTGAACATCGAACAACTCCTTGAAAAGGGGAGGCATCGCCTCCTCGAGTGAGGGATATTTTTGGGCGCGCACTTCTTCGGAAACATCCTGAAGCTTGGCCCAGCGTCTGCTACCTTCCAGTGTGATTTCCTGCGGTGTGCGAATACCTGCCACCACATCTTCACCCTGGGCGTTGATCAAATACTCGCCATTGAAAATATCTTCACCTGTTGCGGCGTCTCTCGTAAAAGCCACGCCAGTAGCTGACCGGTCGCCCATATTACCAAACACCATTGCCTGAACATTTACAGCGGTACCCCATTCGTCGGGGATCCCATGCATGCGGCGATAATAAACAGCGCGGGGGTTGGTCCAACTGTCAAAAACGGCCATAACGGATCCCCAAAGCTGCTCCCAGGCAGAGGTGGGGAAGTTTTTGCCGGTTCGTTCCTTCACGGCCTTTTTAAAATTCTTCACCAAAAGCTTCAGGTCGTCTACGGTAAACTCGGTATCGAGTTCAATATTCCGTTTTTCCTTGAGCTCCTCCATAATCTTCTCAAAGGGATCTGTCTCCTCTTTAGACTCAGGTTTCATTCCCATTACAACATCGCCATACATCTGTACAAAGCGTCTGTAAGAGTCCCATGCAAAGCGTTCATTGCCTGATTTTTTAGCAATTCCTTCCACCGCTTCATCATTAAGACCCAGATTTAAGATGGTATCCATCATCCCGGGCATTGAAGCTCGAGCCCCGGAGCGAACCGACACCAATAGCGGGTTTTCCTTGTCGTCGAATTTTGTTTGGGTCAGGTCCTCCACCTTCCGGATAGCTTTTTCGACCTCCTCTTTTAGCAATTCGATTACTTTCTCGCGCCCTAATTCATTGTATTCGTTACTCACCTCGGTGGTGATGGTAAACCCCGGGGGGACCGGAACGCCAATCAGATTCATTTCGGCAAGGTTAGCACCTTTTCCTCCGAGCAACTCCTTCATGTTTGCTCGTCCTTCAGCTTGACCATTACCAAAAGTGTATACACGCTTTGTACTCATAACAGGTATCTTTGGATTAAAATAAATAATTACTAGCAATAGAAATGGTGTGGCACAAAATTAACTAATTAAATGTTAATAAGGAAGAAAAAACAACCCCGACAGAAAACATATTTGAACCGCAAGAAAAAGAAAGTACCCTCTTAAAAAACAGGCTGCCAAGGCAAAAAAGAACAATTTCGGAGACACCAACCCTCCAAAAAACCAAATAGAGTGATTAAACATATTAAATCACTCTATCTTAGTTTTAATAGCATAAATTACCGAACCGGGTATTTGTTAAAAAACTCCTTGGATTTCATCAAGAAATCAACATACTGTCCTCTTTTGTAAGCAAAAGGTTCTTTTATTCGGGCATGAGATAATTTTCCCTGGAAATCCGAAATAGATTTATATTCCTTTTGTTTCATCCATTCGGTTAAATCATCCAACATTTTAGTTATCTGTCCCACACCGTTCCGATAAACCGTACTCACAACCTGCACGGAATCAGCACCAGACAAAAGGGCAGCGATTAAATCCTCTCCATCTAAAATCCCGGTACTGGCACAAATACTGCTCCTTATCTGGCCACTCAGCAACCCGGCATATCTCAGGGAGAGGCGGTTATCGCCTTTGTGGCTTAAGTTATAGGGCATCTCCATGGTTTCTTCATACACATTGATGTCGGGCTGAAACAAACGATTGAAGAGCACAAATCCTTCGGCACCATATTCGCTTAACCGATGAATAAATTGAAGCGAATTGGTATAGTAGGGACTCAACTTTACGGAAACAGGAATTTTAACCTTTGCTTTAACCTGTTCCAAAATCCGGATACGGGAATCTTCGATCTCATTGGGGGTTCTAACGGCATCGGTAATGGAGGTATAAAAGTTAAGTTCCAAACCGTCCACTCCTGTATCGGCCAGATTACAGGCATATTCAACCCAACTGCTATCGTAAATACAGTTAAGACTGGCAATAACGGGAATAGAAACAGCCTCCTTCAGGGCCTTAACTTCCATCAAATGGGCACGGGGCCCGGAATGAACAACCTTGGGAAAGAGATCAATCATCTCGGCATTACGGTTCTCATATTCACTCAGATCATCATCCATTTCAGCAGCTTCGAGATTTAACTGCTCTTCGAACAATGATTTGTAAACGATAGCCGCCGCACCGGCTTCTTCAAGCTTTTTTACCATATTCATGTCGGTAACCATATTACTGGCGCCAACAATTATCGGATTTTTCAGGGGAATCCCCATGTAAAAAGTCTTTAGATCCATCATATTAAAAATAATTATAAGCAGTTAATAACTCTATCTCTTTTAAACATTAACAATCAAACATTCAAGAAGGTTATAAGTTCAGAAAAAAGAATGGAAAAATCAAATAGCCGATCTAAAAACATAAAAAGGCTACCGTCCGGTGGAAGGTAGCCTTTTTTTATTATCCATTCCCCAGTCCGGGAATGTAAAAGCACTAATATCAGGGTTGAAATCAGTGTAAATAGCTCTGAACTAAAACAAACTATTCAGCAGGAGCATACACCATTTCGGAATAACGCTTATAAGCATTGTAACGCCAATTGGCATTTTCCTGAGCAGCCACAAACAACTCTTTAGCTTGTTCGGGGAATGCCTTAAACAGTGCTGAGTAGCGAACTTCCCCTTTGAGGAAATTCTGGAACTTGCTCCAATCGGGTTCTTTTGAATCCAACTGGAAGGGATTTTTTCCCTCCTCTTCCAACATTGGGTTGAAGCGATACAGATGCCAATACCCGCATTCGACGGCCAATTTGCCCTCTTTCTGGGAAGCACCCATCCCGGCTCTAAGGCCATGATTGATACAGGGTGAATAGGCAATAATCAGGGAAGGTCCCGGATAGGCCTCAGCCTCTTTGAGGGCTTTCATATACTGAGCCTGGTTGGCCCCCATAGAAACCTGAGCCACATAAACATAACCATAAGTAGTGGCCATTAATCCCAGATCCTTTTTGCGTACCCGCTTGCCCGAAGCAGCAAACTTGGCCACCGCTCCAATGGGAGTTGATTTAGAGGCCTGTCCTCCGGTATTGGAATAGACCTCGGTATCCATCACCAGGATGTTCACATCTTTTCCGGAAGCAATCACATGATCGAGGCCGCCATAACCAATATCGTAGGCCCAACCGTCACCACCGAAGATCCACATTGATTTTTTCACCAGATAATCTTTCAATGCCAGTATTTCGGCAGCCACCGCGTGCTTCTCGTCCTTAAGTGCCTCGAGCACGTCGTTGGAGACCTGTCGGGTTTTAGAAGCATCGAGCTTAGCCTCAAGCCAGGCTTCAAAAGCGGCTTTGGTTTTGGGTGCAACCTCTGCCAAAGCACTCTTCATACGAAGTTCGATCCGATCGCGCAATTTTTCAACGCCAATAGCCATGCCCAATCCGTACTCGGCATTGTCTTCAAACAACGAGTTGGCCCAGGCTGGTCCTTGCCCCTCTTGATTGGTACAATAAGGAGTAGCCGGCGCCGATCCTCCATAAATAGAAGAACAGCCGGTGGCGTTGGCCACCATCATCCTATCCCCATACAACTGGGTGATGAGTTTAATGTAAGGGGTCTCACCACAACCGGCACAAGCGCCTGAGAACTCGAATAAGGGCTGAGAAAACTGCGAAGCCTTCACATTCGTTTCCTTAGGGGTAATACCTTCTTTCACCGACAATTTACTGGTCATATAATCCCAATGCTCCACCTGATCCATCTGACTATCGAGCGGTTTCATGATAAGGGATTTTTCTTTTGAGGGACAAACATCGGCACAGTTTCCACAACCCGTACAATCGAGTACAGCTACCTGAATGCGGAACTGAAGTCCATCGAAACCTTTTCCGTTGGCCTTTTTACCAATAGTACCCTCGGGAGCGGCAGCCATTTCCTCTTCGTTGAGAAGGAAAGGACGAATGGCAGCATGAGGACAGACGTAAGCACATTGGTTACATTGGATACAGTTATCCACCTGCCACTCGGGAACATTAACCGCGATTCCACGTTTTTCAAAAGCCGTGGTGCCGGCAGGGAAAGTCCCATCTTCACGTCCCACAAAGGCGCTCACAGGCAAATCGTCACCCTTTTGTGCGTTAATGGGGAATACAATATTGCGGATAAATTCAGGAATATCTGCACCATTGACAGCAGGAGCAGGCTGCGCTTTTGCCCAACTGGCCGGGACATCCACTTTTGTGACATTCCCCCCCGCCTCAACGGCTTTAAAGTTCATGTTCACAATCTCTTCACCTTTACGTCCAAACGACTTAACAATGAATTTCTTCATTTGGTCTACTGCCTGATCGTAAGGGATGACCCCTGAAATCTTAAAGAAGGCCGATTGCATAATGGTATTGGTACGCGAACCTAAGCCTATCTCCTGTGCAATTTCTGTGGCATTGATAATGTAGAAGTTAATATCATTCTGGGCCATATACTGCTTCATATCAGCAGGAAGGCGGTTTCCGGTCTCTTCGGCATCCCAGATACTGTTAAGAAGGAAAGTACCTCCTTTTTTCAGACCCTTAAGCATATCGTATTTACCCAAATAAGAGGGCACATGACAAGCCACAAAATCGGGTGAATTGACCAGGTAGGGCGACCGAATGGGATCGTTACCAAACCGAAGGTGAGAAATGGTGATTCCGCCCGACTTTTTAGAATCATAGGCGAAATAAGCCTGGGCATACTTATCGGTATTGTCTCCAATAATTTTTATGGAGTTTTTATTGGCGCCAACGGTTCCATCCGAACCCAGACCATAAAACTTACCGGCCAGAGTTTCTTTTGAAGCCAGGCTAATTTCCGCCTTCAGAGGCAAAGAAGAGAAGGTAACATCGTCAACAATCCCAATGGTAAAGTTATTTTTGGGCTCCTTCATCTTCAGGTTGTCGTACACCGAAATAATTTGTGAAGGAGTGGTATCTTTCGAGGAGAGACCATAACGGCCACCCACCACCAAGGGGGCATTCTCTTTTCCATAAAAGAGATCGCGAACATCCAAATAGAGCGGATCACCGTTGGCTCCCGGTTCCTTGGTGCGATCCAGAACAGCGATGCGCTTACAAGTTTTGGGGAAGGCTTCCATAAAGTATTTGGCAGAGAAAGGACGGTACAAATGCACGGCGATGAGCCCTACTTTTTCACCCTTCTCATTCAGATAATCGACCACCTCTTTAACGGTGTCGGTTACAGAGCCCATGGCAATAATCACATTTTCTGCATCGGTGGCGCCATAATAATCGAAGGGGCGGTATTTACGTCCGGTAATCTCAGAGATCTTATCCATATAATGGGCTACCATATCGGGTAGAGCCTCATAAAAGGGATTGGCTGCCTCACGCGCCTGAAAATAGATGTCAGGGTTTTGAGCGGTTCCCCGGGTAACCGGCCGTTCCGGATTCAAGGAATTATCTCTGAAAGCCTTCAGAGCCTTCTGGTCGATCAGAGGAGACAGATCGTCCATATCCAGGCTTTCAATCTTCTGTATTTCATGGGAGGTTCGGAAACCATCAAAGAAATGCAGGAATGGAATACGACTTTTGATGGCCACCAGGTGGGCCACTCCGGCCAAATCCATAACTTCCTGAACACTGCCTGTAGCCAACATACCGAACCCGGTCTGACGGGTTGCCATCACATCGCCATGATCACCAAAGATGGAAAGCGCATGAGCGGCCAGGCTTCTAGCAGTCACATGAAACACTGCGGGAAGCAATTCTCCCGAGATCTTGTACATATTGGGGATCATGAGCAAAAGCCCTTGAGAAGCCGTAAAAGTGGAAGTCAATGCACCAGCCTGCAAAGAACCGTGCAAGGCTCCGGCAGCACCAGCCTCTGATTGCATCTCTTCAACCTTTACTGTTTCCCCAAAGATGTTCTTCCGTCCATTGGCGGCCCACTCATCGATGTGCTCGGCCATGGTAGAAGACGGGGTAATGGGATAAATTGCCGCTACCTCACTAAACATGTAGGCAATATGCGAAGCCGCATAGTTCCCATCACAGGTAATGAACTTCTTTGATTTTACCATTTTCTGTTCTCCTAAATTAATTTGTAATGAACTAACTATTTATTTTTATACTATTTAAAAGCCCTTAAAACACAAAACCAGGGCATGTGCGTACATAAAAACAATGGAACGGCTCAAATGCAAACCAACCCTTCCATTAATATAAAAAGCCAAAAAGCCACAGAGGGATTTGTCTCCCCTGTCCTATTTCGACCATATCACGTGCATAATAATAGCCATCGCCATTGTCCCCCTCTTTTTGATCCAGGCTGCGGCCCCCCACATGAAACAACAATTCTCCATTCACGCAAAAATCAGCCTCCTTACAATAATTCACGGAATTAAGATAGCTTGTCTGATTATAGAAAAAGGTTTTATGCAATACATCCATATCCACCTCACCATGAGTCATTGAATACACCAGGTTTGGGTTTTGAAGATAGATACTCGAGGGCTTTTTAAGGGGTTCCAATTCCCGTTCGTACAGCAAATTTATCAGCTTTCCCTGCCTTAAATAATTCAGGTAGTTCATGATGGTAGCCCGGCTGGTTTCGACTTCATTACTCAAGCGACTTATGTTGGGTTGCAGAGGGGCAGATTTCCCTACAATATACAGCAATTTTCTCAATTTTGGCAGATATTTCAACTCGATTTGCTGCAAATAACTGATATCAATTTCCAAAACCAAATTGATGGTTTTGATCAAATTTTCGAGATAGTTGATTTTCTCTAAAAAGAAAGGATAATACCCATGGTGCAGGTAATCGGAGAAATAGGCCAAAGGTTTAACCCGGGCAATAACCTCAGTGGCGATTTCCTGATGATTGACCAGCAGTTCCTCAAGGCTAACGGGGGCAAACTGCTCTCCTGTTTTCAGGTTCAGATATTCCCGAAAGGTAAAGCCTTCAAGATGGTATACAGTCATGCACTCCTTCAAATAGGGGTTATCCTCTCCCAACTGCATGAGAGGCGACCCACTAAAGACGATTTTCAGGTCTTCGAAGTGATCGAAGCAGTATTTGAGCTCTTCGGCCCACAAGGGATACTTGAAAACCTGATCGAGCAGGAGTATTTTACCGCCGGTTTTTCTGAATTCATCCGCAAAATTGACCAGGCTATTCTCAGAAAAAAAGAGATTGTTCAAATTGACGTACAGGCAGGACTTATCGAAACCGTAAACCGACTTGGCATAATGGAGCAAAAAGGTAGTTTTGCCTACCCCACGGGCTCCCTGGATGCCAATTAACCGATGGTCCCAGTTAACATCCTGCATCAGCTGGCGGCTAACGGGTACCTCCAAATGATCGAGCAAATACCGATGTGTTTTAAAAAATGCCTGCATCATAACGCTATAACTAACAGGCAAAGTTAACCCTTGAAATGATTGTTTTGCTATTTACGGATTACATTTTAACCCAAACATTGTTATTTATATTTGTTTAAAATAACAAGATGCCCAAAATGCACGGGAGGAGACCCACCTTCATTGCCCGGAACAAAAAAGGCCGGAACAAAAGATGTACCGGCCTTAATAAAAAGTATATCAAACAAAACTACCCTGCGTTCATCGAAATCAGGAATTCTTCGTTCGATTTTGTTTTCAACATACGGTCTTTCAGGAATTCCATCGCCTCGATGGGGTTCATGTCGGAGAGATAATTTCTGAGTATCCAGATTCGGTTTAAGCTCTCTTTGTCGAGCAACAAATCTTCACGTCTGGTACTGGAGGCATTAATATCCACAGCAGGATAAATACGCTTATTAGAGAGCCGGCGATCGAGTTGCAGCTCCATATTACCGGTACCTTTAAACTCTTCGAAAATAACTTCGTCCATTTTCGACCCGGTTTCGGTGAGAGCCGTAGCCAGGATGGTAAGAGAACCACCCCCCTCAATATTACGTGCGGCACCAAAAAACCTTTTGGGTTTATGAAGAGCATTGGCATCGACTCCACCCGATAATACTTTTCCGGAGGCGGGCGATACAGTATTGTAGGCACGGGCCAGACGGGTAATAGAATCGAGCAAAATCACCACATCGTGTCCACACTCAACCAGACGCTTGGCTTTTTCCAGCACGATATTGGCCACCTTAACATGGCGATCGGCGGGTTCGTCAAAAGTTGATGAAATAACCTCGGCATTTACGCTGCGCGCCATATCGGTTACCTCTTCAGGTCTTTCGTCAATAAGCAGAATAATCATGTAAACCTCGGGGTGATTTGAGGCAATAGCGTTGGCTATTTCCTTCAGCAAAACGGTTTTACCTGTTTTAGGCTGAGCCACAATCAATCCGCGCTGCCCTTTTCCAATGGGGGCAAACATATCCACCACCCGGGTAGAGAGGTTGCTTCGTGAGCCACTGGTAAGGTTAAACTTTTCATCCGGAAAGACAGGAACCAAGTGATCAAAGGGCACACGGTCACGAACATAATCGGGGGTACGCCCATTGATGGACTCCACCTTGATTAAAGGAAAATATTTCTCACCCTCTTTGGGGGGCCGAATGGATCCTTTTACCAGATCGCCCGTCTTAAGTCCAAAAAGCTTAATTTGCGACTGGGAAACATAAATATCATCGGGTGAGTTAAAATAGTTGTAGTCGGATGAGCGAAGGAAACCATAGCCATCAGGCATTATTTCGAGCACCCCTGAAGCGCTGACAATACCTTCAAATTCATAGGCCTTATCATTTCGACTGTCCTGCTGAGCTTTACGATCGAATTGTTTACGAGGTTGAACCGGTTGACCGTCTTTATTTTGGTCGATGTTTTTTGCCTGCCGCATATTGCCATGAGGCTTATCTCCACGATTCCATTTCCCGGATTGTCTGCGCTGCGAAGGATCGTTTTTGCCGCCCTCAGTCGACACCTCCTTAACCTTCTCCTCAATGACCCCGGCCTCTTTGGATTCTGTATTAGAAGCTTCACTTCTGGGGCTTTCTTTTCTTTCTTCCTTTTTATCTTCCCGAACTGCTTCTTTACGCTTTTCTTTACGCTCTTCCCTGTACTCAACCTTAATGATATCAGGGTGTGAAGCCGTTTCAATCCCTGCAGCCTCCGGCCTTTTTTTACGGCTTTCATCCCTTACGGAAGAGGTCGAATCGATTGGTTTCTGAACCCTTTCAGCCTCCTTGCCGGGTTTTGGAGTACCGTCAACCTCATTGGCCTTTTTTTGAGCCTCTATAGGTCTTTTAGCGGGACGACCACGCCGTTTTTTTACTGATGTATCCGGTTTCCCGGAATCGGCCGGCTTAGAAGGTTGGTTTTTCCTGTTGGAAGCCTGAATGGCCTGCTCATCCAAAATCTTATAGATGAGATCCTGCTTCTTAAAGGACTCGACACGCCGAATGCCCATATCTTTGGCTATCTGACGCAAATCAGGAAGAAGCTTACTGTTTAATGCTAAAATATCATGCATACTGAATAATTACGAATATAATTACTGAAATTGAAGAAATTATGAAAGTGAAAGAAAAGATTTTTTTTGACGAAAATATTTTATTAAAGTACTGTTAATGACAATAATATACTGCTTGAAAAAATCATTTGAGATGGCCTGTTTGGCAAACGAATGGCCAAACGGAGGTTAATAACCCTGCAAATTTAAGCTATTTTGATTAAATGCGCAAATTTGAAAAACAGAACCTCATTCAGATAAAAATTAAAAGATAATTTAAACAGTGTTCGTTTTTTTTTGTTAATATTACAACAGCTAATCCTCTGACCACCATTTTCTATGAGACAACTTAAGATCACAAAACAAGTTACCAATCGAGACGCACCCTCCCTGGATAAGTATTTACATGAAATAGGCAAGGTTCAGCTAATATCTGCTGAAGAAGAAGTATCGCTGGCAAAAAAAATAAAAAAGGGAGATGAGAAGGCCCTCATATCACTCATAAATGCCAATCTGAGATTTGTGGTATCTGTTGCCAAACAATATCAGAACCAGGGGCTTAGCCTGCCCGACCTCATCAACGAGGGCAATCTGGGGCTCATCAAGGCCGCTCAACGATTTGACGAAACGCGTGGTTTCAAGTTCATCTCCTACGCGGTATGGTGGATTCGCCAATCCATTTTACAAGCATTGGCCGAACAATCCCGCATTGTGCGACTTCCCCTCAACAAAATTGGCAGTATTAATAAGGTAAACAATGCGTTTGCCAAGCTTGAACAGGAATTTCAGCGCGAACCCACACCAATTGAGATCTCAGAGATTATTGACCTGGCGCCCAAAGAGATTAAGGAAGCCCTAAGAGTCTCCTCACGACATGTCTCCATGGATGCTCCCCTTCGACCGGATGAAGAAAATACCCTTTATGACGTATTGCTGGCCTCCGACTCCTTAAGCCCGGATGCCAAGCTTTTAGGGGAATCCCTGAGGAAAGAGATTGATCGTTCGCTAAACACCCTTTCCGTGCGCGAAGCCGATATCATCAAACTCTATTATGGCCTTAATGGTGAGCCCCCCTACTCTCTCGAAGAGATAGGAAAACTGTTTAATCTTACACGCGAAAGGGTTCGTCAAATCAAGGAGAAAGCCATAAAAAGGCTCAAACACACCTACCGTAGCAGAATATTGCGTAATTTTCTGGGCGATTAAAAAGCCATAGATTTTTCGCAAATATTTCATTCACAAACAGTTTACCCATGAAAAAAATGGTTGCGCCATCCATGCTGTCGGCCGACTTCTCAAATTTAGCCAAGGACATTGAACTGATAAACCAAAGTGAGGCCGATTGGTTTCACCTGGACATCATGGACGGTCAATTCGTTCCCAACATATCCTTTGGTTTGCCGGTCGTCAAGGCCATTAGTCAAAAAGCATCCAAACCACTGGATGTACACCTGATGATTGTAAACCCTCAAAACTACATCACCGATTTTAAAGAGGCCGGTGCAGATTGGTTGAATGTGCATTACGAAGCCTGCACACACCTTCACAGAACGGTGGAGGCCATTCGGAAGGCCGGGATGAAGGCCGGTGTCACCCTGAATCCGCACACCCCGGTGGCGATGCTCGAAGACATTGTGGGCGAGGTGGATCTGGTGCTGCTGATGTCGGTGAATCCTGGTTTTGGCGGTCAGAGCTTTATTGAAAACACCTATGCCAAAGTAGACCGGCTAAAAAACCTTATTCTTCAAAAAAAGAGTCCGGCACTCATTGAGGTAGACGGTGGCGTCACAGACAGCAATGCGGCTGAGCTATACAAGACCGGAGCCGATGTTTTGGTGGCCGGCAGCTATGTATTTAATGCTGAAGATCCTGAAAAAGCCATCAAAAAGCTTAAATACGTTTAGCAAAACAACTAATTTGCACGCTTTTTGTTATCTTTGTAGCGTAAAGTTACCATGGGGCTGACATGGATTTGACAGCATGGTAAAGTGTTATGTAAGCATGTCGAGCGTTGTGAAGCTGGCTCGTAAATCCCAGGGCTCAAACTTGTAACTGGCGAAAATAACTACGCTCTTGCTGCGTAACCGAATAATAGTAGGTTAACGCTTAATCCCTTCTCCAGGAGTTGGGACGAGACACCTTCCGGATGCCATCGTTTTGGGGCTATTCGATCAGAGGGTGCAGAAAACCAAAACTAGTCTGATACCTGCTTCGGGTTGACGATTAAATTTCAGAAGATAAGGTTTGGTTCGGGTGCCGCTACCCACTCCCGACCCGACAATTAAGAAGCGGATAAACATGTAGAAAGCATATGGCTTCCCTGTTTGGACCGGGGTTCGATTCCCCGCAGCTCCACAAACAAAAAAAACCCATCAAAACAGATCGTTTTGATGGGTTTTTGTTTGTTATTATCTCTCAGAATTTCATGTGTCCTGGTTTGTTTTTTATTGCCACCCCGAACTCGTTTCGGGGGAACTCGCCGAATAGTCATCCTCTTTTCGTCTGAACGGCACAAGTAGTGTGAGAACCTTATTCTCCCCGACCCTTAGGGGGCTCGTTTCATCTGTTTACTAATGTTGTTTCACCTACGGCCAAATCCCCGGCAGCCTTTCCCTTCAAAAATAAAACCTAAACCCATCGAAAAGCACTAAAAAAAAAGCCTTAACCATATTCCGGTTGGACCCTCAATTCGGATCAATGGAGAATGGATCGTCCCAGGAGTTTGGCGATAGTGAAGCCTGGATGGAAAAAGATCATGAATTTCGCTTGTCGGGAATAGGACCTCTAATTTATTAAGGCATTTATTTTTTGCCAGAGGTTATTGTCAAATCCCGAAAGTGCAAAACCTTGGTTTTCCGGGTCCGAAGCATCGCCCATTCTAATAACTACCATATTTTTGCCCGGAACCACATAAATTCGTTGGTCTCCTGCCCCCATCGCAGCATACATATCAGCAGCAGCATTGGGCACCAGAAGTCCCTGGTATGAGGTTTGGCCACCAGGCAACATATAACTGGTTTTACCATTTAACCACCATAAATAACCGTATGATGGATTAATGTTTTGTGACGTATTAATGCTTTCACAAAAAAATGTCTCATTAACTATTTGCTCATCGTCCCAGCATCCCTTGTTAAGCGCCAGGAGTCCAAATCGCGCCATACTCCTGGTGTTACTATGGTATATTCTAAAAATAAGCCCATCCTTCCAGAAGCCCTCCATGCCTATTTTGTTTTTTAATCTGGAGTTGAAATAAGATTCAAAATCCTGACTGCTTGCCGCCGCGACAACATCCATCAATTTTTGAAAAACATTATGATAAGACCATCTGGTTCCCGCATCGGCGAGGTAGGTAAGATTCGCCTTTAACAGGAATTCACTTGCATCATCAATTCCTGAGGTCATCGTCAGGAGGTGTTTCGAATTGATTAGATTTTCTTTCTCAACGGGCTCGCTGGTCCAGCCTGTGCCCAAATAGGTGGATACTTTGTTGTTAATATCCACCAGACCTTCCTGCTGCGCTATACCCATTGAGGCAGCCACCAAGGTTTTGCCGGCACTGTTCCATTGCCAGGAAGAATTTGCTGTGTGCCCATCAAAATACTCCTCCATAACAATTCTGCCATTTACAAGAATCATAAATGATTTAGTATTTTCTTCGATGAGATAATCCCTTAACGGCTGCACTTCACTTTCATTCCAACCCAGACTGGAAAACGATACGGTTTCCCAGGAAGAATCTGTATTCGATGGAAAATACATGGACTCATTGGGCAGAGGTTGACCATCTTCATCATTTCTGTTACATCCTAAAAATACGGGAAGTAATAGCAATAAATGGATTTTTAAATAATTCATGATCGATACATTGAAATTGTCGTGTGCCATAAAGCTATAAAAAAAAGGCCAAAGCAACTGGTCAATCCCAAAAGGTTCTTTTGTTCTTCTGGTTGTGTCTAGAGCTGAATGCAAAACCGTGAATGGGTTTAAATCCCTTGGTTATAATTTATTGGCCACTTCGAAATTTATTTTTTTTGATATGGTGGTTTATACCTGACCTTTCAAGGCTGGCATAAAACGAACCGTGCCTTTTAAGCCATCGGCCACCCCTTAAGTGGCCCATGTTGAGCCTAAACAGGTGGCACAATAAATAAACTCAAAAAAAAGAAAATCCACAATTGCAAAGGCAATTGTGGACCTATCATCAGGGAATTCAGAACGTTTCGATATAAAAGAGTTTAACTCAAAAAATCTCCTCTCCCGGTATTTTTCAGTTCACAACCTTTTGTGAAACAGCGGGGTGGGTTATTAAATATTTAACGAGTTAAGCAAATCGATTATTTCGGGATTTGAAGGACGTGGTGCATGCTGTGTTACAATTACACCTTCCGGGTCGATCAAAATGAAGCGTGGAATGGATCTAATTTCATAATCTTCTACAAACTGAGATTTAAAGGAGCTGTCAGCTATTACCTGAATTCCGCCCAGCTCTTTATCTACAATCATTTTTTTCCATTTATCATGATCTTTAGGGGCATCCATAGAAATACTCAGAAAATTAATATTCTTGCCGTGATATTCTTTTTCCACCCGCTTTAAGTGCGGGAATTCAGCAACACAAGGGGTGCACCACGTTGCCCAAACATCAATATAGAGATATTTACCTTTGAGATCATCTAAGGAGAGCACGCCCCCTGCATTGTTCTCGTAGTTGACAAATTTTGGCGATGGTTGACCGGCACTCACCTTTATTAGCCTGTTGTAAATATCAGTAATTTTAGCATTGTTCTCTTCGTTGGTAGAAGCCCCCATAAAGATTTGATAAAATTCCTCAAATTTACTTGTGTTGTAAATATCGTTTTCCGCGCCAGATATAATAAGTTCATTCTTAATGGTTTGATTCGGGATGGTGGAATATACCATAACCTTTACAAGACCATAGTCAATGGAATCTTTATTAATTAAATCCCTAATTTTGGCATTATAATGCCGGTTAACTAATTCTTTATATTCACTTGAGAACTGAAAGTCAATCTCATTATTAAGGTCAATATCAGCTAATTCAGCTAAAAAGCCCTCAGAAGCTTTGTAGCCTCTTTTATTTGCCCACTGCCTGTGGTAACCACCGGCATAGCGCGATAATTCAAGTAAATAGGCGTAATTAAGGCTGCGTTTCTCCAACCCTTTAAAGGCAGGGTCTACTCCTTGCAAGGTATCCAGAACCCCACTCAGGGTTGTACTAATGGCCTTCGCTTTATTTTTAAATTCAACTTCTTCCAGTTTATAAAAAGCCTTCCTCTCTCCTTTAAGTTCTGCTATCTTTTTATGTTTATAAATAATATAGTTTGTGGTCTCAGCCCCTTTACCAGAAACATCAAGGGTACGATTGAAATCTTTGGCATCAGCTGTAATGTTAACAACACTCCCATTGACAAAATATACACTCGACCAGTTTTTACCTGCAGTAAGGAGGTACAGTCCGGGATTTGCTTTGATTGTATCGGTGAAAGCACCATTTGAATCAACCGAAATTTTCTTACTAAACGACTGATCTGCTTTTGTCAAGGTCACCTCTTTAATGTCGAGATTGTCAATTTTACCTGTAAAAATGGCGTAGTCTGGAGCTTGTTTTATGCAAGCCACCAAACATAAGGCCAATCCTAAACTAAATACTGTTTTTTTCATCTGTTACAATTTGTTTTTTTAATGGCCAGATGGAACTCGCCGAATAGTCATCCTCCTCCCGCTATGGCGGGACAGGTTGTGCGAGAACCTTATTCTCCCCGACCCTCCGGGGGCTCGTTTCATCTGTTTATAAATATTTGTTCTTTATAAGTATTTTCCGCTTCAGGGGATTTATTTTGAAAGTATGCGCAAGAACTTCTTTTCGTTGGAACTCGCTTTTAATAATCCCTTTCCCGCCATTGCGGGATAATTAACCCGTTTTCAATCCATAAAAAATCAGGCAAAAGACACCTGAACAGAGAGTACCTTCTGCACATCCCAATGTGGTCTTTTCACACAATCCTCCTAAGCCATACAGGCATATAGCTTAGGAGGATTTGACATAAAACAAAAGTCACTTAATCATCTAATTTGTGTTCGATTTCTACCACTTTAGAATCGATTTCGTAAGTTCCCAAAACAGTAGCGTCATTTAACAAATCAATGATTTCAATGGTTGATCCTGTTTGGCTATCATAGACCACAGCTAAAATGCCCCCCTCCTTATGTACTTCCAGTTTCTTAACATCACCCGATACTTCCAGGTAGTCCCGATTAATCATATCTGACACCCTGCTGTAACGATGAATTTTATTGCCCTGAGAGAAATAGGTAAAATCGTACACATTATCATTCACGAATTGTGATTGATCATCTACCATACCGGCCTCGAGCTGAATATGCGCAATAGCATCAAACGCTTTATAATAAGATGACGAAAACCGTTGCAGAAAGTAACTCCCTGCATCATCCTTAAGCACGGATACCACCTGATAGGTGGAACGTACGGTCTCCATCCATATACAATCCATATTTAAGGCTGAAGGATCAAAAAGGTCATTTTCGGGATCCGCAGTGGTTTCAGGAATCAATAAATAATAATCCATATAATTACCATTCCTGGCATTCACCATATATCGTCTGTGTGCTTCATCAAAATACACGACCTGACCAAGCGAAGATGCAAATTTATCCGTGATATAGTAGTCCCCATCAGCAGGAAATTCCCACCAACCATCTTCAAGATATCTTCCACTTTTGGTGAATAATTTTCCACCGGCTAAAATAGGCCAGCCATAGGTATCGGTCTTATCATCAATTCCAAATGCTGTAAATGGCAGTTCAATCTCACTGGTTGAATTAAACCGATCTAAAATATAAGTATCCAACTGCATGGCAACCCCATCAAAATAGGCCCCTCCTTCACTTGTACAAACAAACATTTGATTCCATCCAAGAGTTGTACTCCAATTAAACCCTATATTAAGAGGAGTTCCTGTTAGGTTAACCTTGGCAACATTCTCAAAAACATCTACAACATGATTCCCGGTAATCTCGGAAATAAAATCAAACTCGGTGGCCCCATCTTTTTCTTTCAGAATAGCCCACCCCTGACTAAATGGAGTTACCACATTCAAATTTATCGCTTTATTATATCTGACATCATGCTTTTTGTCATAAACTGAAAATATCAGATTTTGCGAACCAGGATCAAAGGAAGTGACTACATTCAAATCTTTTTCCCTGCTTAGGGTATCTGCGCCCCAGCTACCACCAGCATACGCGGGAATATACCAGGCATAAGCCCGGTCATTTTCCGGAATTTCAGTTATAATATCCCCATTAATAACCAGGTCGGTCCCAATAATTGCATTTTGTTCTGTGGGCATGTTTGAAAAATCGACTCCTTCCAGTTGAAGATAATCGTATTCTCCGTCATCCTTTACACAGGATACCATAAGGGACCCGATTAACAAACCATATATTATTTTATTTGCTACTCTCATTTTGTCATTTTTTAGTCAAGTGTATTTACAACTAAATCCCCATTTTCATCATATAAAGGAGCATCCGGATGATTTTCCAACCATTTTCTAAAGCCAAATATAATCGCATCTACAGGTGCATCATTATACTGCCATTCGCCCACAGAAGGGTTAAACCGACTAATATGTTGGGCAATTGGATTCGTACCATCCATTACACCATTGTATTCCATCCATAACAAACACTTAGTAACAGTAAACTCCCCAATATATGGATATGAACCGTTAAGGCCTGCGTACCTGGTCCAGGGATACCACCAATCAGGTTGTGCAAGGAAATCACTAAAACGCAAAACATATACCTGGCTAAAAGCCGGCGTAAAATTGTCATTTGCCACAACTTTTAACCCTAAAGTATATTCTGTATCTTTCATATCCGCAGTTCTCAGTATCCTAACGATAAGGTTTCCACCTGTAGAATTATTGCCAACTAGCTGCATATCAGGATCCATCACATAATGTGTATTTTCAACCGCAGTTGTTAACGTATCAATAATTTCTACCTTAAACAAGCGATCAATATCAGACATTGCACCGGATACCAAGACGGGAATTTCAATTAATTTCTCTGTGGTAGATTCATCCTCAAATAAGAAGGTAAAGTATTTCGAGGGATATTCACCTTCATCATTAACCTCATCTTCAAAATAAACATAATTAACGCCTCTGTATTCGGTAATCTCGTCTTTCGAACAAGAAAGCACGAATACCAAAAGTAGAAGTATTATAGAACTATTTTTTGTCTTCATAATGTTTTATTTAAACAATAATTTTTTGGTCATTTCTCTATCAAATTAATTATTCAGAAATATTTCCAAATTCCACCTCATTGTCAGGCATGGGGAAAATATAATTATCAGGTGTTACTGCTCTAAACCATCTTGTACCCATTGTTGGTATACTTAAGAGTTGCAGGCGTTTATACATATAAAAAGTTTGCCCCTCCAGGTAAGTTTCCTTACGTAATTCTTTTACGATAGCCCCCAAAACATCTCCGGAAATATCCGTCAATTCAACATCTCTTTTCTCTTTGATGGTATTAACATATTGTGTGGCTTTATCAATATCTGAATCGATGCTGGCTTCTGCAGCAATTAACATTAATTCAGTAATTCTGATTAAGGGAACCGTTCTGTGTTGAATAAAAGTAACCCAACCTTCGTCAGAATAATATTTACGTATGGGGATGTCCTGATCATATTTAATAGAGACGGATCTAAAACCCATTTGACCCAGTTTCATCAAATGTAAATATCTCCAGTCATTTCCACCTGGGCCCGGCGTGGGGGATTGAAACCATAATCTCGGAGCAATGGATTTCTCAAATACAATATCTGCATAATTAGCACTTGAAGTTGCGGTATGATATTGATTATCATACTCTCCAAAGTATGTGGTATAATAATCATCCAGTTTTGACACATTCAATGCAGCTACCAGCTCATCAACAAACAGAAGATCCTTTTCATCATCACTTCCATTTAAGCGGTCGGGAGATACCCAATTCCAATCGAACTCATTTATAACTTTTTCGGCATAAACTAATGCATTTGCCTTGTCTTTCATAGTGATATAGACTCTTGCTTTCAGGGCTAAAACAGCATAGTAGTTCAGATGATACTTACGTTCAGAAGGTTCAAATAAACTACCCTTGTAGCTACCCACCAATGGATCAGCTTCTTCAAGCAACGTTTCTGCTGCATCCAGGTCAGCCAGTATTTTCTCAAACACGTCTGCCATAGGAAGATGAGGATATCTTGCTCTTTCATATTTTGTGACGTAAGGAATTTGCGGATCTTCATTGGTCCCGTCTATATAAGCATCCCCAAACATCCTTAAAAGATCAAAGTGAACAAATGCTCTAAGAGCAAATGCTTCAGCCTTTATCAAAGAAAAATCATCTGCATGGAATAATTCAGCCTTAGCATCAATATTATCCAATATTAAATTATCATTGGCAATTGCATTATAAAGGTTACTCCAGATAGCATCAATAGTCGATCGGGCCACCGTTGATTCATAATTGAACTCCCCTATCGGGAAATAGGTTGTGGAACCAATATGGCTTTGTGCTGCTTGTTCCAACGCTCCATATATTAGGTGGTGCCCATACAGACTTTCACTTGCTAATGAAAGATAAACGCCATTGAGCATCTCTTTAAAACCATCCGCTGAGGTTATCTGATCTTTCAAATCGATATCTGTTTCAGGGGCTACATCCAACCATTCACTGCATCCAAAGAAGGACTGGCTTAGTACGATTAGTATAATTAATAATTTATTTTTCATCTTTCTAAAGTTTAAAAGTTAGCACGTAATCCTAAAGTGAAAGAGCGGGCATAGGGGTAAGAAGTCCCACGCTCCATCTTAACCGTCGACCAGTTAAAAACGTCACTCATATTAAACGAAAGTCGCAGTGATTCCATGCCTAATTTATCGTAAAACCGTTCTGGCAAATAGTAATTCATATTGGCAGAGCTTAACCTTACATAACTATAGTCCTGAACAAATCGATCACTGGCGGGGGTATAGCTCATACGGCCCCAGCTAAGTACATTATTTTTGTATTTAACGATATCACCGGGTTCCATCCAGGTTTCTTCCAACACTCTTCTGTCCACATTGTAGTACTTATTTGAGTTTTCAACTTTCTCCACCAGGGTGTAATTATACTGTTGCCCACCAGTACTATACGAAAAAGTCAAACCCATTTCAAACGGACCATAAGCGACATTGGTGCCAAAGTTTCCTCTGAGTTTAGGTTCTGTATCCCCCACAATTACTTTATCCTGGGCATCCCAGTCAAAAGTGGGTGTACCATCCTTAGAAAGGAAAATTTCCATACCTGTCATTGGGTCAATACCCAATGATTGGACCGCATAGATGGCGGTATTGGATTCACCTTCCTCAAATCGAACGTAGAAGTTGTGTGAAGTTTCCTTGATAAGATCATCGGCCGAACCATAGGTCTCTTCGTATGCCTGTATTTCGGCATCTGTTAAACCTGATTGATTACTTAACTCATTATAGAATTTAAGAGAATTCCCAATCCCGAGAATTTTTGATTTGTTCTGGTAGCCGGACAGATAGACATTCCACTTAAGTTTAGTTCTATCAATCAGTTTGGCACGAAGAGCGAACTCAAAGCCTATATTTTCCATCTCTCCAAGATTTTCTTTAAATGAATCAAATCCTATGGAGGGCGGAGTGGTGATATCCATAATCATATCACTCGTATTCTTATCGTAATAGTTAAAAGATCCTGATAATTTATTCGAAAAGAAACCAAAATCGACTCCCAGGTCCAGCGTTGTTGTGGTTTGCCAGCTAAGATTTTCGTTACCCAAAGCCGAAAGATAAGTCCCCAGCCCGCCAAGATATCTCACATCCTTATAATACTGTAATACATCCTTAGCCTGGTAAGCAGAAAAGTTAACCGAGCCTGTTTCTCCATAAGTTCCTTTAATTTTGAACAAGCTAATGACAGGGTTGTTTTTTAAGAACTTCTCATTATGAATATTCCAGCCTAAACCCACACTATAGAATCCGGCCGTTTTGTCATTAGAACCAAATTGAGAAGATCCGTCCAAGCGATAGGTAAAATCAGAAAGAAATCTGTTATCATAAGAATAGTTTACACTAGCCAGGCCACCAATTAAACGAACAGTCTGTTCAGAGGAAAGTGGATATTCACCGATGGCATAACTATTGGCATAGGCCGGATTATCAAATTTCCTGGCAGCAAACCCTTGTGCTTGAAAGCCAAGTAATTCAGACATTGAGCTGGAAATATTATAGGCCACAGAGGCATTAATAAAATGCCTGTTAATTTCTTTCATATAGTTTAATACAGCGTTCCCATAATAAGATTCTAAACTTACATCATAATAGCTGTAAAATCCTCTTTCTTCAGGATCCCCTACGCTCCAATACTTATAGGAGTCGGGCGAAGAAAATTCTTTGGTTTTAGTATTTTTCCGGGTATAAGATAAATTTGCTTTTAATTTTAAAGCGGATGTGATTCTCCATTCCAATGAGAAGTCATTGTTTATGTCGGTATATTCCGACTTGTCAGAATTGCCTACACCTGCCTCATATACAGGATTATACTGAGGAAAGTACCTAATCTCATCCGTATCGTATACCGGAATAACATAACGCTCAATGAGCTGGCCATTCGCATTTTTTATTGGTAAAAACGGGGGCATTTTTGTATAATAATCAAATGAACCATAAGGCGAATTTTGGGAATTATTTTTATCCACAGATAATCTGTTTCTAAAAATAAGTTGATCATTTAAATTATAATTAAGCGTTAAGGCAATACCCGTATTTTTACGTCCTGATTCCTTTATAACACCGGGTTTATCACTGTAGTTCACATCCAACATATACCTCATGTACTTATCTCCACCCATCAAATTCAATGAGTGTTTTTGACCCACTGCATTTCGGGTTGGTTGTGCCAGCCAGTCGGTATTGACACCCTGAGCAATATATCTTTCGATGGCTGTTACTTTATGCACGCCATTATCGGCTTCATGAAAATAATCGTATAAATTCAGATCTTTCTGGAGATTAAATAGTTCTTTTGCGTTTAACAAGTCATAAGACCCAAGATCCGGAAAACTAAAGTCCATATTTAAGTTATAACTAACCTTTAATTTCCCTTCTTCCGGTTGTTTGGTTTGAATGACGATCACACCGTTTGCAGCTCTTGACCCATACATTGCTGTTGCAGCCGCATCCTTTAAGATGGTGACAGACTCAATCCGGTTCATATCCATATCAATTACCTTTTCAAGGGTCGTTTCAAAGTCATCCATAATAAACACAGGCTGATTGGGGTCTCCGGTCAAGCTTGTTTCGTCGAGCGCTGTACCGGGTACATTTAAAATGGCTTCACCTCTTAATCTGATCTCGGGTAAAGCGTTTGGATTGGATCCCAATACATTATTCTCCGTAATATTTAAAGAGGGGTCTAATAAAACCAGGCTTTTAATTACATTATCAGAACCCATTGCTAATAATTCTTCAGCTTTAACAATTGTAGCTGTACCGGTAAAGCTTGCTTTATTAATTTGCACAATCCCGGTTACCACCACTTCACCAAGCTCAGCGGCAGAAGTTTGCATTTGAATATTAATGGTGGTTTGAGTGCCAACAGTAATTTCCCGGGTTTCGAACCCCACGAAACTAATTCTTAAAACAGAGGTTGAATCAGGAACAGGAATAGAGTAATTGCCATCCGCATTGGATATTACTCCCCTTTTAGATTTCAAATCAATAATGGTAGCCCCGGGTAATGGGAGGCCATCTTTATCTGTTATTCGACCTGTAATCCGAATGGGATCCTCCACGACCTGCTGCTGCTCCCTGACCGCTCCCTCCTTTTCTGTCCGGGCTTTTAAAATAATCACCAATTCGTCAATTTCAAAATCTAAACCTAATCTGGGCAACACCTCGCTAAGCAAGTCTCCAATTGGCTTATTTTGAGCATTTACGCTAACTTTTTCCGTAATATCAATTTCTGATTCGCTGTACAAAAAGCCAAATCCTGTTTGCTGTTCAATGGATTTGAGCATTTCATAAAGCGAGGCATCCTGCAGGCTCATACTTACCAGCTTTAAATCTAACACCCTGGCCTGAACCTGAATGTTCATGAACGCCAAGAAAAGAAATAAATTCCCCATAATTAAAATTCTTTTAGACTTCGCATAATAATAAACGAGAAACCGTTTACCTGATTTTTCTCTCATAATTTTGGCCTTATTAATTACACATAAAAACAGCTGTTCCTTGTATTCGGGAATAGGCTACCGCCCAATCCGTTTTTTATTTTACACTTTTTACTACCAGGACATTTTCAGTATATTCAAACTTCACACTATTCGTTTTTTCCATTACCCTTAAAAAGGTTTCACAATTTTTAAAACGAGGGAGAATACCTGAGAAGGTGTATTGTTTGACTGCGGCATTTTCATAGAATATTTCCACATCATACCAGCGACTCAGTTTTTTAAGAATCTGATCTAAAGGCTCTGCCCTAAAAATATACTTACCCTCAACCCAGGAAGTGTAGATATCGGTATCCACGGTTTGAACCACTAATTCCGGATCGCCATTTTTACCAATAAAGGCCTGCTGTGAGGGCTCCAGGATTGCAGATTGTTTTGAGCCACTTATTTGCTCAACCGCGAAGACTTTTCCTTCCACCAAAGTGGCATGAACAAAATCATCATCGGAATAGGCAGAAATATTAAACTTAGTCCCTAATACCTGTATATCCAAGCCAGTTGCATGCACGATGAAAGGGTGTTTACTATCCTTTGCCACCTCAAAATAGGCTTCTCCCCGAATAAATACGTTACGTTCCTTTTCGATAAAAACAGAAGGATATTTGATTTCGGTATCAGAATTTAGCCACACCTTTGTTCCATCCGAAAGAGTGAGGAAATATTCTCCCCCCCTGGGTATTCTGATGGTGTGTAATTCTGCAGCCTTGCTATCACTTATATCCTTTTTGTACTTTATTCCTCCCGAATTTATTTCAACCGCTACACTATTATTAGTGGTATTAAGGATGGTATCCCTTTCACCCAGCTCGATAATTTGATTTCCATATATTAACTGGGCTTTGGAGGCTCCTGGTTTTATTTGCACAATGGGACTATTAATATCGCGCTGGATATACTTATACAAATTCCATCCTCCATAAACCATTGCTACAGGGATTAAAATGGCGGCCGCATACTTCATGACTGATCTAAAAGGGAAAACAGGTTTTGTTCTTTCCGGACGGATTTGGTCATGAATATTTTTCCAGATAAGCTCCTTATCCAGCAGATTGATTCTTTCTTCTCTTTTATCCCACTCTTTTTTATTCCGAATTTTCTCAAAGAGGATTTGATTGGAAGGATCTTCTTTAAGCCACTGCTCAATTATTTTGTTTTCCTCAACGGTCAAATCATTAGAAAGCTTGCCTACCAGAAGCTTACTAATCTTTAAATATGTTTTCATTAAATCTTAACCTTTAAAGTGTTTCACTTTATTATAAATAACGCTCAAGTAAAAAATGGGTGACATAAGTCAGTAATTTTTTTTACGGATTGGTTTTTCCTTAAAAGATTTAAAAACGATCCCCAGGTGTTGAGGCATTTGTCAACAAGCTTATTCTTTGTGCATCAAACTCGTTTCCAAATACATAAACCGACGCAGCAATAAAAAAAGGAGCGAAAAACAGTTTTTGGCTGTTTGGGCAACCATCAACAGGTAACCCGGGTGGACAACAGATTGGTTTGTCCTACTCAAGGTTAAATGGCAGATGAAATGATGTTGGAGACATTACAACAACGTCACAAACGCAGACAGAAGAACATTGGGCACTGTAATGAACAAACAACACCCTGTTAATTCATTGTTGATTAGAAGAAAATACGGATGATGCATTAACTTGAAAAATGTGTTTTCATGTTTTTGATAATAAGCCATATATAAGTGCTCGTTGATTTTTTGATTTGAATTGATATATTTACCCCGAAGGGGTTTTACTTTGAATAACCATGGGTGCAACCCACGGTAAAAGACATGAAAACGCTCTAGCAACCCCAGGGGTTGAATAATTAACCCGACAAACAAGTTTAATATTCAGCCCCTTAAGGGCTGTGACATTCAGGTTGTAGTCTACCGTGGGTTTGCACCCACGGTTATTCATATTGTGCCACTCGGTGGCAAGATTAATGTTGAAATCAAACGCATCAGCAATAAAAAGAGATTTTCAAAGCTCAGTATTTATGGGGAGCCCATCATTAAAACCTTTTAATCGATTTACCTAAGCAATAAATCGGATAGTAAGAAAAGAGCATAAACGTGATTTTTCAATTTTTCACGCAGAAGCTTATAGGCCCGAAGCTTAAGGGTTTTAACAGTATTAATGGAAACACCGAGGGTTTCAGCAATATCCATATTTTTAGCACCCTGCATACTTAATTCTATGATGTTTTTTGTTTGGGGGGGCAGATAAGTAAGGGCGGTTTTAATTATTGAAATGGTTTCTTCTTCAATTATTGAATTTTTAAAAAAATGGCTTTCGTTATTTTCAATATACGCAAGATGTCTGGAGTGTACTTTTTTTGAACGGAGGTAATTAAGTCCGGAGTTTTTTATGACTGTATACAAAAAGACTTTTACGCCCTCCAAATTTTCAAACTCATTTCGCCTGTTCCAGTATAGCAAAAATGCTTCCTGCACAATATCACTCGCTTCATCCCTATCTTTTACCAATTGAATGGAAAAAAAGGCTAATGAAGGGAAAAGGCGGTCATAAAATTCTTTAAATGTTTTAGTACTACCTTCCGCTATGAGCTTTATTTTTTTATCGATAGGGTGCATTGTTAAATAATGAATACAAATGTAGTTATTTTTTATATGTCGATTGAAGTTATAAAATGGAAGTTTTCCCTTTTTTGCTATTAAATACTAAAATAAAAGAGCACTTTTAATATATTCTAATACCACAAAGGCTAATTTTGTGAGAAATTAAAAATAACAGGGTCTAAAAAAACCGGACCCAACTTAGTTGAATCCGGAAGGTGGTTGGACCGGGCAACTCCGGTATACTGAACCATTAAACCAACAAGATTATGAATCCGATTGCCCTAAGGACTTAAGCAGCCTTTGCTTCAACTTTTTAAAGTGCGGCTCTTCCGTGCTGCGGTTTCCGGCAGGTTGGTTTAACTTTTCATGAGCCACAATTTGGGCCGGAGCCTGGCTTAAAACAATTATTTCATTACCCAACAAAAGGGCTTCGTCAACATCGTGGGTTACAAAAATGACGGTACGCCTGTCCGACTTCCAAATTTGCAAGAACCATCGTATCAAATTATGTTTCAGCGCAATATCCAATCCACTTAGGGGCTCATCCATAAGGATAATATCGGAGGGGCAAGCAAAAGACCGTGCGATGGAAACCCGTTGGCGCATACCTCCGCTTAACTGCGACGGATAATAATTGGCAAATCCGTCAAGTTCAACCAGTCGGATAAGCTCTTCAGACCGGGCTTTTCGTTCAGCAGCAGATAATTCTCTGCTTAGTACAAATTCGATGTTGCCGCCGACCGTTTTCCATGGCAATAAGCGGGGCTCCTGAAAAACGTATGAAAACAGCTTATCTTCAAATCCAATAAGATTCCCGCTATCGGGGGTAATTATTTTCCCAACAATATTTAGCAGCGTAGTTTTACCACAACCCGAAGGCCCAAGAATACAGGTAATGGTACCTTCCGAAAATTCCAGATTGAAATTCCCGAAAAGAACATTCCCGTTATAGTTTTTGCTGATATCCTTAACCTGCAAGCCCATACCTACACTTTCCATGTTACAATTTTACGTTCACCCCAGCGGATCATTTTTTCGAATCCATAACTAATGAATACGGCAATAAGGGTCCAGGCAATAACGGCATCTACATTTAAGAAAGTTTGTGCCGACTGCATTCTGGTACCAATGCCGTATTGAGGCTGGCTGAGCACCTCGCCGATGATTATTGCCCGCCATCCTATCCCCATAGCGCTGGAAGCCCCACTGATTATAAAGGGCATAATTGCGGGGATATACACTTCACCAATAATTCTAAGTCTTCCTGTCCTGTAAAAACGGGCCATTTCGATGAGGCCTTGATCGACGCTCCTGATACCGTCGACCACATTGGTGCAAATAAACGGAAACATGGTAAGCATGGCAATAAAAACGGGAACCACATCGGGGCTAAACCATATCAGCGCCAAAAGAATAAGCGCAATGACCGGTGTGGAGCGAATAGAAACCAGCATTGGATTAATAAAAGCGTTGAATCCGGGATGTAAGCCGGCCAAAACACCTATTCCCACGCCTAAAAGGCCTGACACAACGAACCCAATTACCCCGCGTAAGATGGTAGTGCCTGCAACCAGGATAAAACTCCCCTGGCCCAAAAGTTTTACGACCGTAATAAAAGTATCTTCGGGTTGAGGAACAATAAAATCGGAATCGAAATAGATTGCCAGGATTTTCCAGACAATCAGCATTACGACTACCGATATAAAACTTAAATATTGCTTTTTAGTAATAGAAATCTTCATCGGGTATTTTACCTCCAATAATTTCAGGGTTCATATCATAAAAAACGTTCAGATATTCGGCAATTTGAATTTGTATGTTGTTTGCCCTAACAAAATTAAGATTTGATCGGGGTATGGACTGAAAAGCAGCCTCGTAATCGGGCAGAATATTGTACTTAACAATAAGCCTTGCCGCACTGTCGGGATGTTGATTGACCCATTGGGTAGAGTTTTTGTACGACGAAATAATTTGCTTCACCAACCGGGGCTTCTCTTTAAGGATGCTGCTTTTCCCTAAGAAAGCTGTCATCGCAATAGGGGTACTTTGCTGCTTGCTCCATTCGAGATTTAAATCGAAAATGGGATGAACATTTTTATTTTTGTGCATCACCTGGCTTACTAAAGGCTCGGAGATAACCCCAAGCTCTACCCGTCCGGCAGCAATGGCATTTGCCAGCTCTATATGGGTAGGAAAGCTGTAATCGAGGATGACATCCTTATCAGGACCGATTCCATTTTTTTGAAGCAGGTATCTAAAAAGCACATCAGGAGTCATCCCTTTAGCCATCACATTAATTCTTTTATTTCTGATATCGTCCCAACGGGTAATGGTCGTATCCTTCCCCACCAGATACAGTGTTCCCCAAACGGGAATGGCGATGAGCCGGTAGTCCAGACCCTTATTATATAATATGGCCGCCATGGTGGTAGGAAGGATGGCAAAATCGGCTGTGCCGTCAATCATTTTTTTCCTAACCTGAATGGGCTCATTGAGAATTTCAATTTGTATCTCGGAGTTAGTGGCCTGGCTTAAACTGTCGATAAGCTTTATCATCCCCATGGAAGAGGGCCCTTTTAACGTAGCAATGTTATAGGAGTTATTATCCTTGTTTTTTTTGGCCTGACTGCGGCAGCCTCCAACAAGAAATACAAATATTACAAATATGAATAATCTGTTGCTCATAATTTCGACCCTTGATACAAAGCTACTTAATTTAGGCAATTTTTATTTCTTTTCTTAGGTCTTTAAAAATCGACTCATTATGAATGTTTTATTATCAAGTATGATCTAAATCATTTCCCTCCAGGCAAAAAATCACTATTTTGAGTAAGATCACATCATAACCGTAAATGCTGCGATTTAGACATCAGTCACAATCCAGGCTTTGCGGGAATATCAATAATCTAATATCTAATCCGGAGGTATTCTGATGGAAAAGAGAACAGGCACGGTATTAATTCAAATCGAGGACCGCGAAAACGTTCAGCACCTGAACGATATTATTTCAAAACACTCACCTATTATTATAGGGCGGCAGGGTTTACCCCGCGGCAATGGACAAAGCCTTATCTCTCTTGTTCTTGAAGGTACCACCGACCAGATTGGTTCCCTTACAGGCCAACTGGGTCGTTTAAATGGAATCCAGGTTAAATCGGTACTTCTAAAGAACAAAAACCATGAATAAATTATGTCTTTTAGCTGCTGTCTTAATAACCTCTATAACACTCCCCTCTAACAGTCAGACTGAGGAAAAGCTGAATATGGAGATGGACTCCATTTCTCTTTCGGACAGAAACATCCGGCTGGGAGAAGTCGTGGTATCCACTCTCAGGATATACAGAAAACTGAGGGAATTACCAGCCTCTCTGAGCGTCACCGGAGCTTATGACTATCAGAGACAATCTTCTCTTACGCTTTCCCATGTGCTTAATGCTGAACCCGGTATCGCCATGGGAAGCGACGGTGTCTGGGCTACCAACATCAACATCCGGGGGTTAGGCGAAAGCCGGCTGGTTACGCTTATCGATGAAAACCGGGTGGAGACTGCCACCGACCTAACGGCTTCGCTCAGTATGGTGGATGTGAATGACATAGAACGTGTAGAAGTTATAAAGGGGGCCCAATCATCACTTTACGGCACCGGTGCCATGGGTGGAATTATAAATATTATTACGAAAGACGGGCATTTTGCAGATAAATCATACTTTTCAGGGAATGCGATTTCCGGTTTCGCTTCGGTTAATAATTTTTTCTCAAACCATGCCGCCATTAACACCGGCGCCAAAAAATGGTACTTCAGGGTAAGCGGCACCTACAACCAGGCCGACGACATACAAACCCCGGAGGGGACTCTGCCCAACAGCCAGTTCACAACCAATAATATCGCTGCAAAGATGGGCATAAAACCCTTTGCCAACCATTTAATTAAGGTGCAATACCAACGCAACTGGTCCACCGACGTGGGCATCCCGGGGGGAGATGCCTTTCCCGGTCCGGCCGAAGCTACCTACACGGATATTGGGCGGCAATTGTTTAATGCCAGTTATGAAATTAAAAACCTTTCCGACAAACTATTCTCACTGAAGCTGAACTACTTCAACCATTATATCCTTCGCGACGTATCCATGAACCCCAACACGGCAACTGAAACCACGCTGGCTAACGGCAATATACAGCGCACAACGCCCGAGTTAATTACCCCTTCCGGAGAACACCTTACAAACGGGGCTCAACTGCAAAGCACCTGGAACCTATCCGAAAGAAATAAATTCATTGCTGGTGTAGATGTTTGGGGACGAAAACTTACTACCAGCCGCGAAAAATATATCACAATTGATGTACTCAGTCCGCAGGGTGATATACTCAGGACAAACCAACTGGAACGCGGGGAGACACCCATTCCTGAGTCAAGTTTTACCAGTGCCGGACTGTTCTTTCAGGATGAGGCCCATTTGTTAAACAACAGGCTTACCCTAATTACCGGTGGGCGGCTGGATCAAATCCTGGTAAGAAACGAAGAAGGCTTTGATGTCGATTACCTCATTGTTAACGGTACCAGGAACGATTCCCCTTCAACCCGGCGGCTGACGTTCGAAAAAGGCCATGAAAACAGCTATTCGTGGAGCGCCAATGCCGGCATCCTGTATCAAATCCATAAAAATGTCGATGCCTCCCTTAACCTGGCACGTTCATTCCGGGCACCATCACTTGAAGAACGTTTTAAATACATCGATCTGGGAAATTTTGTCCGGTTGGGTGATCCTTCTTTAAAACCTGAAAGCGGTTATTCAGGCGACCTTGGGCTCCGAATATGGGATCCCCGTTTTTGCTTTCAGTCGGGCCTGTTTGTCAACCGGATTACCAATATGATAGTAGAAGCTCCGGGAGAATTTGTATACACCCTCTCCTCGGAAACCGAACCCGACACCATCCCGGCGCTTATCAATTCCAATGTGAGCAAGGCATTGCTCTACGGATTTGATTTCAAACTGGATTACAACTTTTATAATAATCTGGTATTATTCGTATCAGGAGCCTATGTGCGGGGAAAAGATACCGATGCCAAAGAAAATCTTCCACTGATTCCACCATTGAGGGGTCAGGTGGGAATACGATATACTTACCACAAAGCCGGTGCCGTTAAACTTACATTGGCCGGTGCGGCAAAACAAAACAAAATTGCAGAAGGAGAAAAGGAAACTGACGGATATTTCCGTCTGGATTTGGCTGTGAACACCAATAAAATAAACCTAAAGTCAGCCGGGTTGCAGGTATTTGCCGGAATAGACAACCTTACGGATAACAGTTATACCAATCACCTCTCAACGAACAGGGGGGAAATTAGTATTGAACCCGGCCGGAATATCTTTGTCCGTCTGAATCTTTCTTTCTAACCCAATTGGATAAACCTGAAAAGGGGAAATGCTGAGGCCATTAAAAAACATGAATTTAGGGTATGACCAATTGATCCAACCATTTTTCGGCCAGTAAAGGCCAGGTCTCGGCGGCTATATTTCCTTTACGGAGGCCATAACCATGTCCACCTCCATTTAAAACATGCAATTCCACGGGGATCTTTTGATCCCGAAGTGCTGTAGTCATCACCAGTGCGCTGTTCCCGTAATGGTCGTCGGCAGTGCTGAAAATAAAAAAGGGAGGAGTATCCTTTCCAATGGTTAATTCCGGGGTGAGCCCTCTGTTTTCACCCTGGTCGAGATAAGCAGGATAAATGAGCATTGAGAAATTGGGCCGACAAGGGAGCTCATCGATTGAATCGGATTTTTCATAAGAGGCTTTTGTAAACTGAGTTGAGGCGCGGGCACACAGGCTGGCACCGGCAGAGAATCCCATGACACCAATTTCATCGGCGTTGAGCTGATACTTGCAGGCTTTACTTCGAACCAGACGGATGGCTCTTTGAATATCATTTAATGCCCCAAGCTGCTTTTTCGGGACACGATATTGCAAAACAAACGCGGTGTAACCAAGCGCGTTCAACCACTGAGCAATTTCATAACCTTCTTTATCAACGGCCAGGATATTGTATCCTCCACCGGGACAAACAATAATTCCGACACCCGAAGGGTTCGCGACTTCGGGTTCAAAAACCACCAACAAAGGGTCGGTAACCTCGGCCAAACGAATCACATTGCCGGTGGTATTATCGGACAGGGCGGCGGGCTGTTTGGCCTCAAGCTCCCCGGGAACCTGATTGGGCCATAAAAAAAGAGTGTCTCTTGTTTGGGCAGAAAGCAGGGCCGTGAAAAAGAGAAGGAGGATTGAGGTAAAAATAGGTTTCATGAATCTTATATTAGTACTTGAATATTTTTCCTCCCGCCATTACCTGTTTTGTTCTTTCATCGAAAGTAGCACGCTGACCTGTGCGCAAGGCTGCCGTAACCATGATGTTGGCAATAGAGTGGCTATAACCGGCTTCTACGGGAGCATTGGTCTTTGTATCACCATTGCGCACACAATCCATCCAGTTTTTCATGTGGGCATTGGTCAGAGGGTCTGCTCCGGTATTGGCTCCCGATTCTACTTTAATCTGAGGCAGCTCAAAATCCTCCAGGAGAAAGGGGCTCATTCCCATGGCACTGGCATGGCCTTCGGTCAATCCGCCGTCGCTGTTTACCCTGTTTCTATCCAGGTCGAGTTTTCCGCCATTGGAAAAATACCACTCTTTGGTGCCTCCTGCAGAATTGGTTTGCCGGGAAGAATAAATCACCTGAAACCCTTCATCTGGTTTATCCGCCGGTCCGTAATCGAATACAGCCGTCAGGGTATCCACATTCCTGCGCCCGTCGTGCCATTGGTAGATGCCGCCATTAGCCACGGCCGAACGCGGATGCTTTAAATGAGAAAACCAGTGCACGGTATCAATCTGGTGGGCCATCCATTGACCCGGTATTCCTGATGAGTAAGGCCAGAAAAGGCGGTATTCCAAATATTTACGTGGATCCCATGGTTCGTAGGGTCGGTTCATCAGGTAGCGTTTCCAGTCGGTATCCGATTCTTTGATCTGGGAGGTGAGATGAGGCAGGCGCCATCTACCCGGTTGATTGACGTTCCAGGTCATCTCCACGGCAATAATGTTCCCGAATTTACCTGACTGGATATAATCGTGTGCTGCATGGTAATTGGGTCCGCTACGCCTCTGGGAACCCACCTGAAAGACTTTGCCGGTTTCTTTAACGGCTTTTAAAGCCTCATTGGCATCATCCATGGTTTCAGCAAAGGGTTTCTCACAATAGACATCGCAACCGGCACGCACGGCTTCTGCGGCCAGCAGTGCATGTTGAAAATCGGCTGTACTCAGAATTATGGCGTCAGGTTTTTGGCCCCACAGTTCATCGGTATTTCGTGCTGTACTTAGTGTTTCACCAGTGGCCTCCTTATACCACGCCTGGCCTTCCTCCCGGCGGCGGTTCCAGATGTCACAAACGGTAAAAAGCTCAAAATTCATTTCCCCGGCGTATTTTTGAAAAGCTTTTCCTAATGAGCTTTGGAACCGACCTGAGAACCCAAGGATTCCAACTCTTACTCTATCATTGGCCCCCATTATATTTTTATAACTCTTTGCCGATAATCCCATCCCACCAATAGCCATTCCTGCTGTACCCATAGCTGATTTTTTAATAAATGAACGTCTTGAATTATCCATAACTATTCGACATTTAAGATTTTTGTTTGACTTCTAATGGTTTCAATGGCGATGGGTGCTTGCGATTCCATATTTTCCCACCTGCATTCGATGGATATCATACCCTGATAGCCCACTTTTTTCAACGCTTCAAAATAGGGCCCAAAATCTTCATTGTGGGTTCCCGGAGCTGAACGTCCTTCTTTTTCGGCAATGTGGACATGCTTTATCAGATGCCCAAATTTAAGAATGCTTTCGGGCCCCTCGTTTTCCATTTTCATATGATAGATATCGGCAAGCAACCGGAAGTTCGGGTGATTAACATCTTCCACGATTCCAGCTCCTTCGATAACGGAATTGATAAAGTTGCACTCTTTGGTGTTAAGCGGTTCCAGAACAACCACCACATCGTATTTGGCCGCAATGGGTGCCATTTGGGAACAGAGACCAATGAATTGCTGACGTGCGTCCTCCCGGGGATAGTCATCAGGGATGGAACGCGAACCGCCACTTCCAAAAACAATGTATTTTACACCGGCCTTTTGAGCCCTTCGAAAGGCCGTTTCCATATATTCCAAAACTGCGGGATGAACAGCCTCCGGTCCAACACTCTTCATATTTCCGGGAATAAAACCATTACAGGATTTTACGGGCAATGCAGCCATTTGCGCCTTCTGTAAAACAGCATTAAATTCCTCCTCGCTTTTAAGTGGCATCAAAAAATTACCCACGCTTTCTTCGACATAGGAATAACCAAACGCAGCCAGCATATCAGCGTTTTTGAAATTGGTACATATCCCAATTGTGGTCAAAAAAGCAGGTGAATTTTGGGAATAACCGGGAAATAGACTCATGGTCACCAACAAAACAACACTTATACTAATTGTTTTTTGTACCATTTGAAGCCCTATTTATAAATTAAAAATATTTTAAGGATTTTTAAAGATACAAACACTTTTCGACGTGAGCTCAATGACCAAAGAATAAAATTTACCGGTATAGAAAAAAGGTTCATCTACAAAATAGCCGCACAGGAGGGAGTTGGTATAGTATGCTGAATCAGGATCCAAATTGAATTAAAAACCAATGGAGACCTTTGTATTGATGAGATTTAAATGCTGACTGGAATTAAATTGGGGATCAAAGATGGCCTTTGATCCTAAGCCCATCTGCACGTTATTTATCTTAGTGGACAGTTCAGCCCCGACCGCGGTATGCGGGAAAAGCGGGTTCAACAATAAAAGCGGACTTACCTGTTGGGGATTGAAATACCACAGCCTCTGACCATACAACCTGAATGCCAGCCAGTTGGAGAAAGAATATCCCAGGGACGAGCAGAGGCCATATTGCATTTGGGAGTGAGATTGCTCCGGGGTATCCTGCCTTATCACTCTTCCCCCAATTCTAAGAATCACTTTGTTAACCGGGGAAAAGACCACATCGCTTTCCATCTGAAAAAAACCGCCATAATGTGGGTAGGTTACCTGTTCACTTGAATTAAAAAGGCTTATCCCCGCGTTATGGATTGAATAACGCATCGAACATCTCTCCTTCAACACTTTGGGCGGCAGAAGAAAAAGCACATTATCTATCTGATTCTGAGCCCAGGGCGGGGCATAGATAAATCCGCCAGGGTGGGGTATCCCTGCAGCCGAATCCGGCAACACTTCTACCCCTCCCCGGTCAGGAAGCAACCGGTTATTAAGATCCTGAGAGACTGCCAACCGGGAAAATATCCCCAGCACCAAAACCAGAAAAGCAAATTTCATGCTAAGGGAACCAACACATACCGTGCCAGCCCTAATTATTTTCCCTCCCAACACAAATTTAACAGGCTATAAATCAAGGTTATTCGCCCAACTCGAACAAAGCACGGCTTGAGAGACCTTGAAATATTTCAGTCGTTTAAAGATGAGGAGGGTTCCAAAAGGGGAAATAAAGCCTCACGATTACTTGTTTTTGGGGAAATCCGACTTTGAAAATTTTTCCGGCACGATAATGCCCTCCTTTTTCCATCTGGCAATCATGTTATCCAGTGCGGATCTGAAAACGGCATAGTCTTTTCGTTCCTTAGCGGTCCAGCCCACCTCAGCGTAGGCCGCCAGTCGTGGAAATACCTTCACGTCCATATCCGACACTTTGGGAATCCACTCACTCCACATCTGACAGCCGGTTCCCATCACCTTGGAATGGTATTTTTCCTCCAGTCCCTCGGGAACAGGTTCAAATTCATAGGCTTTTTCGATGGGGATACTGGTATAGGGATAATCCAAATAAGTATAGACGTGATGGGAATTAACGATATCGTAGCCATTAGTAACTGCCTGGGTGACCAAATCAAGGCTGCCTTTCCAGAAATGAATGATGGCACTGGGGGCCAGGGTCTCCTTCACCTCCACGTCCTCGGCCTCTTGCCATTCGTGTACATTACCGCCCAGTATGTCGTTCCAGCCCATCATCCGGTTATTATTTTTGTCGATGAAGGTGGAGATTTTATTGGTAAAGAAAATTTGCAGATCGGCCGGCGATTTAAGCTCGTTGGTTTTCATAAAGGCCTGTACCTGTTCAGACTCTTTCCAGGCATCAAACGTCACCTCATCGCCCCCGATATGGATTATTTCGGAGGGAAACAGGGCCATTACTTCTTCCAGCACATCTTCGAGAAATTGGTATACTTTGGGGTCGGACACATTAAAAGAGTCCGGCAATTTGCCAAAAGTCACGGGCACCTCGGTAAGTTGGCCAATGGTTCCCAACCAGGGATAGGCGGCAATTGCGGCGGAGGCATGACCCGGCATCTCAATCTCGGGCACGATTTTAATCTGGCGCTCAGAAGCATAGGCAATAACTTCTTTTATTTGTTCCTGCGTATAAAAGCCACCATGGGGTTCTCCGGAGCGGGTATCACTTTTATACCACCCTGTTTGGGTATCCTTCCTGAAGGCACCCACCTGAGTCAGCCTGGGGTATTTCTTAATTTCGATGCGCCAGCCCTGATCATCGGTCAGATGCCATTGAAAAACGTTCATTTTAAGCAAGGCCATCTGATCGAGCAACTTTTTAACCTGCTCCATCCCGTGAAAATGGCGCGAGTCATCGAGCATGAAGGCCCGCCAGCTGAAGCGAGGCTGATCTTCGATGGTTAAAACCGGTACCGAAAGAGACTTGATGGAAGTAAGATCTACCGGAAGCAATTGCCGAAGCGTTTGAATACCATAAAAGACTCCAGCCTCTGATGAGCCGGTAATGGTCACCGATTTGTTGTTCACCGCGAACTGATAACCTTCGCTGCCCAGCTGTTTTTTAAGGCAAGTATCTACCCGCAAAACAATGCCTTTACAACCCTTATTTTTCAGTTTCAGCTCCTGCCAGAATGCGGGCTGAAAGATCTGCTGTAGAAAGCTGACATTGGCACCACTGGCCACATCAGCAACAATCGGGGTTTTGGCCGTAATCTCAAAACTACCCTCCCCCATTTCGACCGATAGAGGTTGTGGAATAATACTTACCTGCTGTCCTCTGGCCGTTGTTACGAGACATAGAGCAAAAAGAACAATTACCTGAATTTTATTCATTTATTATTTAGTTTAGCGTTTTCGGCGCAATTTATAAATAATTTTATTTTTTCATAGACAGATCTCCTCTCTTTTCCCCTACAGTAAGCCAAATCACACTGGTCTGGCCATTCTCCCGTAATTCACCTTCAGGGCCTCCTTCGGGGGGGGAGGAGCAGAAAAAGATTTTGAAGTTCAGCTTCCATCGAACCTAATCAACTGATGCAAAACGAAATATGGCGATAAAAGGAAAGGTATTGCCTGCCCTGTCAAAATTTCAGGATCGACAGAAGTAATCTTCGGTGACAGGAACACAAATAAAGGGAAATTCAAATGGACAACCTCGCCCCAGCCAGCTACCAAAAAAAGTTTTATTAAAGAAACCCGTCCCGGGAGGGAGGCATTCAAATGAGGAAGTAAATAGAATGGTAAAAGTTCTGGAAGGATTCAAATTTTCTCGAATTCCCCGCATTTAAAATCATCGCTATCGCGCTGATCATTGCGGTTCATAAGGCAAAGCAGATTCTCTTCCCAATCCTCCATCTGGTATTTTTTGCAAATCACACAGAGGCCCGGAACAGGCACCTCATTGGGATTCACCTCAGTTCCATCGTCGTTGTACAAACCATTGAGGAATGGCGGAAAGTCCACTTCATTCTCATCATTCATTAGGGGAGGATGGGCCTCGTCTTCATCCTTGAATTCCGTCAGATTTTTAGCCCAGGCTTCAATCTCCCCAACGCCAGGCAAAAGATTAAAAAAATCCAAATCGGGGGCCATCTCCGATTTTCCACAGGTCTCTTCGTCGTGTTTCAATTGTGCCTCCACATCATCGCAGATCGTGCAGAAGCCAGGGAAAGGACAATCTTCTTTCTCCTGTTCACAAAATTCAATATGGTTGGTCCCAAACGATAAGGGCACATGCGACTCCTCCCAAAATTTTTTAATGAATGGGTACCTCAAATGGGCCGGATACCCGGTTGGAAATTCAAGCTTAAAATGAAAATAGTCTAACAGTTTTTCCAGTTCAGAGGCGAGCCGTCCCTGTTGATCAAGATCTAACTCTTCTACCCAGGGTAATCGTTCGAACTCTATCCCCGTTATGGAAGAAATGGGTTCTTCCTTACCGAAATAATATTTTTCAGCAAAGCTCATATCCTCCAATTCCAAATCATTTAGCGGATCAGCTTGAGACCAGGCCCAAAAACAATGGGGTGGCCTAAAATTATAAGTAGCCTGGTGAAGGTCCTCGATGAGTTGTTGGATAAAACGTTCCATGCGGGTCGCGATTTTCTATTTTATAACAAACAATTTCCAGCCTATTAAACGGCAAAAAGATCCATAGGCTGGGAAAGGACGATTTCTTAACCAAAATTAAGGAAACACCGGAAAAATCGGACAGGGATCATTTATGAAATCTAAACCCCACAGAAAAATCGATACGGCTTAAACTCTCATAACTTCCTTCATCCAATTTAATGGTTTCGGAATAAGCCCCTTGCTCCTTTTTGATTTTTGTTAAGGTCCCAGCCAGCAGGGAAACCTGAAGACCCAGCGAAAGCTTATCGGATAGACCAAGGTCGTAACCCAGTTGAAATACATATCCCAGAGAACTGCCCTTCAGTTTAAATTCCTCTCCTAAAACAGCATCATCGACGTAGCCAATATAGCCCAGGGAAGAACTCATAATAAAAGCATTTGTTTTGTCTTCATTTAAAAACCGTGTGGTGAACTGTGGCCCCAGGAATAAGATGGTCACCTCCTCATTCAAAGTGGTAATACCTGAAAAGGAGCCATTCCCAACATCAATATAGGCTGGAGTGGAGTTGGAAGCTTTGAACAATGAACTGTTAAGGCCGACGCCTAATTGTTCGGCAAAAAACCAGGAAATATCGCCACCCAGATGATAGCCCGACTTAAGGGCCCGGGTATGATCCCTTAAATCGGAGGGTACACTGTTAGCAATGCCGGCTGTACGATAGCTATACCCTCCATTGAGGGCCATCCGCACTTTTTGGTAATTATCGGTATATATCACACATTTTTCAGGGACTTCCCTCTCCTCAAAAAAATCGAACTGATGATTTAGCACCCCCTCAAGAGGCAAAAGAGTGCTTCGGATTTCCTCGTTGTGCTTAAAAGTGAAGTAGATATGACCCTGCTTTACTTTGGTTATTTTGCAGTTGAGCGAGTCCCCCCCGGTGGTAACGATTAAATCCTGAGACCAGGCAGAAAAGGATATAAACAACAGCAGAAATAGGATAAGGTTTCTCATCTGTTTATAATTCTTTTTGAATTGCCATTAAACAGTCCCGCAGACTTGCGGGAGAACTCTCCATTCCCGAATCCAGTCCGGGGAAGGCTACTTCCCTTGCGAAAAGAGGTATCCCATCTTAAAGAAAAAACGTCAGCAACAGACCATTAAATAAGCTTCAACCGACGCAACTCCTGTTTCAGCATCTCGCGGTTCTGATCTTCCATCTCACAGAGAGGAGCCCTGAAGACTTCATTTACTTTATCCATCATCAACGAAAGAGCTGTTTTAACAGGCAGCGGATTCGATTCAACAAACATCAGCTCCATTAAAGCACGGTATCGGAAAAAGAGCTCACGCGTGGTAGTCACATCGCCGTTCATAGAAGCCACCATTAATTCATGAAACTCGGCCGGAATGATATTGGCTACCACCGACACACAACCATCAGCTCCCAGCAGATTAGCAGAAGCCGAGAGAAAATCATCACCGCTGTATACTTTAAATCCATCAGGCCGGTTAGCCAGCAGTTCCCCGAACACACTCATATTACCACCGGCCTCTTTGATGCCAATGATATTTTTAAAATCGTTTGCCAACTCCAGGGCAGTTGCGGGATCAATATTGCTACCGGTACGTCCGGGCACATTATAAAGAATAATAGGGGCTTCCACAGCCCTGGCCACTTGAGCGAAATGTTTATAAATACCCCGACGGGTAGGTTTATTATAATAGGGTGCAACCACCAACAGAGCATCTGCTCCCAATCCGGCCGCGCTTTGGCAATATTTAATACATTCGGCAGTAGAGTTACTTCCGGCCCCGGCAATCACAGGCACTCTCCCATTAACGGTGCGAACAGCCCGTTCGATCAAAAGGGCATCTTCCTGCTGGGTCAACGTGGGTGTTTCACCTGTAGTTCCACAAACGACAAGTCCATCGGTCCCCTGGTTGATATGGAACTCTAAAAGTTCATCAAAGGCCTCAAAATCAATCTCTTCATTGCCCTTAAAGGGGGTAATAATGGCAACAATGGAACCTCGTAATTGCTGAACGTGCATAGTATTAAGTCTTTAATGTTCGGTTTTACAATATATCAAAAAACAAAAGTCATGGGGGGATCAAATCTTTATCTCATAAGCCACAGGTCGACCCCAAAATTACCTCTAACCGCAGACCTTTCAAAATTAGAACAAGAAATGCAGATAGAGAAATTTTTCAGTGAAATAAAACCTAAGTTGAGCGATATGAGTACAAAGAAGTATCGATCAATTTGGGGAAGAGTCCGTACCCTTGTTTAATAAAGCCTTGAAGCTTCAGGGATATTTTCCTCATTGACATTTATTATATTTACCCTAAAAATGAATCCTTTCATCAAGATAAAGGCACAAAAATGTAAACTTTTTCTGAAAATTTCGTTTACATAGGAAAACAAACCCAAAAAATCCTTTTTTTCTTAAAAGATAAACTTTGTAAATATTAGATAATAACTATACTTTTACCTCCAAAATTATTCATTATGAAGAAACTTGCTTTAATTGCCGTGGTATTTTTATTTGTTGCGCTGGCTTTTTCGTCCTGCAAATCGGTACAAGATTGTCCTGCCTACAGCAGTGCCAACGTGGTAGAAACCGTGCACTCATAAAGCCACCGGTCAATAATTTGGAATGCGACAACCCCGGAAAGACATCCTGATTGGGTCAAATGAATCGCACCATAAACTTTTCAAAAAAGGGAATCATTGATTTCCTTTTTTGTTTTTTAGGAAATATTAGTTGACGAATCTCTAATGATTTACTATTTTTGCACCGCTGAAACAGAATCGATTGTAATGTATAATCACTAAAAAAGCGATAAAATGTCAAAAATTAAGATTGGTATTAATGGTTTTGGGCGCATCGGCCGTTTGGTTTTCCGTGCCGCTGTTCAAAAATCAAATGTTGAAGTAGTAGCCATCAATGACCTCATTGATGTGGATTACATGGCTTACATGCTCAAGTATGACTCAACCCATGGTCGTTTCAACGGAGAAGTTGAAGTAAAAGACGGTAAATTGGTCGTGAATGGCAAAGCCATCCGTGTTACCGCCGAAAGAAATCCTGCCGACCTTAAATGGGGTGAAGTAGGTGCCGAGTATGTTGTGGAATCAACCGGAATCTTCCTGACCAAAGAAAAAGCTCAGGCCCACCTGGATGCCGGAGCCAAGAAAGTGGTAATGTCCGCTCCTTCAAAAGATGACACTCCGATGTTCGTAATGGGTGTAAACAACAAGAAATACACCAAGGAGATGAATTTTGTTTCCAACGCCTCTTGTACTACCAACTGTTTGGCGCCAATCGCAAAAGTATTGAACGACAAATTCGGCATTGTAGAAGGTTTGATGACTACAGTACATGCCACTACTGCCACTCAAAAAACTGTTGACGGTCCTTCTATGAAAGACTGGCGCGGTGGACGCGGTGCAGGCCAAAACATTATACCTTCATCTACCGGAGCTGCTAAAGCCGTAGGAAAAGTAATTCCTGAGTTGAATGGCAAATTAACCGGAATGGCTTTCCGTGTACCAACCCCCGATGTATCGGTTGTTGACCTTACCTGCCGCATCAGCAAAGGTGCTTCTTACGAAGCTGTTTGTGCTGCCATGAAAGAAGCCTCTGAAGGCGAATTAAAAGGTGTTCTTGCTTATACCGAAGATGCCGTTGTTTCTAACGACTTTGTGGGTGAGACACACACATCCATCTTCGATGCAGGTGCCGGAATCGGTCTGAACGACAACTTCATCAAAGTAATCAGCTGGTACGACAATGAGTGGGGTTACTCTACCAAAGTTGTTGAACTCATTGAGCATATGTTCTCAGTAGATAAAGCCTAATTCAGGTAACATCATACTAATTTAAAAAACGCTTTCCTTTTTTAGGGAGGCGTTTTTTTTATCCCATTTTTTCAGACAGCCACCCCCACCCTATTCAAAGCTTCTAAAAACCCAGACCTAAAACATCCCGATAAACCGGCTGTATTTTATTATTACCAAGTTTTGGTTAAATTTGTCTGAACCATGCCAACCCTCAACCCTTAAAAACACTTCAAAAAAATATCATTATGGCTTTTGACATTCAAATGATCCAAAGAGTCTATGCGACGATGAACGAAAAGGTAAACGCTGCCCGCTCGCTGTTAAATCGACCGCTAACCCTAACCGAAAAAGTATTATACGCTCATCTTGCCGAGGCCTTGCCGGCACAACCCTATAAACGGGGAGGTTCTTATGTGGATTTCACCCCCGACCGCGTGGCCATGCAGGATGCCACGGCCCAGATGGCGCTTCTGCAATTTATGCAAGCCGGACAGAAAAAAGTTCAGGCCCCTTCCACCGTGCATTGCGATCACCTGATACAGGCCAAAACAGGGGCAGACAATGATCTTAAGACGGCCGAAGTCACCAACCGAGAGGTTTATGACTTTCTTAGCACCGTTTCGAACAAATACGGGTTGGGATTTTGGAAACCAGGGGCCGGAATCATCCATCAGGTGGTTCTGGAAAACTATGCCTTTCCGGGAGGGATGATGATAGGCACCGACTCACACACCCCCAACGCGGGAGGCCTGGGTATGATTGCCATCGGGGTAGGCGGTGCCGATGCAGTAGATGTGATGGCCGGCATGCCCTGGGAGTTAAAGTTCCCGAAACTCATTGGAGTTAAACTAACCGGACGATTGAACGGTTGGACAGCCCCAAAAGATGTGATTCTTAAGGTTGCCGGAATCCTCACCGTAAAGGGAGGCACAGGATTTATTCTCGAATATTTTGGAGAAGGGGCCCAATCTCTCTCCTGCACAGGCAAGGGCACCATCTGTAACATGGGGGCCGAAATAGGGGCCACCACCTCAACCTTTGGTTTTGACGACTCCATGGTTCGTTACCTGAATGCCACCAATCGCCCGGATGTGGCCGCCGAGGCCATGAAGGTCAAAGAACACCTCACGGGCGACAAAGAGGTGTATGAAGCACCCGAAAAGTATTTCGACCAGGTGATCGAGATTGATCTGAGCCTGTTAGAGCCCCATATCAACGGACCGTTCACCCCCGACAGAGCAACCCCCATTTCACAGATGCGAGAAGAGGCCATGAAAAACCAGTGGCCCGTAAAAGTGGACGTAGGCTTGATTGGCTCCTGTACCAACTCCTCCTACGAAGACATCTCCCGGGCAGCCTCCATTGCCCGCCAGGCGGTTGAAAAAGGCCTAAAGGTAAAATCGGAATTCACCGTGACCCCGGGATCGGAGCAGGTACGCTATACCATTGAACGCGATGGTTTTATCCATCTCTTCGAGAAAATGGGCGGAAAAGTCTTTGCCAACGCCTGCGGACCCTGCATTGGCATGTGGGCACGTGAAGGCGCCGACAAACAGGAGAAAAATACGATCGTACACTCCTTTAACCGAAATTTTGCCAAGCGGGCCGATGGCAACCCCAACACCCACGCCTTTGTGGCCTCACCCGAAATGGTTACGGCCATTGCCATCGCTGGCGACCTGGGCTTTAACCCCCTAACCGACAGCCTGGTAAATGACAAAGGAGAAAAGGTAAAACTGACCCCACCCACCGGTGTAGAGTTGCCCCCCAAAGGATTTGACGTTCAAGACGCAGGCTATCAGGCACCGGGATCGACCCATTCAGGCGCTGAAGTAGCTGTCAATCCCGAAAGCGAACGACTGCAGCTGCTTACACCCTTCGAACCATGGGACGGGAAAAACATTATGGGGGCCAGGCTGCTCTTAAAGGCCGAAGGTAAATGCACCACCGACCATATCTCAATGGCCGGTCCCTGGCTGCGATTCAGAGGTCATCTGGATAACATCTCCAACAATATGCTGATTGGAGCAGTTAATGCCTTTAATAAACAAACCAATCAGGTTAAAAACCAACTAACGGGCGCCTATGGCAAAGTACCCGACACGCAACGAGCCTATAAAGCGGCAGGGGTGCCGACCATTGTGGTTGGCGACCATAATTATGGAGAAGGATCCTCGCGCGAACATGCGGCCATGGAGCCCCGCCACCTGGGCGTGAGAGCAGTGGTTGTAAAAAGTTTTGCCAGGATTCACGAAACCAACCTGAAAAAGCAGGGCATGCTGGGACTCACCTTTGAGAATGAGGAGGATTACAACCTCATACAGGAAGATGACACGTTCAACTTTATTGACCTGCAGGGTTTTGCGCCCAACCAGCCTGTAACCATCGAGGTGGTCCATGCCGATGGCAGCAAGGACACCATCAAAACGCGTCACACCTACAATAAACAACAAATTGAGTGGTTCAAAGCCGGTTCGGCCTTAAATGGCATTGCCAAAAAAGCATCCAAAAAATAACCAGTTCTCGTTAGGGATCCGGAAAGAGAAATCCCTGGGTGCCTGACGATAATATTTTCAGACCAAAGCGGACCCCCAGGGCTCCGCTTTTTTTATCCCCATTGGCATTACTCAATTATCGGACTTTATAGCCAGACTCGAATTAGGAGAAAATCCGGTTTATGCTTATCATTGTTCTTTGATTCTAACCCAACGTTAAACATAGTATAATGAATAATCACCTTCTGATAAAAAAGGCCTCCGGGGAGATGCAGCCCTTCTCGCGGGAAAAATTCGAACGGTCCCTAAGTCGCTCTGGCGCTGACACAGAAACGATTAGTGAAATTGCAGAAGAGATCGAATCATGGCTGAGCGAAGGAACCACCACTGCCCAGATCTACGGCAGGGCCTTCAAATTGCTCCGGAGCAAAAGACGCAGCATGGCAGCCCGGTACAGTCTCAAGAAAGCCATCATGGAATTAGGCCCTTCCGGTTATCCCTTTGAGCAATTCATGGGACAGGTATTCAAATACAAAGGGTTCAAAGTAGAGGTAGGACAAGAGGTACAGGGACAATGCGTAATGCACGAAGTGGATGTGATTGCCACCGACGGCCACCATCAGCACCTGGTGGAGTGCAAATATTACAACAGTCCGGGGAAGTTTGCCAACGTAAAAGTACCGCTCTACATCCGGTCACGGGTCAACGACATCATTGCCAGGCGCAAAACACTCTCCGAATTCAACGGGCTTCAATACCATGGCTGGGTAGCTACCAACACCCGCTTTACCAGCGATGCCCTTGCCTTCGGAGAGTGCAGCGGGTTAAATCTGATGAGCTGGGACCACCCCCACAACAATGCACTCAAAGATCACATAGAGCGCTACCGCATCTTTCCCATCACCGTTCTCACCCGTCTCACCAAGTCGGAGAAGAGAGTCCTTCTGGACGCCGATATTCTTCTGTGCAATCAGCTTCTCGAGAACCCCGGTGCCCTGGCCCCCCTTAATCTAACGGATAACGTACACCGGAAAGTGATGGAGGAACTTAAGGAAATATGCCAGGCTTAGCCCCCCGATTACTCCGCGAAGGTACTCAGATAGCGCTCACCGGTATCGGGCAACAACACAACAATCTGTTTGCCTTTAAGGTCGGGGCGACGGGCCAGCTGAACTGCAGCCCACAATGCAGCCCCGGAGGAATAGCCACACAGCACACCCTCTTGTTTGGCGGCTTCATGGCAGGTATGAAGGGCATCCTCATTGTCTACCTTAACAATTTCATCGATTACGGTGGTATCTAAAATGTCGGGGATAAACCCGGCACCGATACCCTGAATCTTATGAGGGGCCGGGGAACCACCCGACAAGACCGGAGAGGCAGAAGGCTCCACGGCAACGATCTTTATCTTTGGATTTTTTTCCTTCAGGAAACGCCCCACGCCGGTGATGGTTCCCCCGGTCCCCACGCCGGCCACAAACACATCCACTTTCCGTTCGGTATCCTCCCATATCTCCTGCGCCGTACCACAATAGTGCGATTCAGGGTTGGCCTTATTCATAAATTGCTGGGGAATAAACGACTTGGGATAGGTTGACGCGATCTGCTGAGCATGCGAAATAGCCCCTTTCATGCCTTCCGATGCCGGGGTAAGAACCAACTCAGCACCAAATTTTTTCAAGAGTTTTCGACGCTCCACCGACATGCTCTCAGGCATGGTAAGAATTATCTTATAACCACGCACAGCAGCTACCATAGCCAACCCCACCCCGGTATTGCCGCTGGTAGGCTCCACAATCACTGTTTCAGCATCCAGCAGTCCATCCCGCTCGGCGGTCAATATCATATTCAAGGCAGGACGATCCTTCACCGACCCTCCGGGATTACGTGCCTCCAGCTTGGCCAACACCTCGGCTGTAGCACCGTCGGTAAGTTTGTTTATCCTCACAAGTGGGGTTTTACCCACTAATTCTGTCATATTATTAGCAATCTTAGTCATCTCAGTCTGTTTTAAATGTTAAATGTAATACATTAAATTTCTCTCCTCATTATACAAATCCACCAACTTACCAAGGTTAACATTCTCCAACTGTCTAACCACTTTGGCAGATGTTGAATCAAGAAACAACTCCACGCATTGAGTCTTACTTTTCTCACCCTGCTTATCTGTTTTTATGGTGGGCCTCTCCCACTCCGGAGCAAGAGCCCGAACCACCTCCATCAGGGTTTTCTCCTTAAGGGGTCGGGCCAGCCGATAACCCCCGTGGGCGCCGCGCTTAACCTCCACCAACCCCTCATTTTTCAGATCAGCGGCAATGCCCTCGAGAAATTTTTGCGGCATATCTTCGGCTCGGGCCACCTCTTTAACCGTTTTAAGATCTGGATAATTAAAATGCAGTTGCAATAAAAAAACCAACCCATAATGTACCCGCTGCGGAAGCCTCATATTAAACTATCTTTTTAATAGGTTTTATGCAAATATAAACCCTAACATTCTTATTTCCAAATTCTTTTTATCCTTCTTATTTCCTATCTTTTTTATATGCCTTAGGTTAACACCAGACAAAACCCTGATCCCCACAGGCAAACACACTACGGACCAAAAAGATAAATAACCTAAAATAAACTATGGATTTTCACAGGCGTTTAGGTCCAACAAGGCCTAAAACTCAAAACTGGTTAGGCTCAGAAAGCCTCTTTGAGGGAAATAAAGAACCCCGAATCGCCCAGGGTGGAAACGCCAAAGTCGACCCTGACATTGAGTGGATCGTGGGGCAACATTCTAAAACGCAAACCACACCCGCCCGAGCCTATAACATCAGTCAACGGATGGTCAAATGTGGAGGCCGTCCTCCCGGCTCCACCAAACACAACACCGCTCAATCGCCACCACAGCGGTTGTCTAAATTCGCCACGGGCCATCCAAAGAGACTGACCGGTCATTCGTAAGGGATGACCGATACCTCTCAAGCGATCCTTTCCGCCCAGTTGGGGGGCTTGATAAAAGGGCATCCCATCTCCACCATACTCCCCCAGCAATTGAAATGCCACCACGCTGTTCCAGTGAATAATCGGCAGGTACCAACGGCCATCTACCATCCATTGATTATAAGAATAATCGCCCAACTCTCCCGGGCCAAAGAAAAGGTAATGCACCCGAAGCAACCCACCCTTCTGCGGTGACAACACGCGATTACGCGAGTCAAAGACCAACAAAGGGCCTGCTCCCAAAACAGCCCCTCCCTCCAGGCCATTAACCAGCTGGCCCGGACCTTCACCGGCTTCTATATTCCCGAATTTATTGAAAGTACTTTGCAATAGGATCCCGGCCCACAGCTTTGAGGAAAGATGTCGAAGCAACTCTCCCTGAATCGAGAATTCACGACGATCAAAAGTTATAAAGTCTGTTTGGCCCCTTGGCCAAAAGCGATCATTGCGGTTATTCCAGGTTAGCTGGCCTCTGCTTTGCCAGTTCTCATGAATGAACCATTCGTATTCGGCCTGCAACTGAAGCATTCCGCCCGTTGAGCCTTCCAGCCCTGCCGAAAGGGTATTCACCCAGTCCGGAAGTGCGGCGGGCCATTTAAAAGCCGGCATCACACCAAATTCCAGACCATTACGAGGACTGTAGCCGCCCGAAGGATATATCGCCAGAACCCTCCCCTTATTTTCCCAGGTCACCTTCTCCAACACCTTCTCCCCAAAGTTGGACAACCTAAAAAAAACATTTTGGGCCTTAACCGAATCGCAGCTAACAACCTGTCCTAAAACGTTGGAAAAGGCCCCGCCCAGAATAATTAACGATAAACATAAGGGTTTTAAGGAACGGCTTATCACCTGGTAAAAAAATCTATACACCGGCCATTTAATCATACAAATAATAACCATTCTACTAAGCACTAGGTAAGCTTTCCAAAAATGGAAACCTGCCAAAATATTTGAAAGTCCAGGGTCATAAATCATGAGGTCTGGCCCGGGAAAAGTGAAATATAACTGTTTTTTTGCAACCAAACTCCTGCAGGCCCCGTTATTAAACGCAATTTAGCGATAAAAACAGGTTTTTCTCCTATCTTTGCGCCAAACAAAAAACCTTTAATTACGTTATATTCCTTTAGACATCTGCCATTTACGGCTAATGGTCCACCCTTGGCTGACCACACAAGCCAAAAAGGGCCGAAATTTGCCACACATCCGTTAAACCACAATTAAATGGATTTGTCAAAAAGAGACCCTGCAGACGACAGGAAAAGCAAAAGCATAAATATGATCTACACGTTTCGAATAATATCAGGAGAGCAGGATAACTTCATCAGGGAGGTTGAAATTGACAGCCACTGTCTGTTTCTTGAATTCCATGAATTCCTGAATTCGGAAATGGGCTTTGACAAAGGGGAGTTGGCTTCCTTCTTCATCACCAACCAAGAGTGGCATAAGGAGACTGAGATCACCCTATTAAATATGCTGGAGAGCCCCAGCCCGGACATTCAACCCATGAGTGACACCAAACTGGGTGAACTGATTACCGAGAAAAAGCAACGACTGCTATATGTCTTCGATCTTTTTGCGGAAAGGGTTTTATTCCTCGAGCTGATCCAAATGAAGGACGGGATAGCCGGGAACCCTCATTGTGTGCGAAGCGAAGGAGCTCCTCCACCCGCAGTTCTACCCCAGGATTTTATGGATTCCAACTTTGACGAATTCGATGATCTTTTGAACGACCCCTCGGAGCTGGAAGACCTCTTTGAGGACGAAGACCCCGACTTTATCGACTACGACGAAGACCTCTATTGATCACCACAAAATGAGTAAAACAGACAACACTGTGGTGGTGATAGTTGGACCCACGGGCATTGGAAAAACAGCCTTAAGCATTCATCTGGCCCGCCATTTCCAGAGTCCGGTCATTTCAGCCGACTCCCGACAAATATACAAAGAGTTACGAATAGGCACTGCAACGCCCTCCGAATCGGAAATGGAAGGGATTGCGCACTATTTGATTGGCACAAAGTCTATACTCGATTACTACAATGCCTATGAATTTGAGCAAGACGTACTTTCGCTTACACAAAAGCTGTTTGTCCAACATAAAACACTGATTCTCACGGGTGGCTCCATGATGTACGTCGACGCCTTTTGCAATGGCATCGACCTGTTGCCAACCGTTGACCCGAAACTGCGTCTGGAATTACAAGAACAATTGGAAACCGAAGGTCTGCAAAGTATCCGTCGCCAGCTAAAGTTACTCGATCCCGTCTTTTACGAGCAGGTTGATTTAAAAAACCCCAAGCGGGTGGTGCATGCCGTGGAGATGTGCCTGATGACCGGACGCCCCTATTCCCAGTTAAGAACCAGTCCAAAGCACAAACGACCATTCCGGATCATCAAGATAGGGTTGGAAATGGAACGAGCGGCACTCTATCAACGGATTAATGACCGGGTCGATGAAATGATATCGGCAGGACTGATAGACGAAGCCCGGGAATTATACCCCTACCGCCACTTAAATGCCCTAAACACAGTGGGATACAAGGAGTTATTTCAACACTTTGATGGACTCATCTCACTCGACAAAGCCATTGAACTCATCAAACGCGACTCACGACGATATTCAAAAAAACAGCTGTCGTGGTTCAAACGCGATGAAGAAATATATTGGTTTAGCCCTGAAAATACGGAAGAAGTTATTAAATTTGTTAGAGGCAAAATAAAATGAACAGGCCGGGACTCTGATTATTAACATTAATCTTTCTCATGGTTTACAATCTTCTGAAAAGAGGAGTCCCGGCTTTTTTTGATCCACATAAATTCGACCATCCCCCTCCAATGACATCGAAAGGCTGTTTTAACATACGCGTTTATGGACTGTGTATCGTTAACGATCATCTTTTGCTCTCGGATGAATACCGGCTGGGGATGTACATGACCAAGTTCCCCGGAGGAGGGCTGGAGTATGGCGAAGGACCCATCGAATGCCTGCAACGCGAATGTTTTGAGGAGATGGGTCTGGAGATTAAGGTCACCGGCCATTTTTACACGACCGATTTTTTTCAGGAGACCCGCTTCTTCGACCACACCCAACTCATCAGCATCTATTATACCTTTGACCTTCCACAAAGCCCACCACTCCTCACCACCCAGGAGTCCTTTCCTTTCGGGCCCAAAGAGGGGAACCAGTCATTCAGATGGATCTCACTGGACATGCTCTCCCCTGAAGACCTCACCTTCCCCATCGATCGAAAGGTGGCCCAAATGATCAAAGAGGGGCTATCGTTTTGAGAGGGTTAAACGAACCAGACACAAGGTTAATGGGAGTTCACGGAGTCTTCAGAGGAATTACCCGGGGTTGTAACGGTCAATTTCAGGACGGCCACCGGGCTGAAAAAATCAAGGGAATTGAAGAAGAAGACAAGGAACCACCCTTAAAATCGCCGTAAAAAGAGATCTCGTCAAAGCCACCTTTGGTGAGCAATTCCTCAATCCCCTTTTTCCGCAAAGGGAAAAGACCTACGGTATTATGTATAACCTCTCCGGTCGGCTTAACGGTAAGAACCGTTCTGAAATTGATACGTGAGGAAGGATCCACCACATCATAGTACCGTTCAAACCGAATGTGATCGTTCTCAATGGTTGGAAGTCCCTTTAAACCATGATCTATAACATGATCGTAATTGATAATCTGGACCATCAAATGCCCGCCGGGTTTCAGCACGGTGGCAACCTGTTTAAAAAAGGCAGCTATCTGCGTAAATCCATCCAGATGCACCAGCGTATTTCCAAAGGAAACCACTCCATCGAAGAAGCCGGTAGGGAAAACAGTTGTCAAATTGAGAATATTCAGAGCCTGGAAAGAGACCTCCTTAAGAGAACGGTGCTTATCAATGGCCAGCTCCACCATTTCCGGGTCCAGATCAATCCCCTCCACACGGGCACCATTAGTGACCAGCTGAGCAGCCAAATTACCCGTCCCACATCCCGCTTCGAGCAGACGCACCTCTTTTAGGTCGTCCATCCGGGAGGCTATAAATGAAACCTGAAGAGGTGAGGGCGGAAAAATGAAATCGTAATAGGGGGCAATGGATTGATAGAAAGACATGGGAGAACGAATTTGAAGTTAGAAGATAGAGGTTAGAGGGGAAAGGGTGAAGGTTAAAAGGCTAAAGGTCCAAGGTTAAAGGTTAAAGGGTGAAGGGTGAAGGTTAAAGGGGAAAGGTTAAGGAAAAAAGATTAAAAGGTCAAGGATAAAAGACAAAAAGCCAGAGATTAAGAAATTAGAGGTTTGGGGGTTGGGGGTTAAAGATGAAAGACAAGGATTTAGAGGTTAAGGGATTAGGGGATTGGCGCTTAGGGTTAAGGGGTAATATAAGAGTTTGGAGGTTGGAGGTTGCAGGTTGGGGCAGGCGATTTTTGATAAAAAATACACGATCAAAGATAAGGCTTCAAGAAAAAAAATTCAAGTCTGACCGCAAATATCGCTCTACAACACGCTCAAAAAAGGCCTGACATAAACTTCCCCGAGGCCATGGCAGCAGGCCAACCAAAAACAAAAGGACTTACCTAGTGTGTTTAGAGAAGGAGTAAGCACCCTTTTATTTTTTTTGGGTCAAGATTATCCGGAAAGGCCTTCAGAGGCCTCTTTCGGGATAAACAGAGGAGGTTTTGCCAGCCAGAATCTTCTAACACCCCAGCTTTTCCGAGATAAGATAGACATCTCTTTCGGGACGCACCCGGGAGACCAGTTCGGCCAAAAAGCCGGTTACAAAAAGCTGAGTTCCCAAAATCATGCATACCAACCCAATATAGAAATAGGGACTATCGGTGACCAAAGCTGCCGGGATACCACACGACAGGAAATAAAGCTTTTTTCCTCCCAGCCAGAGAGCGGAGCCGAAACCCACTAAAAACATAAGCGTGCCCAGGGTGCCAAAAAGATGCATGGGCCGGTTACTAAACTTGGAAATAAACATCACCGACAACAAATCGAGAAACCCCTTCATGAAACGTTCAATGCCAAACTTGGTGACTCCATATTTCCGCTCGCGGTGAAGGACAACCTTTTCGCCAATGCGCCCAAAACCGGCTCTTTTGGCCAGGATGGGGATATACCGATGCATTTCGCCGTAAACCTCAATATTCTTGATGACCTCACCACGATACGCCTTTAGCCCACAGTTAAAATCATGTAGTTTGATCCCCGATATAGAGCGTGCCGTCCAGTTAAAGAGCTTACTGGGAAAGGTCTTATTTAATGGATCGCGTCTTTTCTTTTTCCATCCGCTCACCAGGTGATAACCTTCCTGACGCACCATATTGTAGAGGTCCGGAATCTCGTCGGGATTATCCTGAAGGTCGGCATCCATGGTAATAACCACCTCGCCCTCAGCCAGCTGAAAACCGGTATTCAACGCGGCCGATTTCCCGTAATTGCGACGAAACCGAACCCCTTTGAGGGATGGATATGTTTTTTGAAGATCCACAATCTTGTTCCAGGATTGGTCTCTACTTCCGTCATCGATTAAAATGATCTCAAAAGTCACATTCATTTTTCCGATCACCTTATCGAGCCAGGCAACAAGCTCCGAAAGGGATTCCTCCTCGTCAAAAAGAGGGATAACAACTGATAAATCCATCATTAATCGATATTTTTCATGACTTGTTGAAAAGGATCTCCTTCTTTTTTAAGAAAGGCAGAAAGAATCAACGCAAAGAAAAAGGAACCAAATCCTACGGTAAGGATTCCGGAAAAGATCATCATCCCGGGGGTCATGCTCGTGCGCATGATCTCATCCATATCCTCCACTAACTTTTCAGACATTCCACTTTGTAAATAAGCCTCCTGGATATTTACCACCATCTCTTCCAGATAACCCGGGTCAATAAATTTAAAGAAAGTAAAAAGATAAGCCCCCAATACAATCCCGGCCCAAAGGCCAACGCGGGTGCCGGCCCACAATCCCTGACCGTATGAAATAGTGCCTTCCAGGAATCGATCGCGGTAGTTTTTTATCGTAAAATAAACAAACCCGGCGTAAATAGCCCAGGAAACCAACTCCGCCCCGGAAGACTGCATCAGACCCAACAGATGACGAAGGTAGAAAAATGCTGACAGGGAAAGCCCCATCCAGGCCCCCTGGTTGAGGATGAACAGGGTTCTTGTTTTCTTATTACTCTCCATAAATATAGTTACAACAAATAAGTTCTAATTTCAATTCGCTAAAATAAGCATTGTTCCTTAAAAACGCCTCCTGTTGGCCAGTGTTTTCGAATCCCGGGGAAATAGCCCTGATCCAAACGCCACCTCTAAGGATGAAAAACCACTTCAGGAACACCCAAAAAAGGAGGTTACTGGTCTACTGTATGTCCATACAGCGAGAAGATACTCTCACTAAGCTGTCGGTAAATTTCCTGTAAAGGAGGGTTTCCGACAAGCATCTCCAGGTGTCTGGAAACGACGGCCCGGTCGTTGCGAACAGCCGGCCCTGTTTGGGCCAACCGTGGGGGCATAGAAAGGGCTTTTCGGGTAGTTTCTTCGATCAGGGGTTTGAGCAGGTCGAACGACAAAGACTGATCCTCAAGTAATTGAGAAGACAAAGCATAGAGATGATTCACAAAATTACAAGAAAAAACGGCCGCCAGGTGCAACATAGCTCGGGACTTGGAAGTGGCTTCCTTCACATTCCCTGACACAGCTCCGGCCAGAGACAGCAGGCTTTGGGTGGTTTTTGGATCACTCCCCTCCACCAGGATGGGGAATTCGGCACTCTTCAGCTCAACGGATTTACTAAAGGTTTGAAAGGGATAAAAAACACCATGAAAAGGAAATTGGGCAAGAACTTCCAGAGAAACACTTCCAGAGGTATGTGCCACCAGCCCATTAAAGGAAGGCAGCCCGGCGATAAGGGGAGCCATGGCCTCATCTCTCACGGAAATAAGCCAAAGATCCGCTTTTACATTGGCACGGGCAACCTCGGTAATGGGTTCTGCATTTAGCTTCCGGGCCAGGATACCGGCATTTTCGGGTGTACGGCTAAATACCTGTAGCCACTTTATTCCGGCAGCCTCCAGGGCCAGCCCCAGATGAGTGGCCACATTGCCGGCTCCCAGGAGCACTGCGGTAAAGTTTTTGGTAGGAGTCATTAAAAAAATATTTGAGAATCTTTTTCTGATTGAGGGTTGTTTAACCATCCTGGATCCCTTCATTGAAACCCAACAAAGTTAATCAGATCATAGGCAACTCAAGAATAAATCAAAACCTTTTTTCCTGCAGGAGGTCCTTCCAATAGCCTTCCATTCCACATTTACTCCGGTAACCTTTTAAGGTAATCCTGAAAATCTTAAACGCCCAACCGAACCAACGAAAACCATTCATTGGGATCCTGATAAATGGCATGCACCTTCAACCCGCTGTCGAGGCTCATCCGGTAGATATCGTCAATGGTGAATTTATAGGAATTTTCGGTATGAATAAACTCCCCTTTTCGAAGGGTAAATCGCACGCCATGAGAGCCACTGCGCACCTCCATCTCCGTCAGGGCTTCCAGGTGCATCTCAACCCGCGAGTGGGTGTGGTTAAAGAAAGCCCGATGTTGAAAAAGCCGGGCATCAAAATCGGTACCAATGGTGGCATTCACCACCTTTAAAATATTTTTATTAAACCGGGCGGTAATCTTTTGGGAGTCGTTGTAAGCCTCTTCCAGCACACCTGTATCTTTTACCATATCCAAACCAAGCAGAAACTCATCGCTCCTCTGCATATTTTGCCTCATGGCGGTCAGAAACAGTCCGGATTCCACAGGGGTGAGATTACCAATGGTACCACCAAAGAAACAGAACAATCGTTTTTGTCGGCGGGGAAGGTAATCCAATTGGTGAAGAAAATCGGCTACGTAACCCTGAATTCGCAAATCGGGGAATAGTTTCAACAATTCCCGGGAGGCCTTCTCAATCGAGCTACGGCTAAAGTCGACGGGAAGGTAAACCAGTTCGCTGATATTTTCTTCGGGAACCGCATCAAAAAGAATTTTAATTTTTGAACAGTCGCCACTGCCCAGTTCTATCACTTCTCCCGAACCCAGGTCACTCATCAGGAGGGAGGCTTGCTTTCGAAGGATCCACTTTTCGGTTCGGCCGGGATAATATTCGGGCAAACGGGTGATCTCTTCGAAGAGCCTGGATCCGTCAGAATCGTAAAAAAACTTACTGGAAACATACTTCACGGGCGCGGAAAGCCCTTTGCAGATTTCATCTTCAAGCTTTTTTTTCGCAGAACCGTTGAGACGATCAACAATAATCATCCGGCTCTCTGTCATACCGGTTGACTCCGGTTTCATATAATAATGGATTTAATGGTTCCTAAAAAACAGGCATCTGCGAATCTAAACTTTTAGCATCCGACAAAAGAACTCACACATCGGTAACAAACAGCGAATCGGCGCTTTATTGTCCGGGAATCCCGCTTTCGAAGGGCAGGTGGTTATTACTCCACTCGAACCAGCCCCCGTCGAATACCGAAACCTTAGGCCACCCCATCAGGTAGGCATTGAAAAACGCCTCACTTCCCCGCCAACCCGTACCACAATAAAAAGCATTGTGTTTATCCGGACTCACCCCGGCGCTGCGCAAATTATCTTCAATCTCATGAAACTCACGAGTGGTATGATCCAGATTGGTGTAATTCTCCATATGATAGGCGTCGCTACCACAATTACTGAACAGGGCGCCGGGGATGCGGCCCTTTTTTTCGATGTAATTATAGCCACTCACCTCACCAATGTATTCGGGATAACTCCTCACACAAACCAGGTCTGCCTGGGGGGAGTTCAGCAATGCTTTGGCTTCCTCCAGGTCGACTGCCAGCTCGGGGCGGGCCGGGATTTTGGTCCCAAAATGGGAGGCTGCCTTTGGGGACACCCACTGGGTACTGACCGGAAACCCGTCCTTTACCCACGATTGAAATCCCCCGTTTAAAACGCGCACATCTTTAACCCCGGCATACAGAAGGATAAAAGCACATCGAAGAGCCCCCAGATGACCTGCCGCACTTCCGGGAAAGTCATCCTTATTATCGGGAAACAGGAATTTTCCGTAGAGCACCACGGTGGTATGGGCGGTGATGCCATGCGCAAGAAGGGCCTGCTCCAACTCCTGCGGGGAACGCCGATTCCAGGTATCAGGCGACTCCAGGGCAAGGGTGTCCAGTCCGATGGCGCCCGGGATGTGACCCGAAGAATAAGCCTCGGGATTGCGATAGTGGGCATGACAAATAACAAAATCTTTTGAGCCGGTATGAGGTGGCGTCTCTCCTTTCAGAAGGCTGTTGACCCACCAGGCAGGCACCAGCTGTTTAAATCGCGCCAGTCGTTCTCTGGGAAGACTGACATCGGGCAACCACTCCCTTTCAAACTCAGGATAGATGCTCACATCCTTGACTCCGGCCTTTTGCAGCATTAATGCCACTTTTATAACCGACTCGGAATGGTTGCCATAGAGGATAAGACGATTGTCGTTTTCAATGCCCTTGGAACGTACCATCTCGATCCAGTCCATGTATTGGCTCCATTGAGCGGGCAGGCTCCGGGCTCCGGGGATATGCCCGCCTGATTGTTCCGGGCTTTTGGTCCAGCCGTTATAAGCATCTACCGATCGAACATCCAGAATTTTTATGCCGGGCTTCCCGATACATGCAAGCATCTCAGAGGTGGAGAGTGTATTGAGCATTGGATATTCTGTTTGCATTAAAAATTTAAAAAATACCCACCGAAGCGAACCCCGGCAGGTATCTGGCGGTAAACGCCACTCGACCATGAGAATATTATTTACTTATCCGAGCCACTCCCCTTTTTGAGCACCCTCGAACCGTTTGTTAACGGTCTTCCAGTTCACCACATTCCAGAAATTGTCCACGTAATCGGCCCGTTTATTTTGATATTTCAAATAGTATGCATGCTCCCAAACATCCAACGTCATCAAAGGAATGCCCTTATGATCGGCGATATCCATCAAGGGGTTATCCTGATTGGGGCTGGAATAAATCTTAAGGGTTTTCCCGTCTTCATCCAGGATAAGCCAGGCCCAACCGCTTCCAAAATGGGTTTTTGCGACCTTACCAAAGGCCTCCTTAAACCCGTCGAACGATTCGAAATTCTTCACTAAAGCATTCAATAAACGCGCCGAGGGTATGCCGCCATCGGGCGAGAGGTTCTCCCAGAAAAGCATATGGTTGTAATAGCCCCCGCCATTGTTGCGAACCCCTTCGTCGAGAGTAGAGATCTTTGCAAAGACATCACGCATAGGCATGGTTTCCAGATCTGTACCTTCAATGGCTTTGGTGAATTTGGTAAAATAACCACGATGGTGTTTATCGTAATGCAGGGCCATAGTTTCTGCATCTACATATGGTTCCAAAGCATCATATGCAAAGGGAAGTTCCGGGAAAAGGTGACCCGCAAAGGGCACTTGATTTTTACTATCTGACTTTTTACCAGTTGGAACACAGGCTGCTACAAGTGCCATACCGGCCAAAGACAAAAAATGACGTCGTTCCATGAAAAATAATTTAATTCCTTAATCGATGTAATCCTTCAAAAAAAAACCTGCATGACAAAAAGGGACCAAAGAGTCAATGCCTCCGGCCTTTAAATTTAAAAATCAAAATGTATACTGAAGAAACAGAGCAGATTTTGTTTTGTTCGCAAATCGCCTCAATGGGCCATCTCCCGGGCCAGTTTATTCCAATAATAATCCAGAAAAGGAATCCTAAAAGCCCGGGGATAACAGCCATCTGACAGGTTTGATTCAAACCAACCGAAGGCCCGCTCAAAAACCTCTTTTTATTCCCAGGAGGGTCTCGTGTAATTGAGTCTCAAATATTATCCAGAAGGCCCGAATCAGACTTCTGCGTGGGTTCCTCTCCCCCCGCCACTCTATGGACCATCGAGGATTTAAACAATTCATTCTCTATCTTTGTTACCTGATTGATGACAAGGAAACTCCTAAATATCGTCCTGGCCATGGTACTCAACCTGGCGCTCACAGGGATAGTAGTGCATAAACACTACTCCTGTATGGGGATTGATGACATAGCGATATTCCACCAGGCGGAGAGTTGCTGTTCAGATGGCTGTGAAGCCTGTCAGGACATCACCGAATCGTTCAGGCTGGAGGCCAACTTCCTGGTTACACCTGTGCTGATGACCCTCCCTTCGGTACTTGAGCTGCCGTTTTTTGCTCCTGCCTTTGATTCCTGTTTGATTCAGGATTCGCCTGCCACCGTTGTTTATTCCTTCAAGGCCCCTCCTGGTCCTTTTCCGGAAGAATCTCCACAAGCTCTCCTTCAGACTTTTAGATGTTGATCAAGTCCCTTCAGGGAATGTAGTAACTGAAAGGCAACTCCTACCAAACCAATTCGTTTTAACCAACGCCATTCACTATTCATATAGATTTGCTTTGGCCAAACCCTGCATGAATCATTGCTGAGGCTCCTTTATTTTGAGCCCGCACAGATTCAGGGTAAGCTGTTTGTCAAGAGTTTATTGAATGCATCAGGGCCATCTTTATTGATAATTCCAATAGAATGAATCGTTAAGGTTAGACCTCCTCATGGTGGGTTGTTCGTCTGTTCGGTTGTTCCGCCAACTCCTGCGGAATGAGAGCAACCCCTCTCCTGCCTTCCTTTGAACCTCCTGGTAAAATGAGAGACTTTTCTTAAAAATGCTTACCCCCAAACGTCACAGGAATGTTGAATAGAATCATCAAATACTTTTTAGAAAATCAATTGGTTACCGTCCTTTTATTAATTGGATTGGTTACCTGGGGGGTTGTCACCTCCCCATTTGGATGGGACACAGGATTTTTGCCCAAAGACCCGGTACCGGTGGATGCCATCCCCGATATTGGGGAAAACCAGCAAATTGTATTTACCCAGTGGATGGGCCGCTCTCCCCAGGATATTGAAGACCAGGTTTCTTATCCTCTCACGACCTATTTGTTGGGTATCCCGGGAGTGAAATCCATCCGTAGTTCATCCATTTTTGGTTTTTCAAGCATCTTCATTATTTTCACCGAAGATGTTGAATTTTACTGGTCTCGTTCCCGGATTCTCGAAAAGCTAAGTTCCCTCCCGTCGGGATTGCTGCCTGAAGGCGTCCAGCCCGGGCTCGGCCCGGATGCCACGGCTTTGGGACAGGTTTACTGGTACACCATCGAAGGCCGCGACAAAAATGGGAACCCCACCGGAGGCTGGGACTTGCACGAAATTAGAACCGTCCAGGATTTTTATGTGAAATATGGGCTGAATGCCACAGAAGGCGTTTCGGAGGTCGCGTCCGTTGGGGGATTTGTGAAGGAGTATCAGATTGATGTAAATCCCGATGCATTGAAGGCCTATAATATTCCTCTGCACAAGGTAATGCAGGCAGTGCAAAAATCAAACAGGGACGTGGGTGCCAAAACCATCGAGATCAACCAGGCCGAATACCTGGTTCGCGGATTGGGGTATGTCAAAAAAGTGGAAGACATTGAGAAAGCCGTCGTAGCTGTGCAGGAGAATGTTGCCATCCGTATTCAGGACATTGGCGTGGTTTCGTTGGGGCCTGCCACCCGAAGAGGCGCACTGGACAAAGACGGTGCAGAAGTGGTTGGCGGTGTGGTGGTAGCGCGTTACGGAGCAAACCCCTTACAGGTCATCAACAATGTAAAAGACAAAATCAGGGAAATCTCCCCCGGGTTGCCCAAAAAGGTGTTGCCCAACGGGGTAGAAAGCCAGTTAACAATAGTCCCATTCTACGACCGGTCTGGTCTCATAACGGAAACCCTGGGCACATTGGAAGAAGCTATTTCGCTTCAGATCCTGATTGTCATTCTGGTGGTTATCGTAATGGTTTACAACTTAAGGGCATCTTTTTTGATTTCCGGTTTATTGCCCATTGCCGTACTGATGGTTTTTATTGCCATGCGCTATTTTGGTGTGGATGCCAACATTGTGGCATTATCGGGCATTGCCATTGCCATTGGAACAATGGTCGATTTGGGGGTCATTCTATCCGAAAACATCATCAAACACATCGATGAGGCACCCTCTGAACAGAAACTCACAACAACTATATATAACGGGGCCTCCGAAGTTAGTTCAGCCATCCTTACCGCGGTATCGACCACCATTGTCAGTTTCATCCCGGTGTTTACCCTGCAGGCTGCGGAAGGCAAACTTTTCGGGCCACTGGCGTTTACCAAGACCTTCGCGCTGATTGCTGCGCTAATCGTTTCATTGCTTATTATGCCCACCCTTGCCCATTGGTTTTTTGGTGCGAAAATTAAAAATGAAAAAATCAGAAAGTGGCTGAATATCGCGTTGATTCCCATCGCCATTGTGGCTCTTTTTGCCGGACAGATTTGGGCTGGATTGATTTTACTGGGGTTTGGCATTGTCGGGATAGTGAAAAAATTCAGAGAAACACGGTTGGGTATTGGTGTAGAGAAATCAGAAACGGGCAAAAGTACCGGTCCAGCTATGCGACAGCACATGCGGTCCTTCGCCTTCCGTGTGCTTGAGTATGCTGAAATCATCATTGTGGTTATTGGCGTTATCTGGTTACTGGCCAAATTCTGGCTCCCCCTGGGACCTGCCAAGAGTCTGGTAATGAACGCCTTATTCGTTTCACTTCTCATTGCCATTATTCTGGGTTTTTTCATAGTCCTTGAGTATTTTTACAAACCGTTACTCCGGTGGTGTCTGAACCATAAGGTCAGATTCCTTTTAATTCCTTCCTTTCTAATTCTTTTGGGGACCATAACCTGGATGGGATTCGGCAACCTATTTGGCTTTGTGGCCAAAGGCTTCGACACGGTTGGATGGAATGTGCGTACCACCAAAGTGTGGTCGGGATTAACGCACACCTTCCCCGCTATCGGGAAAGAATTCATGCCTTCACTCAATGAGGGAAGTTTCCTGCTGATGCCCACCTCCATGCCTCACTCAGGTTTTGAATACAACCGAAAAGTTCTGGGGCAGTTGGATATGTTGTTGACCAACATCCCGGAAGTTGAACTAACGGTAGGGAAATTAGGAAGGGTTGAGTCAGCACTTGACCCGGCACCCATCTCGATGTACGAAAACGTCATTAATTACCGGCCCGAATACATGCTCAACGAAAAAGGGCACCGGATAAGGTTTAAAACAGATAAGAAGGACCGGTTTATTTTAACCACCGGAGATACGCTTACCAATACAGAAGCGCTACAAAGGGGAGTAAGCTTACAGGAACTGATACCCGATACCAGAGGGAATTATTATCGCAATTGGCGGCAGGAGATCAAATCGCCCGATGACATTTGGAATGAAATTGTGAAAGCAGCCAAAATACCGGGGGTCACTTCTGCGCCTAAACTGCAACCCATTGAGACCCGTTTGGTGATGTTGCAAACCGGAATGCGCGCTCCCATGGGCATTAAAGTATATGGCCCCAGCCTAAGCTCCATAGAGGATTTTGGGATGCAATTAGAAGAGGTATTAAAAGAGGTGCCCTCGGTAAAAGCTGAGGCTGTATTTGCCGATCGGATTGTCGGAAAACCCTACCTGCACCTGAATATAGACCGCGATGAAATTTCCCGCTACGGGCTGAATGTGGAAGATGTGCAGCAAACCATAGAAACGGCCATTGGAGGAATGAAAATCACTTCTACGGTTGAGGGACGGGAACGTTTTCCGGTGAGGGTGCGTTACCCGCGCGAACTTCGGGACGACCCCGAATCGCTGGGTAAAATTTTGATCCCTACCCCAACCGGCGCTCAGATCCCTCTCGCCCAAATTGTCGATTTTGAATACGTTAGAGGGCCCCAGGCCATTAAAAGTGAAGATACTTTTTTGGTGGGTTATGTTTTGTTCGACAAACGGGAAGGTTTTTCAGAAGTGACCGTAGTCAATGATGCGCAGAATACGATACAAGCACGTATTGATTCCGGTGACTTGAACGTACCTGCCGGAGTTAGTTACAAGTTCTCGGGCAGTTACGAAAACCAGGTGCGGGCAGAAAAACGTCTCTCGATAATTGTACCGCTGGTTTTGGTTATTGTATTTCTGATTCTCTACTTCCAGTTTAAGTCAGTCTCCACTTCGCTGATGGTTTTCTCAGGCATTGCCATGGCTTTTAGCGGCGGTTTTATGATGATATGGCTCTACGGTCAGGGCTGGTTTGTGGATTTCTCCATCTTTGGCACCAATTTTCGGGAGCTGTTCCAAATGCACACCGTCAACCTGAGTGTGGCCGTTTGGGTGGGCTTTATCGCCCTCTTCGGCATTGCCACCGATGATGGAGTGTTAATGGCCACCTACCTGGACCAAAGCTTTGCCCGGAATAAAACCGATAATCTGAAAGGCATACGGGCGGCCGTGGTGGAAGCGGGTTACCGCAGGATCAGACCTGCTGCCATGACTTCGGCAACCACCATCATCGCGCTGTTACCCATCCTCACCTCTACCGGACGGGGCGCTGACATCATGATACCCATGGCCATCCCTGCTTTTGGGGGGATGATTTTTGCAGCAGTTACCTATTTTATTGTGCCGGTGCTTTATAGCATGCGTGAAGAACGGAAACTAAAAAAGATACAATCATGAAGTTCATAATAAATTTCATATTCCTGGTGATTCTCGGAATTACAACGGGTCAGGCCCAAACGCTGGATGAATACTTTCATACAGCAGCAGAAAACAACCCGGGCCTGCAGGCAAAATACAAGGAGTTTGAAGCAGCCATGCAAAAAGTACCACAGGTGGCTTCTCTTCCCGATCCCACTTTTTCGTTCGGGTATTTTATTTCGCCGGTGGAAACGCGGGTGGGGCCCCAAAGGGCGAAGTTTTCGCTTACCCAGATGTTTCCCTGGGTTGGGACTTTGAAGGCACAAGGCAATGCCGCGGCTTTAATGGCAGAAGCCAAATACCAGTCGTTTCTCGACGCACGCAATAAATTGTTTTACGACGTGTCGGCAGCCTTTTTTCCGCTTTATGAATTAGAACAATGGAAACAGATTGAGCAGGGAAATATCAACATCCTTCAATCGTATAAAACCATTGCAACAATTAAATTTGAAAACGGGGCAGCTCCCATGGTGGACGTGTTGCGCGTCGACATTATGCTGAAAGATGCCACAACCAACCTCAGCATCCTGAACAAAAAACAAAAACCGTTGCTCGCTGCATTTAATAATTTGCTCAACAGGGATGAAAACGAGGCGGTTGTTATAAACGACTCTCTTGACGCGGAATCTTTGCCGGAAAACTTTCGAAAAGATTCGTTACTGGCCAACAACCCGATGTTGAATGCACTGGATTTGAAAATAAAAGCAAGCGAAGCCAGTGAAATAGTGGCGCAAAAACAGGGCCTTCCAAAGCTGGGTGTAGGGTTAGATTATGTAATTGTTGGTAAACGCAACGATGTAAGTATGCCTGATAATGGCAAAAATGTACTGATGCCGATGGTTTCGGCGAGTATCCCAATATTCAGAAAAAAGTACAAAGCTGCTGAAAACGAGGCGCAACTGATGCAGGAGAGCTATTCGCTTCAAAAAGAAGAAACCATTAATTCGCTCACTTCAAATTACGAATCTGCCTGGTTTCAAGTTCAACAGCAGAAAGAATTAATTGATTTGTATAAGGAACAAATCCTGGAAACCAATCAAACTCTGAACCTTTTGTTTAGTGCTTACGGCAACTCCGGGAAAGAATTTGAAGAGGTACTACGCATGCAACAGCAACTGCTTAAGTACGAAAAAATGATGGCTACGGCAGAAGTCCAATACCAGATTGCTATTGCCAAATTAAATTACATCACTGCAAAAACATATTAATCAGATGAAAACAAATAGAAAAACAATAATTATAGTCTTGTCAGCACTGGCAGCAGGTTTATTGCTGGGTTGGCTGATTTTTGGTGGTTCGACAAGTAAAACTACTGAAGAACATCAGCATGAACACAGTGCGGAAGAGGTAGCAGGCGAAACAGTTTGGACTTGCTCTATGCATCCGCAAATCCGCCAGAACGAACCCGGGGATTGCCCCATTTGCGGGATGGATTTAATACCACTGGAAGATGAACAAAACAGCGGGATCGATCCTATGGCGGTCAGCATGTCGCCCACAGCCATGCAACTCGCCAGCATCAGCACTGCCATGGTGGGGTCCATAGACCCGGTAAAGCAGGTGCGGTTAAATGGGAAAGTGCAATCTGACGAGCGTATGGTGTATTCACAATCATCGCACATACCCGGTAGGATTGAAACCCTGAGGGTAAATTTTACGGGGGACTATGTGCAAAAAGGGCAAGTCATCGCATCGGTTTATTCACCCGAACTGGTGACAGCACAAGAGGAGTTATTGGAAGCACAAAAAATCAGAGAGACACAGCCGCAGCTTTATAATGCCGCCAGGGAAAAGTTGAAAAACTGGAAATTAACAGACAACCAGATTGAGCACATTCTGCAATCCGAATCCACTACAGAAACTTTTGAGGTTCGGTCCGACCTGTCGGGTTACGTGACAAAAAAGATGGTCAATCCAGGCGATTATGTCCGCAGGGGGCAAGCCATTTACGAAATTGCCGATCTCTCGAAAGTCTGGATCCTTTTTGATGTTTATGAATCGGAGATGCCGTGGATCAAAAAAGACGACGAAGTTGAATTTACCATTGCTTCCCTTCCCGGTGAAATCTATTCCGGGACCATCACCTTTCTCGATCCGGTAATCGATTCGAAAACACGGGTGGCCAAAGCCCGGGTAGAATTCGTTAACCGTGGATTAAAACTAAAGCCCGAAATGTTTGCCTCGGGCACAGTGCACGCTAAATTACCCGACCGGTCAGGCGCATTGGTTGTTCCAAAAACAGCCGTCATGTGGACCGGGGAACGTTCGGTGGTTTATGTGAAATCGGAGACAGAGCAGGGCGTAAATTTCAGGATGCGCAAAGTGATTCTGGGCCCTGCACTGGGAAGAAGTTACGTGGTAAATGACGGGTTGAAGGAAGGTGAAGAAATTGCCGTCAACGGCACCTTCAGTATTGATGCGGCGGCACAATTGGCGGGCAAAGCCAGCATGATGAACCCGGATGGGGGTGCTGCCATGACCGGGCACGATCATGGTGACCAGTCAATGCGTGGGGATAGGGAAATGACGCAAACCAACAATAAGGAACCAATAATCAAGAGCACTGAAATCCCCAAAGCGTTCAAAACACAATTGACTAAAGTATTTCAGGATTACCTGGCTATGAAGGACGCTTTTGTGGCGTCGGATGCCGGGAAGGCTCGAAGCACCGCCAGGGAAGTCACCGCCTCCCTCGAAGAAGTTGACATGCAATTACTGAAAGGCGATGCCCACATGACGTGGATGGCGCAATTGGATGATTTGAACGCCACGCTGGAAGTCATTTCCGAAAACGATGATATAGAGAAACAGCGCAGTGAGTTTGCCAAACTCAACCTGGTCTTTTACAAAAGCCTGAAAGCCTTTGGACTGGAAAAGGTCTCCGCTTATTATCAGTACTGCCCCATGGCCGAGCGGGATAAAGGCGCCTTCTGGCTCAGCGATTCTGAGGAGATCCGAAACCCCTACTTTGGAGATGCGATGTTGGGTTGCGGGGAAAACCGGGAGGTAATTGGAGAATAGTAACCTGAGAATCGTGTAACTCTTTCCGAAAACTATGTAAAGGAAAGAGCCACTGAGGGTCGTACCTTTATCGGGTAATCGGGCATCCCCTGCCAATACCGGCCTAAGGCCTAAACCGGTTAGCAGGATTGGTAATTCTCCTGAAGAAAAAGGATAAAAGCGGTTAGAGGAAGGAGAATTAATGGATGTCATCTATGTTTTTATTAATCACTAAATTTAAATTGTCATGAAAGCGAAAATGTTAAGTTTGTTAGCCCTATTTCTGATGGGAGCAATGGCTTCATTTGCACAAACGGAATCAAAAACAATTGAAGTAAAAGGCAACTGCGGCATGTGTGAGAAACGCATCGAAAAGGCTGCCAACGATGTAGAAGGTGTAACGGATGCTCAGTGGAATAAGGAAACCAAGATACTCGCCTTTTCACTGGATTCAGAAAAAGCCAATTTGGAACAGGTACACAAAGCTGTTGCGGCAGTGGGGCACGATACCAAAAAGATGAAAGCCACCGACGAAGTTTATAATAAATTACCCGGATGCTGTCAGTACGACCGCACGGAAACCCCGCCAATGAAAGAGTTGAAGGACCATGAAAGCCTTCAGAAATAATCAAAAAAGGCTGCGGTTAACCGCAGCCTTTTTTCCATCAAAATTCTTTCCTGCTCATTTCCAGACAATTAAAAAATTTCGGATCGAAACAAAGTACCGATTCGACATTTTTTGAGCATTTATTTTACAATTTGGTAACTTTTTGTTTGGAATTAACTTTAAATCGTTACTTTTGTACCCGATGTCATTGCGGTTTGCTTGGCACCATAAAAACTTAAAAAGAAACGATCATGTGTGGATTTGCAGTTTACACCGGACAGGACCAGATGCTGAAGTTACAGATGGCCCACCAATTCAGGAGCATTGAATACCGAGGCCCCGATAATACCATCATGAAGGACCTGGGCAATAATGGGTGGATGGGTTTCCACCGCCTCAAAATCATGGATCTTTCAGATAATGGGAACCAGCCAATGGAGTACAAGCATGTCAACCTTGTGTGTAACGGCGAGATTTACAACTTTCATCAAATTCGTAAAAGCTACGAAGCCTCTTTCCCCTTTCATTCGGACAGCGACTGTGAAGTGATGATCCCCCTATACCTGGAGAAGGGCATCGTAGGCATGGCCCAGGCTATAGATGCCGAGTTTGTTTGTGTAATTTACGATGCCAAGAAGGACAAGTATATGGCAGCCCGCGATCCCATAGGCATCCGTCCCCTGTTTTACGGGTATACCTCCCAGGGAGAAATGCTTTTTTCAAGCGAGATGAAGGTTCTCCATAACCTATGTGATGAAGTTTTACCCTTCCCTCCCGGATTTTGCTACGACGGGGATGAGTTTATCCGTTATGCCGATATCGCCACCGTTGAGAAGTTTAATGACGATGAGCAATCGGTCATCTTCGAAAAGATAAACCATTACCTGACCAAGGCAGTTGAAAAACGCATGGACAGCGATGCCCCACTGGGATTTTTGCTGAGTGGAGGACTCGACTCCAGTCTGGTGTGTGCCATTGCCGCCAGAATGACCGACAAACCCATCAAAACCTTCGCCGTAGGCATTGAGGAAGGACCCATCGACACCAAATATGCACGCCAGGTGGCCGACTATCTGGGCACCGACCATACCGAAGTGCTCTTTAAAAGACACGAGATTTTCGACTGTCTGAGCACACTCATTTACAACACTGAGACCTGGGACATCACCACCATAAGAGCATCCATGGGGATGTATATCCTGTGTAAATACATCAGCGAAAAGACCGGCGTAAAGGTGCTGATGACGGGCGAAATCAGCGACGAGATATTTGGTTACAAATACACCGATTTTGCTCCTTCCCCGGAAGCCTTTCAGGAAGAGGCCGAAAAACGGTTACGCGAGATCTACATCTACGATGTGCTGCGCGCCGACCGCTGTATCTCCTCCAACGGGCTGGAGGCCAGGGTTCCCTTTGGCGATCTGGACTTCGTGAAGTATGTGATGTCTATTCCTCCCGAGAAGAAAATGAACTATACCAACATCGGCAAATACATATTGCGAAAGGCTTTCGAAGGCGACTACCTGCCCAAGGATATCCTCTATCGTGAAAAGGCAGCCTTCTCTGATGCTGTAGGACACAGCGTTGTTGACTATTTGAAAGCCTATGCCGAGGAGATGTATTCGGATGAGGATCTGGCCACGGCGCAGAAAAAATACAAGCATTCGGCCCCCATATCCAAGGAATCGCTGATGTACCGCGACATCTTTGAGAGCCATTTCCCCGGAAGAGCCGAACTGATTAAAGATTTCTGGATGCCCAATAAGACGTGGGAAAACTGTAACGTTAACGACCCCAGCGCCAGGGTGCTGCCAAACTATGGAAAGAGTGGAGAATAATTAGAGTTTGTCTATAAAGTCCGATTTCCTTCCCGATGCTCGGGACTTGCCCTCAAAATGGTTCCCGAATCAAGTTCGGGACAGGCTATTCCGTTTATGTTTTTTGTTGGTTTTTAAATAAAGACCTTACAAAAGCTATTAAGGGACTCCCATTTTTCGGACGTTGCAAGCCTCGAACTCGAACTTTCTATATCAAACTCTCGACATTATAGACAGACACTAATTGCCTGCCTAAAATTCAATTTTATAACTCACAAAAAGGGATCGGGCAGGAGGAAAATTCATTCTCCACCTATCCCTTTTTTTTATGTCTGCGTCCTATTTCCCACATTGAGACACCCTAAGAAATCGACATGAATACTATATACATCGTTCCTTCGACTTGAATTCTCTAAATGAAAAGGAATTTATTAAAGGGCATTTCCCCAGGCAGAAGGGATTAGGTGCATTTTCTTAAGGCAAAACACATGTCGATCAAGAAATCGGCTACATAAAAAAACAGGAGATGCATTATCGTAAAAAATATTTTCCCATGAGTTTCTTGAAAAATTTGAATTTTCTTTGATGAAAGACATGTATTCAAACCTGTAGAATATTTCAAAGGAATTTGAATTGTGCCGCAGGCACAGGATATAAATAGAATGTTGAATAACAAGAACAAAATTCCGTCCCGGACGGGACGGTACACATTTTTACAATTCAATTTGCTACCCACATTAAATCCCTAACGGGATTCTATCGAGAAACCATTTCACTAGTGTCCGGTTAATATTCCCATAAAGATAATTGGTTCTTATCGGACAGGTTATTTATTGAGTTTTTATTATTAAATAGTTCTTTGATAGGGGTCTTTTCAAAAAGAGTAAGCCCCATTGTTTGAGCAAAAGTGT
>JBFHFS010000009.1:0-109340 GCA_041583495.1 Marinilabiliaceae bacterium | reverse complement strand
TCGTCTCAAGCCGACGGGCTTTTCATTTTTGCCTACAGCAGCAAAAACGAAACAAAAATTTTGCGACTGGTGAGAGCAGTGTGCAAACTTGTTTGCAACAATGCCGAGCATAGCAAAATTCAATTCTATTAAAATGCCGCCGCTGACATGAAAAATCTAAAAATCAGAACTCTTCGCTAAAAGAAAAGAACTCTCCCGAACTGAGTTTTTGTGGTTTTTGGTAGAATCCAAAAACCTACAAAACTAAAATCGGGATCAAACAGCTTTTCTTTTTTTACGCTTCGTTTCCTGATTTTCTTAACGCTTTTACATGAAGGCGGATTCCAGGCCCTATATATCCAACAAACACATATGACGCTATTATAATGTAACTTATAGAAGTATTTAAAATTTTTACCGGACACCATTGTATAGATATAAAAACAAAAATAGGATTGTAATGAAAAAAACAACAAAAGCGATTTGCTTGGGAGTAATAATGATAATGTCGAGTTGTTGGCTCAATGCTCAAGAATTTTTTAGCTTAGATAACGACACTTTGCTCCTCAAACTTGATCTCACCCGGGGAGGGGCCATTGGCTATATTTCAATCTCCGGAACCTCCAGAAATATTGTGAATATCCATGATGAGGGACGCTACATTCAGCAATCGTATTATGCCGGGAAAAAAATTGATCGTCAGGCCGAAGGTCAAAAACCGGACTGGTCACCCTGGTCGTGGAATCCGATCCAGGTAGGGGACTGTTACAGGAACCGCGCCGAAATTTTAGAACAAAAAAAGGAGGGCAATACCCTGTACGTCAAATGTATTCCCATGCTTTGGGATATGAATAACAGGCCTGCAGAGGCGATTATGGAACAATGGACGACCCTTTCCGGTAATGTGATAAAAGTTCATAACAAACTAAGCTGCCACCGCACGGATGATTTGTATGGAGAAGGCGTTTCCAACAATCAGGAACTACCTGCTGTCTACCCCATCTCATCTTTAAAGAATCTCTATGCTTATTTGGGAGACGCCCCCTTTACGGGGGCGCCCTTGGATAACCCGGAAGTGAAGAACCTGAGGGATGGTTTTTGGGGCAGGTATAGTGAGGATCGGGTTACCGAAAACTGGATGGCCTTTGTGGATGATAACCTGTGGGGAATGGCCGTTTATACACCCATCTGTACCAATTTCCTGGCAGGAATGGCCGGGGATCCGGGTTTTGAAGCCATGGATGCCTCTACCTCTTACATCGCGCCGGTTAAAAAAGCCAGGTTGGATAAGAATTCTATTTATGAGTACGATTACTACCTGATTATTGGGGACCTGGACCTGATACGATCTGAGATTTATGCCCTGAAGGGCATCCCAAAATAATTGTACCATGGTGGATGGTGGTCTTAATTTATTTAGTAGTCAGGGGGCGAATGGGATTTAGGGCAGGGCCACCCTCTAGTCCACTCCAGGGTTTTGTCCTGAGATAGAACATGGCTGCTATCCAGTTTGGGCTATGCGATTGGGACAAAATTTCAAATTCTTGAAACAAATCAATAAATTAGTGTCGTTTATTATCTATTCCTTTAAGTCTGATTTTAAGGGATTGACAAAAATGAATGATTAACAAGATGATTATGATTAAAATTAAGGAGATAAAATTACTTCTGTTTATCACAGTTGCGGTTTTGCTGAATTGTTCGTGCTCTGCTCCGGCCGTGGAGAATAAAAGCAAACCAAATATCGTTTTTATAATGGCCGATGATATGGGGTGGGCCGATTTACCCGTGTACGGGAATCAATTTAACGAAGCTCCCCGCCTGACCCAAATGGCAGAAAAAGGAATCCGTTTTACCAATGCTTATGCTGCCTGTCCGGTTTGTTCGCCTACACGTGCCAGCATTCAGTCGGGTCAGTATCCTGCAAGAGTAGGGGTTATTGATTTTATTCCCGGACACTGGCGCCCGTTTGAGGAGGTTATTGCCCCTAAAAACAGGACGCAATATCTGCCCACCAACATTACATCGATGGGTGAGGCCATGAAAGAAGCCGGTTATAAAACCGGATATTTCGGGAAATGGCACCTGGGCTTCCCCGATGCATATCATCCCTCCAAACGGGGTTACGACGAGGCTTTTGAATACAAGGGCGGCGGATTTTTTAACCCAAAATTCAGCCCTGGCTACCATGTGAAAGATCCAAAACAGCCACTGAGCGATATCCTGTCGGACATGAGTGTGAAGTTTCTGGAAGAGAATAAGGATACCTCATTTTTTCTCTTTTTATCGCACTACGATGTGCATGTTCAGCTGGATGCTGATTCCGCTTTAATAGATAAGTACCTGAAAAAAGAGAAGGTAAAAGGCTATCCGTGTAACGCCATTTATGCTGCCATGGTCGAGAGTGTTGATAAAAGTGTAGGGCGGGTTTTAGATAAATTGGATGAACTCGGACTTTCTGAAAATACCATTGTCCTATTCTTTTCCGATAACGGTGGCCTTGTCAGGCGTTTTGACAATATCCCCTTGCTGACAAAGTCGAAACAGCACCTGTACCAAGACGATTCTTTGCTCTATATCGCTTCATCCAATGCCCCTTTGCGCGGCGAAAAGGGGACGGTTTATGAAGGAGGAATCCGCGAACCATTTATCGTTAGGTGGCCGGGTAAAATCGCTCCCGGACAGATTTCAGAGGCTTTAATGAGCAGTGTTGATTTTTATCCCACGTTTTTGTCGCTGGCAGGGGGGCAGTTGCCCGAAGGTCAGGTCTTGGATGGGAAAAATATCATGCCCGAGATTCTGGGTAATAACGATGAACCCGAACGGTCGCTGTTTTGGCACTACCCGGTTTATCATCATGATGTTCCCAGGAGTGTTATCAGAAAGGGGGATTGGAAATTGATTGAAAACCTGGTGGATGGTTCCTTTGAGTTATTCAATATTAAAAAGGACATTTCCGAGGAGAATAACCTGGCCGGGAGCAATCCGGAGATCGTTGATGAACTTAAAGCTGAGCTAAAAGCCTGGCAAACAGATTGTGGCGCTGAGCTCCCGGTGAAAAATCCGGATTTTAACGCCGAGAAACGTGGAATGTGGCAACCGCATCCGGATACCAAAACACTTTTTTAACCTTTTCAGGCAACAACCGACAATCGTCGTTGAGAGATAGAATTTTACGTAAAACTACAAGGAGGATAAATGAAAATTGCAGTAGGAAATGATCACGCTGGATACGAATTGAAAGTAGTGGTTTTAAAATGGCTTGAAGAACAAGGGTATGAGGTGGAAAATTTTGGGACAGACAGTTCTGATTCAGTTGATTATCCCGACTTCGTTCATCCGTTGGCAGATGCCGTGGAGAAAGAGGAGTTTGATTTAGGCGTTTTAATCTGTGGCAGCGGACAAGGGGTGTCATTCACGGCCAACAAGCACCAGGGGATTCGCGCTGCTTTATGCTGGAGCGCAGAGATTTCAGCGTTGGCCCGTCAGCATAACAATGCCAATATTGTGTGTTTGCCCGGGCGTTTTATAACCCAACAAGATGGAATAAACATTTTAAAAACATTTATTGAAAAGTCCTTCGAAGGTGGAAGGCATCAAAAAAGAATCGACAAGGTCCCGGTTAATCCCATCGGAGGTTAGTTCACACCAACCGAAAGCCCTATTATATAAGTGGTTGTTGATTTTTTGATTTGAATTAATTCATTTACCCCGAAGGGGTTTTACTTTGAATAACCGTGGGTGCAACCCACGGAAAAGACAAGAAAACTCTTTGGCAACCCAGAGGGGTTGAATAATTTATCCGACATACAAGTTTAATATTCAGCCCCTTCAGGGCTGTGATATTCAGGTTATAGTCTACCGTGGGTTTGCACCCACGGTTATTCATATTGTGCCACTTCGTGGCAAGATTAATGATGAAATCAAACGCATCAGCAATAGTGCAGAAAAAATGATTATTTGTATAATAAAAATACCATGGAACGAAGTAAAACGATAATAGGAAGGCTGTTTGTCTTTTCAATCAGTTGTTTTTTGGCTCTTGCCAGTTGTCAGGAGGCGAAGAAACCCAATGTAGTATTTGTGTTTGCCGACCAGTGGCGGGCCCAGGATATTGGCTTTGCCGGAAATACGCAAGTCCAAACCCCTGCTCTGGACCAGTTGGCAAAAGAAGCGGTCGTCTTTAAAAATGCCATCTCCAATATCCCTGTTTGCACACCTGCCCGTGCTTGTTTAATGACGGGTAAGTACCCTTTAAGTCATGGCGTTTTTTACAACGATAAGCCTTTGGCAACCGAAGAAACCTGTATGGCGGAAGTGTTTAAAGCAAATGGTTACCAAACCGGTTATATCGGAAAGTGGCACATTAATGGTCACGATCATAATATTCCTGCCTTTGAAGGGCGCAACCTTCCGGTTCCAAAAGAACGACGTCAGGGATTCGATTTCTGGAAGGTGCATGAATGCACCCACAATTACAACAATTCAGTTTATTATGATGAGAACAATGAAAAACACAAATGGGAGGGTTACGATGCCATTGCACAAACCCGGGAGGCCATAAAATACATTCAGGCCAATAAAGAAAATCCCTTTGTATTGTTTCTTTCCTGGGGGCCGCCCCATGCACCTTATCAAACGGCACCTGCGAAATATAAGGAGATATACAAAAATATGGACATTCAATTGCGTCCAAATGTTCCCGATTCCTTAGCCGGCGAAACGATGGAGTGGTTAAGGGGATATTATGCGCATATTGCAGCACTTGATGATTGTATCGCCGAACTGCAGGCAGAAATTAAAAAGCAGGGGCTGGATGAAAATACCATTTTTGTATTTACCTCCGACCATGGCGATATGTTAAACTCCCATGCCCAAACCAAAAAACAAAAGCCCTGGGAAGAATCGATTAATGTACCCTTTATTCTAAAATATCCGGCAAAACTGGAGGGCGGAAAACAGTTAAACAAAGTCTTTTCCTATCCCGACATTATGCCTACCCTGCTGAGTTTTTGTGGATTGGAAATCCCAAACACGGTCGAAGGAATGGACTATTCGGGGCAGTTGCTTGGCAAGGAGGAACTGCAGGTAGACGGGGCCTATATTACCTGTCCGGTTCCCTTTCATCAGTGGTCGTACAAAAATGGAGGCCGCGAGTTTAGGGGTATTCGTACCGAAAGATATACCTATGCCAAAGACCTGAACGGTGCATGGTTGCTTTACGATAACCAGGCGGATCCCTATCAGTTAAATAATTTGTGCAACAACGAAGCGTACAAAGATTTGCAGGCTGATTTAGAAATGAAACTTCAAAAAATGTTGACTCAGCGCAAGGATCAATTCCTGGAAGGCGCTCAATATATGAAGGCCTGGGGTTATTCCTGGGATATGGATGATTCAATTAAACAAATGGATTAGATTTTATATGAAAAAAATTAAAATGAACTTTCGCAGGGTGCTTTTTTTGAGTTCTCTGACTTTTTTGATGTCATGTAATTGTGTCGAAAAAGCCGAAAAGAAGCCCAATATCATTTTTATTCTGGCTGATGATTACGGTTACATGGATGCACAGGCCTACGCTCAGCACATGCTTGGAACCAATAAGGATGAGATGTTTTACGAAACCCCAAACATTGATCGTCTGGTGAGAGAAGGGATTGCTTTCGATCAGGCCTATGCCAATCAATTGTGTTCGCCAACACGGGCGAGCTTAATAACGGGGAAATATGCAGCCCGGCTGGGGTTTACAACCGCAACCCCGCAAAGAGCTACCTGGTACAATCAAAATTTACCCGTTCCTGAGGGCAGTTATGCCCATGATGTCATCGACCATCATGATAATATAAAAATAGAAATAGCCCTTTTAAATGGGAGTTCTAATACCGCCCTTCCATCGGGGGCGGCACCCGATAACGGATGGGATGAAACAACCATTGCAGAAGCACTGCCCGACTATTACTCTGCCTTTATTGGGAAATGGCACATGGGTGGTCATGGGGCCAAGGGATATACGCCAACCGATCAGGGGTTTGATGAATCCCTGGCCTGGTTTGATGCCGGTGGATCGGCCTACTTTAACTGGCGGAAGCCATGGGGCAACCGGGCAAAACGTTTCCCCAATTCGCCACAGGATAGAAGCTGTATGGGAGACCCCGGTGAAGAAACCGGGCTGGATTATCTGACCGATGATTTGACTGAGCAGGCGGTTCGGTTTATCGATAAACGCGCTAAAATAAAGGATCAACCTTTCTTCCTTTATTTCTGCCATTTTGCGGTTCACAGTCCCAATCAGGCGAAGCAAGACGATATAGAATATTTCGATAAGAAAACTTCCAAAGGATGGAATGGACATAAAAATGAAATTTATGCCGGCATGATTCGTGGCCTGGATAATTCGGTGGGCAGAATATTGAATAAACTGGAGGAGACCGGACTGGATGAAAATACCCTGGTGGTTTTTATGTCGGATAATGGCGGGATTGATTACAAAATTACACCCAATGGAGAGGTTACCAGTAATTATCCTTTAATGGGTGGAAAAGCCTGTGTTACGGAAGGGGGAATTCGTGTACCCCTTGTTTTTAGGTGGAAAGGAAACCTGGATGAAGGCAAATGGTGTAATGTTACCGTTGATTGTAACGATATTTTTCCAACATTGGTGGAGGCAGCAGGGTACGATGCTAAACCCTATTATGAAAAAGAAAATGGAATTGATGGAAGAAGTTTAATAGGCCTTCTTCACGATGTGGATAATAAGGATGAGAGCTATACCAGGAATACTCATTTTTGGCACTATCCTTTTAATGTGATTTATAATAATCCATACGATGGCCTGAATTTGACCCCACATTCAGCTATCCGCGAAGGGGATTACAAACTAATTTTCGACTGGCACGGGCGGTTAAAGTTGTTCAACATAAAAGAAGATATCTCCGAAACCAACAACCTGGCTAAGCAGATGCCCCAATTGACCAATGAGTTATTCGGCAAATTAATGGTTTGGCTGGAGGAGAATGCCAAAGAAACCTATTGGCCCAAAGTTAACCCTGAATACAACGCAGCAAAAGATGTCCACGATGTAAAATTCATTAATCTGGTAGAGATATATAGGAATGGTGGTGATGTTGCCTTAAGCGCAAATTAAACCGGGCTCTTCCGTTGAATGAAATCTGAGGCAATGTGAATAGAAAATGGCAGATCCACAATAGCCAGTCCGCCTGCTGATTGGACATTCCCTTTGAGTAAGAAAGACATTTATTTTACGCCCCCTGAATTATTTCAGGGGGCTTTTTTTATCCGGCCCTTCTGTCTTTCGTTGGGTTTCATCAGGCATGACATGTGAAACAACCTTCATCCCAAAGACAATGAGATCTGCTTTCATCCTCTTCATCGACAACGCAAATACCCTCCCCTCAGGCGTTGGTTTGGACTACCGCCATGAATGGAAAAAATTGCAGCCGGGGTTTCATCTTCTGAGCACAAAAAAGAACGGAATATATCGCGAAATAGGTGCAAAGAGTGGCTGCTTTGATACAAAAAGACAAATAAAAAGGACAAATCGAATAAAGATTCGGTGCAAACCTCTATAGATTAGCATTATATATCGAGGGTTTTCCCCCGTCGCAAATCCGTGAAAAGTTATCTGTATCGTCATTTTCAGACCGGAAGTTCTTTGTCTGACAATAAATTTTAGTAGCCATTTATTAAATTAATTATGAAAAGATTAGCCTTTAAAATGTACCTCAACGAGGGTCAAAAAGCAGAATACAAAAAGCGGCACGATGAAATCTGGCCCGAGCTTAAACAGCTGTTAAAAGATTCGGGGGTGAGTGAATATTCCATCTTCCTGGATGAAGAAACGAACATCTTGTTCGCATTTCAGAAAGTGAATGGTGACGGGGGATCACAAGATCTGGGAAAAACAGAGGTGGTCCAAAAATGGTGGGCCTATATGGCAGATGTAATGAAAGCCAACCCCGATAATTCGCCGGTCTCTGTTGAGCTGGAAGAAGTTTTTTTTATGGAATAAAGAATGGGAAAGACCATGCCTGTAAAATTGAAAACCGTGTGGCTTGCCCGGGTTTTGGGTTATGAAAATTAACCTGCCCATGCCCCATCGATACCTATATGACCGTGTTTTCCAATAGTATGGAATAAGGAGTACAAGACGAAAGTGGCCTTGTGCTCTTTTTTTTTCAGGAATTAATACTGGGATTGGGTGCACAAGAACACCGCCCAATCCATCTATAGTTTTCAGACCTACTCTTAACTCAATAAAAACACAAAACCGCAAAAAAGCAGAACAGAATTAATAAATACTGGAAACAGAAATGATCAAATTTGTAGAAAGGCAAAGACACGGATTGATCCTGGTGGGATTTAAAATGTAAATGTTGAGCGATGGAAAAAAACGCGTTATTAATTTCAGGAAGAACAGCATCTCTGTTTTTTGTGGATTTGGTTGCAGGCCAAAAAAAAAGAGAGCCCAAAAGCCATATCCCCTGTTCGTGTTTTCCGATCAGCAAACTTTCCCTATGGTTGCTTGTGGGCAACGGTTTTAGGAGGGTGATTACAAACAAATATACCTATGCACAATCGAAAAGAGGAAAATGTAAACGCCATAATGTCTTGTTCGATCGGGTGAATGATCCCGGCCAACTGACAAGTAGTTTTTGGGATGAAAAATTCCACTTAATAATAAGGGAGCTTTGGCACAAAACTCACAAGTGGATAGAAGGCATTGGGGATGAATTTTATCTCAACGCCCGAAGAGATTCACTTGTTAGAATCACTTATTCTGTTGACTTACAGAATAAAAGGCCCATTGGCTTATTTTATTAACTCAACTTTACCCAGGATGATTCAGGCAAAAAAAACAGTTGTATTCTTCTATCTCTTCCTTGTTATTCTTTTTTTTCAAGGAAGGTGTCTTGCCACCGATGCCGGCAATAAGCATAAGAATATTATTCTGATCCTGGCCGATGACATGGGTTATCACATGTCGTGCGAGGGAACGTCCGGCATTAAAACGCCTAATATTGACGGCCTGGCAAAGCATGGGACGCTTTTTCCCCATGCTTTTTCGGTTTGTTCATCCTGTTCGCCCAGTCGTAGTTCCATATTAACCGGGATGTATCCTCATGCCAATGGGCACTGGCGAAACACCTTTGGCCCGAAATTAAGTGATCCGGATGAGGATTTTGCCCGCCATTCCACAAAGTCAGATGTTGTGGGGGTTTACGATTGGGTGCAAACCCTGCCCGAAATAATGAACAGAGCCGGTTATTACACGGCCATCATGGCCAAATTCCATTTGAGTTTCCCGTATAAGTATCCCTTCAGTGGCCGGTATTCTACCAAAACCAACCAGGAGGCCTATTACCAGGATGTTACTCAAATAATCCAGGATGCAGGTAACCAGCCATTTTTTATCCAGGCGAATATTTCGCCCCCGCACCGCCCATTTAAAAAGCAGGCACAACTCTATAAAGGGGATTGGCCCGACCAGGGGGAGCTGGAGGTTTTTCCCTACCTGCCCGATATAAAAGAGGTGAGGGAGGATCTCTTGTATTATTACGTGAGCGTGATGCTTACCGATCAGTTGACCGGCCGGATACTGGATGCTTTGAAAGATGCAGGCAAAGAAGAGGAGACCCTCATTATTTTTACAAGCGATCACGGTCCTGCCTTTCACCGGTCTAAAGCTACCGCCTATTATGCAGGCTCTCATGTTCCTTTGGTTATTGCCGGTCCCAATCTTCAGAAAGAAAAAACCAAGGATGAACTGGTGTCATTGATCGACTTGCTGCCTACCATGTTTGAGTATGCCGGGATTCCTGTCCCCGAACAGGTTCAGGGCAGGTCGTTGATGCCCCTTATTAAAGAGGGTGAAAAACAATGGGAAGACCGGAAATTTATCTTTACCACCCACAACTCACATGGCCCGGTTTATCCGGAATTTTACCCCAGCAGGGCCATCTTTGATGGGAAATACTATTTGATTAAAAACCTGAAACCCTCAAAAAGTTACTTGCTCCCCGCCGATTTATATCAGGGAGGACAGCCCTGGGGAAATCTGACTTATCCGGCCATTGTAAGCCGGAAAAACGAATTCCCGGAATATTATCAGGCCATTGTGGCGTTGGAGCGAAACCGACCTCCCTTTGAACTGTACGATATGGCCTGTGACCCGGGACAGATGCATAATGTGTACGGAGAGCCGGGATATGATCAAATTCAACGAATACTGGAGGAGGAACTTAATCGCTGGCAACAGGAAACAGGGGATACCATTTTAAATGAGATGATTAAATCATTTAAGCGATAATCACCCGCTGGAAACGAAAATATCATTATTAGGATTATGGGATATCGAAAAAAAACACAAAAAATCTTCTTTTCATGGCTTTTGGTGATCGTGGTTTTCACCGGTTGCCAAAACACGCAATTCGAAGTAACGGATGTTGAGGTACAGTTTATCTCAAATATGGATAACAACCCTCTTTTTTCGTGGCAAATAAGTAGTGAAACGCCTGATTTTGCTCAGTCCGCCTGCCGGGTTTTAATCGCCGATAACCCGGAGAGCATCAATGAAGATGTCGGGAATGTCTGGGACTCCGGCAAAGATGAAGAGATGGGCCAGCTTCAGTATAAATATAAAGAGAGTCTCTTAGAGAGTGGTAAATCCTATTTCTTCAAGGTGAAGGTATGGGATTCCAAAGGAAGGCATAGTCACTGGAGTGAGGTAAAGCGTTTTTGGACACCTCTCGATTATCCTGAGGATTGGAAGGCAAAATGGATAACCTATTCCTATCATCCCGACTCGGCTCTGCCCATATTCAAAAGAGAAATTGATATTGAAAATATTGAGCAAATTGAATCTGCACACCTCTATATTACGGCTCCCGGTTTTTACGATGCCTTCATCAACGGGGATAAAATAGGGAATAATGTGCTTGATCCCGGGCAGACCAATTACGAGGATTATACCTATTATTCTGTTTATGAAATCTCCACAGATCTTGTTAAAGGAAAAAATGTATTGGGTGTAATGCTAGGCAATGGCTGGTACAATCAAAATGTCGTTTGGGGCAAAAATATGATTTATGGTCACCCGGTTTTTATTGCTCAACTTAAAATCCAATATAAAGATGGTTTAACAACGACAACCGGAACCGATGCAAGCTGGAAATGGAAACATGGGCCAATCACTTTTTCCAATATTTATGCGGGTGAAACCTATGATGCCAACCTGGAGGCTCCGGATTTTTTTAAGCCAGGCGAAACGGATGAATCGTGGAAAAACGCGTTGCTGGCAGAGAACCATCCCAATGAGTTGTTCCAACAATTTGCCGACCCTATTCAAATAATGGACAGCATTGAAACAAAGGGGATAATTACCAAAGGGGATGGTCGTTACATCTTTGATTTTGGACAGAATTTTGCCGGCTGGGTAAAATTGAAAATAAGAGGAGATAAAGGGCAGCAGATTACCCTAAAATGTGTCGAAGAACTCGATGAGAATGGCGAGATTGATCCGCGTACAACAGGAATAAGGGCAACAAAGGTGATTCAAACACTTACATACATCTGTAAGGGTAAAGGGGAAGAGATATGGGAACCAAAATTTACTTACCTGGGATTTCGATATGTTGAAGTGGATGGATTAACCGCTCAGCCATCCAACGATCTGCTAAAGGGCATGGTGGTTTATTCGTCGCTGCCTAAAACGGGGCAGTTTATTTGTTCTGAAGAGAATATTAACAGACTGCATCAACTGGCAGAGTGGACCATAAAGAGTAACATTCACAGTATCCCCACCGATTGCCCGCACCGGGAGAAGTGCGGGTGGACCGGAGATGCCCATGCCGTTGCTCTGCCGTTGATCTCCGGCTTCGATGCCCGGCGGTTTTTGAGCAAGTATGTGTTTGATATGCGCTCCTCGGGCAGAAGAACCAATAAAGAGCTCTATTTTGGACGCAGTTTCCACGATCGGAGCATTATCAATAAGCCTGAGGGAATCCCAACCATGATTGTTCCCGGACGGAGAACCAGCGGGGTGGCCTCACCCGATTGGGGAACGGCCATGACCCAGGTTCCATGGTATCTCTATATGTATTACGGTGAGAAAGTGCTGTTGCAGAATTTTTATCCCGACATGAAGGGTTGGGTGGATTATGTTCATGCCATCAATGAAGATGGCATTATTCCTCACGGGCTGGGCGATTGGTGTCCTCCGGGGGGGAATGGTAACATCGATTGTCCCGTTTCGGTAAGTTCTACGGCGTATCACATCCTGGATCTGGATATTATGAGTAAGACGGCTAAAATCCTTGGCCATAACGAGGACTTCGATTACTACACAAAACTCCATCAAAAAACCATTGACCGTTTTAATGCCCAATTCTACGATTCCCAGCATTCAACCTACGGCAGCCAAACGGCCAATGCCATGGCCCTGGATATTGGAATTGTACCGGCGGATTTGCGGGAAAAAGTGGCGGCCTCCATCGTTCAAAGCATTAATGAAAAATTCAATGGTTTTATAAGTACCGGCATTTTTGGCATCTCCAGAATTTTTAAGGTTTTGGCCGAGAATGGGCAGGAAGAGGAGGTTTATCGCTTACTTAGTAAAAAGGGAGAGTATAGTTTCGCTTATATGTGGGAGCACTTCGATGCCACGACACTTTGGGAGGTATTGCCTGTTTATTCCCAGGAATCTGAAGATTTGGCTTTTCGTTCGCACAGTCACCCTATGCAGGCGGGTTACGATGCCTGGTTTTATTCGGGGATTGCCGGAATTAACCCTTCGGTAGATGAACCGGGATTTAAAAAAGTTGTGTTTAAACCCTACCTGACACAATATCTGACCAGGGCCGAGGCATCTTATGAGTCTGGATTTGGAACCATTAAAAGTGCCTGGAAAAATGAGGAGGGGCGGTTTTCCTGGGAAATCCAAATCCCGGAAAATTCAACGGGAGAGATCTATGTTCCCAACTATGGAGCAGGGGTTGAAGTGAAGGTTAACGGGGAACCTGTCGAGGTGGTTAACTCCGGGAGTGACTTCTCATTGGCAGGCCATTATGGTTCGGGAACTTTTTTGATCGAGATGAATAAATAATAAATTCTAATAAAGATGTGTAAAACCATTATAACCTGTATGTTGCTTTTGCTTTGCATCGCTGTTCAGGCCAACCAGCCCGCAAAAGCACAAAGGCCAAATGTTGTTTTTATTCTGGCCGATGATTTGGGATGGAGGGATTTAACCTGTTATGGGTCCGATTTTTATGAAACCCCAAATCTGGATGCCTTCGCTGAAACAGCAGTGCTTTTTACCGATGCATACACTGCCAGCCCCCTTTGTTCACCAACCCGGGCAAGTATTATGACTGGCCAGGAACCCGGTCGGTTGCGGTTCACAACTCCTTCGGGGCATGTGGAGGAGGTGGTGCTCGATCCCCTGGAAACATTCACGGCTGCCCCTTTTCATAAGACGGCTACACCCCAAACGCGCACCCGGCTTCCCAATGAATATCTAACATTTGCAGAGGTGTTAAAAGAAAATGGATATTCTACGGCATTTATGGGTAAGTGGCACCTCGGTCGCGAACCATATATTCCCGAGAATCAGGGGTTCGATGTGGTTGTAGGGGGGCGGGAGCATCCCGGCCCTCCGGGACCAGGCAGCTATTTTGCTCCCTGGAATTGCGAAACGCTTCCTGTTGTACCCTCCGGAACCCATATCTCCGACGTTTTAACGGATGAGGCCATTAAATATATCTCCTCGAACAAAGAAAAACCATTTTTGCTTTGTTTGTGGTACTACGATGTCCATGCCCCTTTCCAGGCAAAAGAAAAGTTGAAACAAAAATACCAGGCAAAACTGAATCCCAAAAACATTCAACGAAGCCCCACGATGGGAGCGATGATTGAAACTATGGATATCAATATTGGACGGGTTTTGCAAACCATTAAAGATTTGCATCTGGAAGACGAAACCATCGTGGTTTTTACCTCCGACAACGGTGGCAATATGTACGATGGACCTGATGGAACCAATCCTACCAATAATTATCCATTGCGTGCAGGAAAGGGGAACAATTACGAAGGTGGTGTTCGGGTTCCAATGATTGTTCGTGTGCCTGGTGTTACCAAAGCAGGTTCCAAATCCGCCGTTGTTACTTCAACGGTCGATCATTATGCTTCCTTGCTGGAACTTCTTGATATTCCATTCCCTGATGATTTGGTAACGGATGGAGTGAGTTATGTTAAGGCTCTAAAAGGGAAAAATTATGAACGTCCACCCATCTATTCTACCTTTTGTCACAATGTAGTGGCTACCGGTAATCGTGCTAATATTTCAATGCGACAAGGTCCCTGGCGATTGTACAAATTTTACTTCGATGGACCCAACCAGGAACACCGTTACGAATTGTTCAACCTGAAGGATGACATTGGTGAAACCAATAACCTGGCGGCCACCATGCCCGGGAAAGTAAAAGAGATGACAGAACTTTTGGATGCTCATGCCACAGAAGCAGGGATTTTATTAGCCCAAAAAAATAAGAAATATGCCGGAAATGTGGCCGATGCATGGGTCGGGTCACAAGACACCAAGGTTTCGATAGCCGACAAAGCATTAATAATTAAGTCGTCAGGTCCATCTCCATCTGTGGAGACCTATTATAACCCGAATATTTCAAGTGACACCTTTATGATGGAATTTGAAATGAAGTCGACCAGCAAAGGAGACGGGAAACTGGCATGGAAATGTGGCGGAGAAAAGGAATACTCAGTGGAAAATGCGACTCCTATACAGGGTGTTCACGATGGGAAATGGCATCACTATTCAATAGAAATGCCTTTGGCTTCGGTATTGAAAGTGATAAAAATACAACCATCGTCCGGAGCGGGAGAAATGGCTTTAAAGAATATCAGAATTGTAACTGCCGATGGGTATTTAATTCGTGATTGGCCGATAAATTAATGATGGAGAGCCTTTTTATGATAAAGGACGTGTGAATTATAAACGATCTCACCAGATACAATAAGTTGGAAATGATTAGAAAATTAAATAAAAGCAATGGACTGGTAAGTGGCTTGTTATTCGTGAGCTGCGGGCTTGCTTTGGGTTTGTTTTTCCTGTTTTCGTTGGGAACCATAGTTTCATGGCGCTCCCCCCAACAAACATTAGTTAAAACACATGCCCGGTTTGTCCCTGAACGCGCCGATGATTTTGCATGGGAAAACGATAAGGTGGCTTTTCGGGTTTACGGCCCGGCGTTGCGCAATAAACCGGAAGATAGTGGGATAGATTGCTGGCTTAAACGTGTCGATTATTCGATCATTGATAAGTGGTATCTTGGTAATGTTAACAAGCAATCGTACCACCGCGATCATGGTGAGGGGTACGATCCCTATCACGTCGGGACCTCCAGGGGATGCGGAGGATTGGGATTATGGATCAACGATAGCCTGGTGACCTCAGATACTTATACCCAATGGAAAATAATTAAGCGTGAGGTGCAGGAAACCGTTTTCGTTTTAACCTACCAATGGAACCATCATCAAGATGCCTTTAAGGAAGAAAAGCAGATTTCCATCAAGCTGGGTGATCGCTTCTTTAGGGTGGTTTCAACCTTTTGGAAAAACGGTCGGTTGGCGGCCGATCTGCCGCTTGCAATCGGGATTACTACGCATGATGGAAAAGCCGCTGTGTCAAAGGATTTAGCCTCAGGGTGGATGGCTTGTTGGGAAACAATAGATGGCTTTGGCCTTGGCACCGGCGTTGTGATGGACCCTTCCCTAATAAAAAGCTGTAAACTGGTTGATTCGGAGCGGGACGATGATGGACATGTCCTGTTTATTACCGCCACGGATGCTTCAGGAAAAATAGCCTATCGCGCAGGCTATGGTTGGGAGAAAGCCGGAGTTATTAAAACCTCATCAGATTGGAATAAATATCTGGCGGTTCACCCCTTTTATTAAAATCTAAATTATGAGTAAAGGGAATCTTGTGTTTCTGTTTTGGTTGCTATTCGGCTCTATTGCACAGGCAGGTGTTTTTGATACAACGGAAATCGTAAACCGTTTGGAGAAGGCAGCAAAATGGCAATTTGAAAATCCTTCTCCCCATGGAGCTCTCGAATGGCATTGTGCGCCTTTTTACATGGGGTTGTCCGACCTCTATGAAATAACCGGAAACAAAAAGTATATCAGGTATGTGAAATCTGTAGGTGTGGATAACGGTTGGAGTATTCGGGATAGACGATATCATGCCGATGACCATGCCGTTGGATTATCCTACATAAAGCTTTATCAGAATTATAACGATCCCGTAATGATTGCCGCGCTTATAAAAGAATTTGATTGGATTTTAGCTCATCCCCCCAGGAAGATGATTATGGGGGCTGACGGCAAATGGCATCAAACATATAACCGGGAACGATGGAACTGGTGCGACGCACTCTATATGGCTGCTCCGGTATGGACCGGGTTGGGTGCTGTAACCGGTGAGAATAAATATGTAGATTATATGGTGCAGGAGTGGAAGCAGGCTCATGATTGGTACTGGAGTGAAAAGGATAGTCTTTATTTTCATGATAAGCGGGATATCCAAAAGATTTCACCGGCCGGGAAAAGGGTTTTTTGGGCACGTGGAGATGGTTGGGTTATCGCGGCACTCGTGGAGGTTCTTCAATTTCTTCCCCCGGATCATCCCGAACGTGATTATTTCGAGACGATATTTAAAAAGATGGCAGCTAAGTTAATAGCGATACAAAAAGAGAATGGGACATGGGCGCCGAGCCTTTTGGATCCTGACCATCCGGCACAGGATGATATCAGCGGATCTGTTTTTTATGTGTATGGATTAGCCTGGGCCGTTAACAATGGACTTTTGGATGGGGAAGAATACGAACCCTTCGTTCGAAAGGGATGGAGCGCTTTGTGCGAAAGACAAAAAGAAAATGGTCGATTGATAAACATTCAGCCGGTGGGTGGATATCCTGTCGCATTTGATCCTGAAACAACTGAAATTTTTGGCGTTGGGGGATTCCTGAGTGCCGGATCGGAGGTGTGGAAAATGGTCAAATAGTCGAGGTGATAAACCTTATGTGGAAGGCATTTTACGAACAGGGTCTTTGTTAAGTCACATTTATTAAAAACAGGGTTATGAATTTTCACAAACTTATCTTATCCCTTTCCTTTATCGGATTGGTTTTTTATTCTTGTTCGGCGGAGAGCGAATTTCAAAATAAGAAAGAGGCCGATTCAAAGGTCAACTTCATTTTAATTTTCACCGATGATCATGGTTATTCCGACCTATCCTGTCAGGGAATAAAGGAGGATATTCGAACCCCGAATATTGACAAATTGGCGCAAGCAGGAGTCAGGATGGAAAGCGGTTATTCCACCGCCCCGCAGTGTGTCCCCTCCAGAGGTGGCCTTATGACTGGTCGTTTTCAGGCCAAGTTTGGATTGGAGCAAAATGGGGACGATCTGTCCGGATTTAACGAACAAACAACGATTGCCCAGAGACTTCAAGGGGCGGGATATGCAACCGGGATGGCCGGGAAATGGCATCTTGGGCCTATCTCCGAAATCGTGGATCACGGGTTTAATCAGGTGTATTATAAAAATAGTGCCGCAGCAGGCTATGCGAATTTTAATTTTAAGGGAGAAGTCATACCCTTTTCGAAGCAGGAGAACGAACCCTATCACATCGAGGCATGCAGTGAAGCGGCTTGTGCGTTTATTAATATGCACAAGAACGAGCCTTTCTTCTTTTACCTGGCTTATCGTGCCCCACACGTGCCTCTGGATGCCACTCAAAAATATCTGGATCGTTTTCCGGGTGAGATGCCGGAACGCAGGCGGCAGGCATTGGCCATGCTCTCGGCCGTCGACGATGGGGTTGGCAGAATAATGGAGACCCTGGAAGAGAACCAGCTGACCGAAAACACCGTCATCTTTTTTATTGGGGATAATGGGGCGCCCTTGAAAATTACCAAAGAGGATAAACCAGGCGGTGGTCCCGGGTGGGATGGTTCGTTAAACGACCCGTTGAATGGTGAAAAAGGGACGCTCATTGAAGGCGGTATGCGCACGCCTTTCGTGGTCTACTGGAAAGGGAAATTGCAAACCGGGGTGTATAAGCATCCGGTTTCGTCGCTCGATTTTGCCGCCACAGCCAACGCGCTGGCGGGCTTGCCGGATGATGATATGCTCGATGGTGTTAACTTAATCCCCTATTTAAGCGGAGAATTAAAAGAAGCGCCCCATGAGCAACTGTGTTGGAGATGGGTGGCTCAGGCAACCATCCGTAAAGGTAACTGGAAATACCTTAGAGGGGGCGACCGGGATTATCTGTTTAATCTGGAAAATGACATTGAGGAGAAGAAGGATGTTTTGAGCCAATATCCGGAAAAAGCAGCTCAATTGAAAGTTGACCTGGAAGAGTGGTGCCAGACCCTTTCTCCTGCCGGCCTCAAAAAAAGTGAGATGTCCAGGAGTGCAGACAGTTATTTTGATTTCTACCTGGAAGGGATGCCCTATGCCAATTAGGCTATCAAAATCAAGACACTGATGAATTAAAGAAATCATAGACACATGAAACGAACATGAATTTTGGCATTCTAAAATACACACAACCTGTCCCGGATTTTTACGGGAAGAGAATGATTAAAATTCATCGAGAGTTACATGTGGCAAATGAAGATAAACTATAGACACATGAAACACAAGAGTCTAAATTATTCAATTTATTTTTTTACCCTGCTAGGGGCGTTATTCAATATGGGATTGAGCTATGGTCAAAATGTAATTGCTGTTTCTGATCCTTCAATAACAACCGATACGCTTACTTCGGGGAATTTAACAATAGGAATTAACCGGAATGGTGGGGGGGTGATTAACTTTCTCGAAATCCCCGGTGTCGGAAATATTTTTGGTCCGCAATCGGTATTGTATGGAAGAAGCGGCCAATCGGCCATGCGCGATGGGATGCACAGTGGAAGATACAATCCCACCCAGGCTGGTTTTAATGAAACACTGGGAACGCCTTGTACCCTCGAAAAATCGGAAAATGCAATCCTGGTTCCCGGTCGACCCCTTGCTTTATGGTATGGCGACTGCGAATGGGATTTTACCGAATGGGAAAACATTGGACCCGATCCTACTTGCTACGACGATGGCGGAAACTCTGACGTGGATGAACTCGATGAATCGAATCTGGAAGGAAAGCAGAATACCGAAGTAAAAAGCGAGTTCGATTATTTCGGGCTGTATCATAATTATAAAAATACTGGAGACATTGATATATCATGCGTCCGGCATTATTTTGAGTACCGCTATGTGAGAGAGCCGGGACATTGTATCAATCAATTCCGACCTGGATTGGATATCTTTAACGCCGAAGCCATCAATCCGGACATCTCCAGAGCCTACCCGGCCGGCACCCACACGGCCGAACCTTTTGATATGTCCAATTTTATTCTTTCCTGGCACCTGAGAAATGATGTCGTTAATTGGGATCCTGAATATCAATTTATCCTCAATGCCGATGGCTCCTGGTTGATTCAGGACAGGGAGGTATATGTAAAGGAAACCTTAGACAGTAATGGGGAGGTTGTCGTTCCAAGGTTGCTGATAATAAGTGATTCCAACAATCCGGATACGCAAAATGCCCTCGGCTTTTATATGCCCAATTCCGAGTTTAATGCATTCGAAACCATTGGCGTGGATGAAAATACCGGGTTAATCGATTACAAGGACAAACGCATTAAATCCATCCGAATCTGGGATCAGCCACGTCGGATCCCGACAATGGCCGTCTATGGTTTTAAAACCGAAACCAGGGGCATCTTAAACCGCACCCGGTTGCCCCAAAATATATATGAGGCCTATCGCTTTGATATGTTTATTCTGATGGGCTCCCCAAATGAGATATTGGGAACCATTCATAAAATTGAAAATAACCAAACAGCCTGGAATTTCAATTCCGGTCTGGAGAACTGGACATTCCCCGGTGGTGATGTGGCAACCAATGATGAATCAATTACCCTAACCCTGACAAACGACGAATCGGAATTGCTTTCACCTGATAAATTGTTGGTTGATGCCACCTTGCATAAGTTCGTTTCCTTACGTATTAAGAACAATACCCCCCGGGAAAACCTTAAAATAAGTTTTAAGAGATATGGGTCCTCAGAGACCTATTATCAAAACCTGGATATACAGCCCAATTCAAATACCTGGCAAACCTATTCGGTAAATATCTCTTCCAACGTGGAATGGAAGGAAATGATTCAACAAATAGGGCTTGATTTTTCGGGAGGCGCCGGGAATGTTGAAATCGATCTGATAGCTGTTTCTGCTGATGGAATATTCGATTGTAATGGCGATTTTAATGGATCTGCCTACATGGATGCCTGTAATAATTGTGTGGGGGGAAATACCGGAAATGAATCGTGCGAGGATTGTATGGGAATCCCCAATGGAGAGGCCGTTATTAATGGTTGTGGCGATTGTGTTGGAGGGTCATCCCCTATAACCCCAAGTAATGAATGGCATTTCAATACCCTTTCAGATTGGACCTTAAATGCCAGACTTTCGGGGTACAGCAATAGTGGATATGCCATATTAAGCGTATTAGGGAATGATCCTTTTATGAATTATAATGGAACGGTCTGTCTTGACACGGAGGTGTTTAACACCATTGAATTGAAAATAAAAAACAATACCAATGGCACCGGGGCAGCTTTGTATTACCAAAATGATGTGACCAATACCTGGAAGTTTAAAACAATTCAGGTATCCAATAATGATGATGCAATAAAAACTTATTCGGTGGATATGACTGACGAAGAGAACTGGGAGGGAAATATTCATGAAATCCGATTGGATCCCCCCGGGGACAGTGGCTCGCTTTTGCTCGACTATTTTGCTGTAACAGGAGTATCAACCGACATTGGAGAGATCCCCATAACTGAAAGAAATACAACTTCGGGGATCTCGGTATTTCCAAATCCCGCCAGCAAAAGATTTTATGTGAAAACCGATATTGAATCCAAAATTGTTGTTTTCGACTCTTGTGGAATGGAAGTCTATCGCCGGAATAATTTACAATTACAACATATCGTAGAGACTGAAAACTGGAAAGCAGGGTTGTATTTGGTTCAGGTCGTTAATTCGAACGAAAGCAGATTAGTAAAAGTGGTGGTCGCTAAATAACCGGATTATGAGTGATGAGAAAAAGGGGCCTGTTCCTATTTTTTATGCAGGACAATGCGGTCGCGCTGGGCGATTCCCTTTTAGGGAATTCCTTGGGCCGTTGGGTTCTTTTCTATCCGGAAACAGACTGAAGAGAGACCTGAAACGGGGAATATTGTTTCTGGCAATCTTGTTGGTTGTCGCCTGTGGGCATAAACAAAAAAAGGAGAAGAATTCGGTCAGTGATATCACCGTCAATTACCCGTTGTTTTCATTTGATTTTACGCTGGATGAGAAGAGTATAAAAGACCGGGTTCTATTTCTGGACTCTATTGGTTTTGAGGGGGTAACGTTTAGCGTGAGAAATGAAAAGGATTTGGAAAAGCTTGTTAAATTTCAGGCGGCTTTAAAATTTGCAAAAAACAAGCATTTTAACATCCCCGTGGTATTTCATGCACTAAATCCCGATGTTCAAGAAGCAAAACGGGACAGGATGTGGAAGAATCTTTTAAATCAGCTGGCTGTTTCAAAATCAGATTTATGGGTCATAGTAAGCCAAGGCGTTAAGAAATCTTTTATGAACCATGAGATCGTTCAAATCTTTCAGGAAATGGCCGATTATGCAGACAGCCTCCACTTAAACATAGTTATTTATCCCCACGACAGAACAACCATTGAATCTGCTTCTGAAGCATTGGTTTTCTTAAAACAAGCTGACAGGAAAAATCTATACCTTTCCTTTCATTTATGCCATGAAATTCGGGCAGGAAATGGAGATCGTATCAACGAAGCCGTCGCAGAAGTTGCCCCTTTTATAAAGTATGCCTCCATCAGTGGTTCTGATAGAATTATGAATGAAAATCCACCCAAAGGGTATTGGGATGATGCCATTAAGCCATTGTATAAAGGAGATTTCAATACACAAAAATTTTTAGAAGCGTTGGTGAATAATGGCTGCAATTGTCCTGTTGCACTCCATACCTTTGGATTAAAGGAACCTGTTGATGAACACTTTTCAAAATCCTTTTCTACCTGGGTAGATATGGTTGAAAAAGTAAGTGCCAAATGAAAAGAAAACCCTTAGCTCAGTTTATTGTCCTCTCTTTTTTGGTGTGCATTTTGGCGTTTGCAGCTGAAGCACAACAGAAAGGTGCTAATAAGGTGCCGCGAATTGATACACACATTCATCTCTATGATACCAACCGGGAAGGAAGTTCTACTTTTCTCAACCCGGTAAGGCATAAAAACATCTATTACCCCCATTTGGCCAAAGAGTTTTTGGCGACTGCCTCACCGGCAGGGGTAAACTATGCGGTGGTTGTGGAGGCAAGCCAGCGTCGGGAAGATAATTTTTGGGCCATGAAGTTGGTCGACGATTCGGACCATTTGTTGGCTTTTATCGCCAACCTGGATCCACGCGACTCCACTTTTATTCTTGATTTGGATCTTCTTTCAAAGAGTAAAAAGTTTAGGGGAATCCGAATCCGGCCAAAGACAGAAATTGACATCTCCGGCCCGACGTTTTTTGCCCAAATGGGTGAGTTGGCCAGGCGTAATCTGGTGCTCGAATTTGGGCCGGGTCAAAATCCCATAGAAGCCATTGAACGCATCGCTCAGGCCTATCCCAACCTGAAGATCATTATGAATCATATGGCGGGTGGGCGCATTAAAAATAACGAGATTATCCCCCACAGCTGGGATGTCAGGCTCCAACGGTTGTCGGCATTGCCCAATGTGTATTGTAAGATATCTGCGCTTTATACCCTGTCCGGAAAATCCCCGGCACCCGTTGAGGCTGGCTATTACAAGCGATTTATTGATAAGGTCGTGGCTGCTTTTGGTCCAGACAAGGTTCTTTTTGGAAGCAACTGGACCCTTTCGGATATGCTGGGGTCATATCCCGATATGATTAAAATGGTGGATGAATACCTGGAGGGAAATGCGCTCCTCACACCTGAAAAACTCTTTTTTGATAATGCAATTCGGGCTTATGGTATAGATGGTTGCCTACAGAAAAATAGGGAATAGATTCATGAAGTGTATAGGTCCAAAACAAAATAGACCATGCGATGAAACCAGCCCCGCAAAAAAAACGAGGCAATTTTAGTTGTTGCCATTTTTATCTGTTAATTCAGGAATGATCTTAAATTCAGTGATATGAAAATTCAGACAGTATTTATAGTTGCATTACTGTTATTAACCAGCAACACCGTTTTTTCACAAACAGTCGTGTCAATTGAAGGAGACCAGTTTTTTATTAATGGCAAACCAACGTATGAAGGTCGATATTGGAAAGGCAATAAGGTTGAAGGACTTCTGATTAATTCACGAATGGTTAATGGTATTTTTGATGATATCAATCCTGCTACCTCCAACTCGTTTGCCTATCCCGACACAAAAAAATGGGATGCTGAGCGAAATACCCGCGAGTTTGTTGAAGCCATGCCTCTTTGGAAGCGTTATGGCTTAAATTGTATCACACTGAATATGCAGGGTGGAAGCCCTGTTGGTTACCAGGGCATGCCTTATACCAATCCCGGATTTCACAAAGATGGTTCGCTTATGGAGGGGTATATGAATCGCCTTGATAAGGTATTAATGAAAGCCGACGAGCTGGGAATGGTGGTCATCCTGGGCATCTTTTATTTCAGGCAGGATCAGTATTTAAGCGATGAAGCTGCCGTAAAAAATGCCACCAATAATTTAGTCGATTGGTTATTCGAAAAAGGATACAGGAACGTGCTAATCGAAATTTGTAACGAAGCCAATGCTAAAATATACGACCATGAAATACTACAAACCGAGCGAGTTCATGAGTTGATAGAAATGGTGAAGAATAAGCATAAAAATGGATATCGTTATTTGGTAACTACAAGTTTTGGTGGTTGTGTAGTTCCATCATCAAATGTGGTAAAAGTTTCCGATTTTTTACTCATTCACGGAAATGGAGCCAAAAATCCAGCCCAGCTTACAAAGTTGGCGGTCGATACCCGTAATGTAGAGGGATACCGTAAAATGCCGGTGATTAATAACGAAGATGATCATTTCGATTTTGATAAGGATACCAATAATTTCACAACCTCTATTGAAAATTACGTTTCGTGGGGATACCTGGATTTCAGATTTCCCGGTGAAACAGATTATAAGGAAGGCTATCAAAGTGTACCCGTTGACTGGGGTATTAATTCAGAACGTAAAAAGGGATTTTTTAATTTGGTAAAAGAAATAACAGGGAACTAAAATTAAAAATCAATGAAAAAAAATATCAAATTGTCGTTGTTCTATACTTCTCTTTTTCTGACTTTACTTGGACTTCAAGCAGAGGGGCAATCGTTTAAAGGCTACAGTTGGGAAACGTTAGCATGTACCGGAGAACCGGTTGCACGCCACGAAGCTGCATTTATTGAAGCAAGTGGTAAGTTCTACCTAATGGGAGGTCGCCGTATTCAGGAGGTTTCAATATTTAATCCGAAAACAAATACCTGGAGCAGTGGGGCTAAGCCTCCGGTGGAATTACACCATTTCGAGGGGTTTTCGTACAAAGGGAATATTTATGCTGTGGGCGTGCAAACGGGTAATTATCCTCGCGAAATTTCACTTGCTGAAACCTATGTCTACAACCCTGCTTCCGACTCCTGGAAGAAAAGTTTCAATATGCCAGAAAACCGGATTCGCGCTTCTACAAGTGCAAATGTTTACAAGGGCAAACTTTACATCGCCTGTGGGATTATTGATGGACATTGGGACGGGCATGTAACTTGGTTTGATTGTTATGATTTTAAAACTGGTAAATGGGAAAAACTCCCGGATGCACCAAGATATAGGGATCATGCTTGTTCTGTAATTTGTAATGATAAACTTTATTTGTTAGGTGGACGAGTAACTTCTGCTTCTATCGGAAAAGTATTTGAACTAACTGTGCCAGAAATAGATGTTTATGACTTTAAAACAGGGAAGTGGAGTACGCTCGACTCTACTGTGCCAACACAGCGAGCTGGATGTACTGCTATTTGTATTGGTGATAAAATAATTTTTACGGGAGGTGAAACTGCCGATCAGAAATTGGCACACAAAGAGGTGGAGTGTTTAGATACAAAAACAGGGGAATGGAGCACATTGCCATCCTTAAATACAGGCAGACACGGAACTCAACTTATTTGGTATAAAAGGAAGCTCTTCATTGCTTCGGGCAGCGGTCAAATGGGAGGTCGTCCGGAGTTGACTAGTATTGAGTGTTTCCGTAAATAATGGTAGTTGAAAAATGAGGATCAAGTGCGTAACCTGATGAAAAAATTATGCCCATACTTAAGATCTTCGTTTTTACAGCCAGGAGGAACATTCATTCCATCGTTTTGTCTATGTCAAAGTGCTCTAAAATACTATAAAATGGGAATTAAAAGATTTAGGCTCCTTATTCTTTCTGCTATTTTTTCGGTAACGATAGGTGCTTGCATTGCCCAAACCGAAAATCCAATATTACCAGGTTTTTATCCTGATCCAAGTATATGTAGAGTAGGTGCGGATTACTATCTCGTTAATTCATCTTTTTCATATTTTCCGGGTGTTCCGATATTTCAAAGTACCGACCTTGCTCATTGGACACAAATTGGGCATGTTTTAGATCGTCCCTCACAATTAAATCTAACAGATCAATGGATGTCAGGAGGAATTTATGCTCCTTCAATTCGTTTTCACGATGATACGTTTTACCTGATAACAACCTTAATTGGAGGGAAAGGTGGAAACTTCTACGTCACTGCAAAAAATCCAGAAGGTCCATGGTCCGACCCCTTATGGCTTCCTGAAATCAACGGGATAGATCCTTCCTTCTTTTTTGATAATGATGGAAAGGTATACATCGTCAACAATGGTCCTGTTGCCGACGGAAACCCATTGTATGGCGGGCATCGTTCGTTGTGGTTGCAGGAATTTGATCTAGTCGCTGAAAAACCCATTGGAAAACCTGTTGAAATCGTTAATGGCGGCACGGATATATCGAAAAAACCAATTTGGATTGAAGGGCCACACCTATTCAATCACAAAGGCTTTTATTATTTATTGTGTGCAGAAGGCGGCACCGGGATCGAACATTCCTCAGTCATATTCCGAAGCAGAAATATTTGGGGACCTTATACCCCGTTTGAAAACAATCCGATACTGACACAACGAGACTTGCCCTCTGACCGTACTAACCCTGCCACCTGCACCGGACATGCCGATTTTGTGCAAACTCCTGATGGCCATTGGGTAGCTGTTTATCTGGCTTGTCAGCCTTATTCCGGGGAATATTTCAATACGGGCCGACAAACATTTATTCAACAAGTCGACTGGAGTAGCGAATGGCCGGTAATCCTTGAAAAAGGAAAAGCCGTTCCTTACAATGTTTCGCTTCCGCTAAAACCTGAAACAGGCCAGAAATCATTCCGGGAATATTCAGCCTGCTGGGAAGATGAATTTGATTCTGGAATATTAAAGTATGAATGGAATTTTATCCGCACACCACAGGAAAAATGGTATGAGTTAAAAAACAATGCTTTAATTATTGATGCACGCCCTGTTAGCATTGATGAAATTGGAAACCCATCGTTTATTGGCCGTCGGTTGCAGCATGCAAAGGCTGAATTTAGTGCTTCGGTTAGTTTGCAAATGGACAATGCTAAACGAAATAGAAGAGAAATGGAAGCAGGGATTGTGGCATTTCAAAATGAAGAGTTCTTCTTTAAAATGGTGATTGAGCAAGTCGACAACCAATATTTTCTGGTTGTTGCCTCGGCCAGTAAGGAGTATTCCAGAACAGAACTTTCTTCATTCCAAACCGGACAAAAAGTCTTCATGAAAATGAAAATGCTTGAAGATATACTGAGCTGTGCATATAGCTTTGATGATAAGGCGTGGACTCAGGTTGGCGGTGATTTAGATGGAAAAATCCTTAGTACCAAAGTTTCAGGAGGTTTTGTCGGGGCGTATTTGGGTTTATATGCCAACGCTAAATCGCCGGCAAAAGCAATATTTAATTGGGCCAGATATAAGGCATTAAACTAATGCTCTTGCTAAATGCCCAAAAACAAAAGTGGTCAACGACGATCATAAAACAAAGTTCAGAAATCGATTTAATACGGATAACTAAGTATTGAATTCAACGGCAAAAAGGGACCGTAAAAAACAGTGAAGTGACACATTAATAATAAACTATAAAAACATGCTTGCTAAACCTTACTTTCAACGCGAAAAGGTCTTCATTTTTCTAGCGGTCATTTTATCCTTTTTTTCCTGTTCGCCCGGTTCAGACCTGCTTATCGTAAACATGAAAGTGGAAGGGCAAAGCGGCTGGGTGGTCACCAATGAAACCTCACCACGGCTTACCTGGGAATTGAACACGAATGAGATCGGGAAGAATATTCTGGCATATGAATTTCTGGCAGCATCCACAAAGACCCTGGCAGAAGAGGGACGAGGAGACTTAAAGCCGGTTGAAATATTGCCGGTTGAAAAGGGTGCCTGGGTATTGTTTGATGCCTCTGGCTTATCATCCCAGCAAGAGGTGTTTTGGCGAATTCGTTTGGTGTTCGAAGATGAAACACGCAGTGAGTGGAGCGATGTCGCTCATTTTGAAACAGGCATAAAAGATGAAGACTGGAAAGGAAAATGGATTGGAATGAATCCTGAAAGCAGGAAGCGTTCGGCTCCTCAATTTCGAACTTCATTTGCGATTGAAAAAGAACTGACAAAAGCACGCTTATATGTTTGTGGACTTGGTTATCACGAAAGTTATTTGAATGGAGAAAAGCTGGGAGAGGAGGTGTTGCAGCCCGCACAAACCGACTATAACCTCCGGACTTTTTATGTGGCCCATGATGTAAAGGAGCACCTTGTAAAAGGACCCAATGTTCTCGGTTTTTGGGTGGGCGATGGGTTTTACAACCAGGACCTTGTCTGGGGACCCAAAGGCCTTAGCTACGGAGAACCAAAAGTTTTGGCACAACTGGAACTTACCTATCAGGATGGGACAAAAGATATTATTGTGTCCAACGAAGAGTGGAAATGCAGGAAGAGCCCGATAAATTCATCAAACATTTATGCAGGCGAAAATTTCGACGCACAACTTTATGATGAAAATTGGGCGGACAACAGCGGTCCTGCAGATGCCTGGGAACCAGTGGTTGAAGCAATAGCTCCCGGAGGTAAATTAATAGCCCAGCAACTGCCTCCCTGCCGAAAAATGGAGACCATCCCGGCCGTTAGTGTCGATTCAATAAAGCCCGGCACCTGGGTCTTTGATTTTGGACAAAACCTGGTGGGTTGGGCAAAACTGAAGGTTAAGGCAAGTCCCGGGACAAAAATTACCATTCGTTTTGCGGAAAACCGGTTGCCGGACGGGGCGTTGGGCTTTGCTTCGAGCGGCGTAAGAGCCACCAAAGTCATTCAGACAGATACTTATACCTGCAAAGGGGGAGAGCTTGAGATATGGGAACCTCGCTTCTCTTATCATGGCTTTCGCTTCGCCGAAGTGACCGTTAGCGAGGGAGCTCTTCGCGATGTAAAACCCACGAAGGAGATGCTGGAAGGCATCGTGATTTATACCGATATGGCGGTTGTGGGTGAGTTTGAATGTTCAGATCCTACCCTGAATAAGGCTTATCAACTGGCTCACTGGACTCAGATAGGCGGCGTGCTGGGTGTGCCGGCCGATTGCCCGGTTCGGGAGCGCTGTGGCTGGACGGGCGATGCACACAACATCGTTCCTTATACCCTGCTCCACCTGGATGCTGCTGCCATGTGGCGAAAATATATTGATGATATTGTTACAACCGCCCAGGTGACCGGCCCCATGCTGTGCTTTGGTGATGAATTTGGCGAGCGGACAAGAGAGATCAAAAAGGTTGGAATACCCACCATGGTAGCCCCTGGTAAGCGGTTTATCGGGGAAGGATCCCCCGACTGGGGATGTGCCATCGCGTTTATTCCATGGGATATCTATGTGCGCACGGGCGATATGCGTTCCCTGGAACAGCACTATGAGTCTATTCGTCTGTGGGCAAGCCATTTGGAAGGGTTATCCAAAAACGGTATCGTTTATTCCGGCATGGGAGACTGGTGCAAACCAGCCTATAAGACCACCCTGGAGGGGCGTGCTTTATTTGGCCGTGTTACGCCCATGCTTTCTACGGCCTGTTATTATCGCTCGGTACGGATTACTGCCGATGCGGCAAAGTTGCTGGGTAAGAGTGAGGATTATCAATATTTCAACGCCTTGGCAAACCATATAAGGGAGGCTTTTACAAAGGCCTTTTATAGTGAAAATCCTGAATATATCCCCGATCAAACGATTAATGCCATTGCCATTAACTGGGGTGTTCTGGCTCCTGAACTTCATGAAAAAGTGGCCAGGGTGTTAGCCCGGCAGGTAAAAGAAGCGGATTACCATTTTACAACCGGCGTTTTTGGGATGCCTTCTCTTTGGCCGGTGCTCGGCAGATTCGGGTACCAGCAAACAGCCTGGAAAGCCCTTCAGCAGGAATCGGCTCCCAGCTTTAAGTATCTCTTAAAAAGGGGGGCAACAACCTGGTGGGAGGTCTGGCCAATGGAAGGGGATGCCCATCAGGAGTACATTCAATCCATGAGCCACCCATTTCAGGGCGGCTTTGTGGCCTGGTTTTTCGAAGGGCTGGCGGGTATTCAGCCGGATGTTAATCGGCCTGGTTATCGACTCATTCATCTCGAGCCACAGCTAATGGATGGACTCGATTGGGTGAAATGTCGGTTTAAATCCTCCATGGGAGAAATTGAAAGTTCATGGAATAAACAGGATTCAAAACTGGTGTGGAATATTGAGATACCCCCCGGAGCGGAAGCACAATTAAGGGTTCCCGGAAGGATAATTCATATAAAAAGTGATTCGAACGATTCAGAGATGGGCGAAGTGCCACGCGAGGGCCGGGAAGACGTGGCGCAACAATTGAGGCTTCCTTCAGGCAAATACCAAATTACATCAGTGCTTTGATGAGTATAGCATGTCAAAAGACTAAAAAAAGAGTCATCCGATGAGTTCTACGAATAGTAATAATGAAAATTCAAAAAACATGAAACGGACAAATTTTAGAATTGTGATTCTGGCAACCATTCTTCTTGGGTTTTTTAGTTCCGGCCTTTTTTCCCAGCCTGTTTTTCCCAAACCGGTTATTGGCGATGAAGAGGGATTTGTATCCATTTTCGATGGAGAAACCCTTCAAGGCTGGGAAGGTGATTCGGTCTACTGGAGGGTTGAAGATGGTAAAATCATTGGGGAAGTAACTCCGGAAACTCTTCTGAAACGTAATTCTTTCCTGATTTGGCGTGGTGGAACGACAGGGGATTTTGAGCTAAAGTTGGAGTATAAAGTTTCGGTACAGGGAAATTCAGGAATCAATTACCGCAGTTTCGAAGTGGAAGGTGTGCCACTGGCATTAAGGGGTTACCAATGCGATATTGATGGCAAAGGCCAGTGGAGTGGGCAAAATTACGAAGAACGTGGACGCACTTTTTTGGCGCTGCGCGGTCAAATAACCCAAATTAGCGAAGGTGAAAAACCTGTTGAGATAGGAACTGTCGGTGAAAAAGACAAATTGTTTGACTTTATCAAAAAGGAAGATTGGAATGAAATCCAGCTTATTATCCGTGGAAATACTTTAATCCACCTGATTAACAATCATGTTATGAGCATCGTTGTGGATAATGATGTTGCCAATCGGAAAAACGAAGGATTACTGGGCGTTCAGGTTCATGTGGGGCCTCCCATGAAAATAGAATATCGGAATATCAGGTTTAAACAATTTTAAAAAAATACGCACATAAAAATTTAAAGGGATGACCAAAAAACTATTGGCTCTGGCTTTTTCAGGATTAATGTTCTTAGCCTGTTCGCCAAAAAAAACAGAAAAGCCAAATCTTGTATTTATCTTCTCGGATCAGCAAACCTTCGATATGTTGGGGTGCTACGGAAACAATCAGATCAAAACCCCAAACCTGGATGAGTTTTCGAAAGAGGGTGTAAGGTTTACACATTGCTTCTCAAATGAGCCCATTTGTACCCCTTTTCGGGGCATGCTGATGAGTGGACAGCAACCATTGTTTAACGGCGCATTTGTGAATGATAAACCGCTTGTGCCTGGCCATGGGAAAAAATTTGCCGAGGTACTGCGCGATGCCGGATACCATACTGCATATGTTGGCAAATGGCATCTTCTTGGAGGCGATCGTGACCGCCCAATCCCCAAAGGAGAGATGAGGTACGGTTTCGATGAATTGTTTGAGAGTAACAATTGTCATGTAGATTTTCGTGCCGGACATTGCTTTTACTGGAATGAAGAAGGAGAGAAAGTGTTTTTTGATAAATGGGAAGTTTACGGACAAACCGATCAGGCTCTGGAGTATCTCGACAGCCGAAAAAATGCTGATAAACCTTTTGCTCTTTTTGTTTCCTGGCATCCGCCACATGACTGGGGCAAATTTAAGGGAGAAGATGGCCTGATGCATTACCGGTACGATGCTCCGGAGGAACTTATGGCTGTGTACAACCCCGATAGCATAAAAATGCGTCCCGGTGTGGAAAATACTCCTGACCGACGCCGAATGTATCATGGGCAAATGGCTATGGCTACCGGGGTCGATATTGCATTTGGCCAACTCATGGACAAACTCCGGCAAATGCAGCTTGATGAGAATACCCTGGTGGTTTTCACTTCCGATCATGGTGATATGCTGGAGTTCGATGATGCCATTGTTCCGAAACAATATCCCCACGATTATTCCTGCCACACCCCTTTTATGATGCGTTGGCCGGGCAAACTCGATGAGGGATCGACTACCGGTCTCTTATTCAGTGCGCTGGATATTATGCCCTCAGTTTTGGGCCTGATGGGTTTGGAGGTTCCCAAGGAGTGTCAGGGAAAAAATCTGTCCCATGCCATTCTCACTCACGATGAAGAGGCAGTGGATTATGTCCCTATTTGGTTGTACGAAAAGAACAGTTACAGGGGCGTCATTACTCGCGACTATACCTTCGCAACTAAAAAAGAGGCTACCGAAGGTTCTTTGCACAATGTATTGTTCGATCGGAAGAATGATCCTTACCAATTAAACAACCTGTTTGCAGATCCCAAAATGGCAGCAGTTAAAGAAAAATTGTGGAAACTAACTCAGGAATGGATGGCCAAATATAAGGATCAGTTTTGGCAATATGATGATTTTATGAAAGCGGCAACCCAAGAGCAGTGGAATAATTCGCCCTATATCAGACCGGTCGATGTTCTGGGAAAACCTTAACGCTATGCTTTTGTAGCTAAAACGAAAATAAACCTAGTCTGATGAAACGAACATGAATTTTAGCATTCTAAAATACACACAACCTGTCCCGGATTTTTACGGGAAGAGAATGATTAAAATTCATCGAGAGTTACATGTGGCAAATAAAGCTAAATTATAAACACATGAAACCAATTATTTTTGCTCTGCTTATTCTTTCCGGTGTTCATGTTTTGGCACAGAGAACGACCCAAAAGCAAACGGAAACACCCATTCGCAACCTGCATGTCGACAGTTGGGTGGTGACCGATGCTCTGGGAAGAAAGCTCCCCACTTTCGAAGAGTGTGGCCCGCTTAAGAAAGACCGTTTTGTGGGCATGTTTTATTTTATGACGCATCTGAATCCTGGTGGGAAAGGGCCTTATGATGTTACCAAAATCATGAAAGCCAACCCTGAAAACCCGCAATGGGGCGATGGCGCTCATTACTGGGGCGAGCCGGAAACAGGATATTATCTTTCGAACGAAAAGTGGATGATTCGCCGCCATGCTCAAATGTTATCCGATGCCGGGGTGGACGTGATTATTTTCGATGTCACCAACGACCGCACTTACCCTGAAGTCTATAGTAATGTTTGTGAAGTGTTCAGCGAAATGAGAAAGTCAGGTGAGAAGACACCTCAGATTGCGTTCTTGGGAAGCGAAATTTCAGTAAACAAACTATGGGGCGAATTCTATCAAAAGAATTTGTACCCCGATCTTTGGTTTCAATGGAAAGGAAAACCGTTGCTGCTTTTTGGCCAGCATGAAATCCCATCCCGAAAGAAAAACAACGATGTGGTTTTTTCGGATGAAATCCGCACTTTTTTCTCTATTCGGCAAAGCTGGGCCTGGACTACCTTGCCCTGGTACCAAAGTTGCCCCTATGGCAAAGACAAATGGCCCTGGGTCGATCACTATCCCCAGGCCATCGGCTGGCACGATAACCCTCAGGAAAAGGAGATGGTTCCGGTAGCGGTTGCGCAGCATCCCTTGAGCAATATTGGCCGAAGTTTTCACAACTACAACCAACCCCCATCCGACCAATATGATCTGACCCCTTTCACCGATCAGGGCCTGTGCTTTGAAGAACAATGGAGCCGGGCACTCGAGGTCGATCCGGAATTTATTTTCGTGACCGGGTGGAACGAGTGGAGTGCCGGGGCACAGGTGATGGGACAGAACATTAATGAATCGCTCCTGAAATGGTGCTTTTATCCTGGCGCTCATCTGGGGAAAGGGGGCAAATTACTGAAGCCAGGCGACCATTATTTTATCGACCAGTACAATCAGGAATTTAGCCGCGATATTGAACCCATGAGCGGAGGACATACCGACAATTATTATTATCAGCTAATGGCCAACATCCGAAAATACAAGGGCATGGAAAAACCGGCCTCGGCAGATGGGCCTCTTTCAATCAACATCAAAGGCGACTTTAACCAATGGGATGAAGTTGAAACTGTTTATTACGATCATATGGGCGATACTGACCACCGAAACAGTCCGGGAGAGGGACAAGCCGGGCCCTACGTGAATAACACCGGCCGAAACGATCTGGTAACCATGAAAGTCACTTATGATGAATCCTCTGTTTTCTTTTTTGCTGAAACGGCCAGTCCACTTTCGCCATCCACCGATCCCAGCTGGATGTTGCTCTTTATCGATGCAGACCAAAACAAGGAAACCGGTTGGGAAGGCTATGACTTTGTGGTCAATGCCAAAGTGGCCGACAGAAAAACGACCACTTTGACCAGTTTAAATAGTGCCTGTCTAAAAAGTAGGGAGTTTGAACTAGAAAGTTCAAATTCAAGGCTTGCGCAGCTCGAAAAATGTGAGTTTACTGGTGTAAATGACCATTTTGAGAGCAAGTGTAACGCAGAAGTTGGACTTTATAGACAGACTCTAAATAAGGATGGTTCATTGGCAAACCCGGTAAAAGTACCCTTTCAGGTGCAAAAAAATAAACTGATGATTATGGTTGGTCGATCAGATTTGAACCAAAAGAAAATGCTGGCTTTTGATTTCCATTGGGCCGATAATATTCAAAAGATAGGCGACATTAATGAGTTTTTTTTGAATGGTGATAATGCTCCTGAACGACGGGCCAATTACCGGTTTCAACCCTGAATGACGAATAATTGACTTTAAAAAAACACCCATGACCCGTTTGTGTAAGATATCGATATTGAAGGCATTCATTGTGTTTTTTGTTTTGCAGGTACAATCTCTAACGCACCTTTATGGCGCTGTCGTGATTTTACAAAGAGATACAACCGTAAACACAACCACAGTCCATCTGGAGGGTACCGCGAGTCCGGATACAGAGAGGGGCATCTGGTATGAAGTTTACGCTGATACTTTGGGGGGAGTAATGACCGATTACGGTGCTTTGAGGGCAAGGCCCACCTGGAGTATTACGGTAAGGCATTTGAGGCTGGGAAGAAACAAAGTCATAGTTTTTGGCGCCGACAGCAATTCAAAGGTTACATCTGATAGTATCATCGTTACGTTGGTCAGTGATTTTAAGAAAGGCAGCGTTCGACCCAGGCCAATCCCATCTGAAATCTGGTTTGGAGGTCTCTCCAGGGATAATCCATTACTCGCGCAATATCCCGATCAGTGGACATTTACTCAGAAATATGTTGACGGGATCATGTTTCATAGTGCCTATTCCGGTTTCTGGACAGGAGACTCACGTGCTCAACTGGCTGATATGCTTGAATCGAAAAACATGCGGTATATTGAGGAGTTTGGCGATGGGATAAGTAAAACAAATTTTAAGGATGTGGCTACCAGTCAATGGTACAAAACGATCTCCTCGCGCGAAAAGGCCAATATCTTTTGCACGGCCATTGGGCATGACTTCCATCCTGAACGTATGGAAGATTTCTGTATTGCTCACCCGGAATGGTCTGAAGAGGCATTGATTGAATGGTTCTCCGGGGAAACCTATGATTCGATACCTCAGCAAAACTATCCAGGCAGAGGGTGGCGTGGAGCCTTCTCAGATTATAAAAGCCTGTTCCCATTTGCGAAAATCTCACAAACAAGAAATACCCTGGGGGTGCACTGGGATCAATATCCGGCCCAGAAAGCCAATGATGAATTGGTTTACGACCCACTCCAAAACAGCGATGATGAAAATATATTGGTGAACGGGCATCCTGTCAGCTTTAATTTTAATTACAGACCCCTGTTGGATAGGTTGACTCATTCAGGACTGGATATTTATAATCAGTATATTTATATGTCTGACTTTCCATGGATTTGGATGGAAGGTTGGATAGGGGGAAGCATCGATTACCTCACTGGAGCAGTCTCCAGAGAAAAGACCAGAACCTACGAAAAAGAGTTGCAAAAGGCAGGGGCCCAACATGTGATGATTTGTAATTCACACATCTCCAATCAAAGCTCCGAAGATGCTTTCGACCTTAAATACAAACAGGAATCCCTCAAGTCATTATACCTGTATCAGATGGAAAATGGTCGTGCCAATAAATATAACTTTGAGAGCTGGTACCTGGATGTGACCAACTATGCTGGTCCAACGGGCAGACCTTACTCAACGGTTCCGGAGAGCAAGGAAGGCACCTATTCGAATCTGGCAAAAGACGCCATAAAATACCTGAAAGGAATTAAAAATGAATCCGGTGACCTTGAGGAACTTGAATTCTCTGTTCTGAAAACATATATTGGATTTGAGTTGAAGTTGACCAATAGGGGGGATCGGGCTTGTCTCCCTGCCATTGTGGCCATGGAAGATTCTGCTGATCATGCCTCAATAGGCTATTATAAATCCAATGGGGAGGATGTTACCGACAGAATAAAAAGTGCGGATGGACTAATTTGCAACAAGGATTTTTCGATTTATCAATTGGACGATATTGACTCCAGGTTACTTCAGCCTGGTGAAAGCTATTCCGTTTTTGTTTCGGTGGATAAGGCATCCAATAGGGTGAAGACTATTTCATTCGAAGCTTTTTGGAATCCACAGGACCCAACAGGCATTATCAGGGATAAAAAGATAGTCGACCTGCAGCAAATGGGTATTTCTGATTCGGGAACTCCTTTTGAGGTTATGGTCTATCCTAACCCGGTTACTGCAGGGCAGGAGATCACGATTTGTACAAAGAGTGAACAAATCAGGTTGATTAAACTTAGCAACCTTTCAGGGAAGGTTGTCTGGATAGAGAGCTTCAAAAACCCAATTGACAAAATCAGTAAACCAATAGAGAATCTTTCGAAGGGGATCTATCTTTTGCGAATTATAACTGAGAACAATACAGCCCAAACAACAAAAATTGATGTGCGATAATAAAAAATCAATTAATTAAAGGCCCGACAGATGAATAAAATAAGAAAAACTCTATTGCTCTGTACATTAAGTGTTTTTTTTGTATCCCAATTTCATGAAGTTTTTGCCTTTGCAAAACCGGAAATTACCTATAAAATATTCCAGTTTCCTCAGAATCTGATACCCCGGATAGATGGAGATTTCTCCGACTGGAGTATGGTTCCTGATTCGTATTCCATCGGCATTGATCAGCTTGAGAATACAAAGTTTGGTCAGGGGGTACCGCAGAACCCCAAAGATTTTGACCTGAAGGTCAAAGTCGGCTGGGTGAAAGACCTGAACCGGTTGTATTTTTATATCGATGCTTTCGATGATTACTGGGATTTCAGCGATCCGGCCCTCCGTCAGGATATCTTTGAGTTGGTGGTCGATGCGGACCTGTCGGGTGGTAACTTTATTTATAAAAACAATGAAAACTCGAACCAATTAACGATTGCCGATCTGTATTTTAAGGGACATGGCGCTCATGCCCAGAATTACCATGTTTTTACCCCTGTTCAGGATAAGGATTGGGCAATGCCCTGGGGCGGAACCCCGTGGATCAAAGAATTTCCTTATGCCAATGTGGCCTATAAGTACAACTTTAAATCGGGGCAGAGTGGTCGGCTCCGGATGGAGTTTTACATAACTCCTTTCGATTATGCTTCGGTGGACGGACCCGGGCATTCAGTCGTTTCAAGACTGAAAGAAAACCAATTGATTGGTTTGTCGTGGTCGATGCTGGATTTTGACGGTGAACAATGTAAAGCATTTATGAACCTGTCGCACGATTTAAAGATGATCAGCAATGCCTCATACTTGTGCGCTTTCCGTCTGATGCCACTGGAAAACCATCTCAAAAAAGCGATTGAGGCCAATTGGAAATTTGTTACCGAAAACAGGGACGAACGAATTATCAGGTTTTACGACACTTCGGAGGGTGAGATTACCCAGTACCATTGGGATTTTGGCGATGGAACAACATCTGATGAGAAGAATCCGGTTCATCAGTATAAAACAGGGAAGGAGTGGGTCGTTATACTCACTGTTGAAGGCCCGGCAGGAAAATCAGTTAGGTCGAAAGTGTGGGATGTGGTCACCAGGTAAGTACTTTAAATCCAATATGAAATGAAAAAAATAGTACTGTTTACTTTCTTCTCACTTAATATTTTCATTGCCGCCGCCCAAATTAAAGCGGTCAATCTGAAATGTGAATACCTCAGCAACCCTCAGGGGATTGATATGCCTGATCCTCGATTTTACTGGCAGTTGGTCTCAGAAGAGAATGGTCAGGTTCAAACGGCTTATCAGCTGTTGGTGGCTACCTCAAAAGAGAATATCGACAGGAATATTGGCGATGCTTTCGATTCTGGAAAAATTAAAAGTGACCAGTCGACCCATGTGGTTTACCGGGGGAAGCCCCTTAAGCCGGCATCCCAATATTTCTGGAAGGTTAAGGTGTGGGATAAAAACAGTGAATCCTTCGAATGGAGCGAAATAGCCGGATTTTCCACCGGACTTTTTCGTGCCGAAGACTGGAAAGGTGCCCGCTGGATTGCCTGGAAACCACAAAACGAATGGGAAACCGACTGGTGGCAGCGAAAGGAGACTGAGTTGAAGTGTACCGAACTATACCTGCCAGGTTATTTTGGCGCCCGGATGAATATTTTTGAACGCTACCATTTTCATGACCCCAAACCCTTCGATCCGGCTCCGCTGTATCGAAAGGAATTTACCGTGAAAAAGGAAGTTGCGAATGCACAGGCCTTCGTTTGTGGGATTGGTTATCACGAGCTCCTTATCAATGGGGAGAAGGTGGGTGACCATGTTTTGGATCCCGGCTGGACCAATTATAAGAAGACACTGTTGTATGTAACCCACGACATCACAGATAAGCTGAAAAATGGCACTAACGTATTTGGAGTGATGCTTGGGCGTGGTCATTACGGTCAGCTGGCGGTGGATCATTGGGGCTTTTACAAAAAAAATGGATACATCGGTCAGCCCAAATTAATTTGTCGTTTCAAAGTTACTTATGCCGATGGAACAGAAGATGATATCGTGAGCGATTTAAGCTGGAAGGTTACCGGCGGGCCTCTTGTTTACGATGGACCACGTATGGGCGAATTATACGATGCCACCAAAGAAATTAAAGATTGGTCAAAGCCCGAATTGGATGACTCCGGATGGGACCCTGTTCAATCCGCTCCGGCGCCTGGGGGGGAATTGAAATCACAGTTGTGCGAACCCATCAGGGTTGTGCAAACAATAAAACCGGTAAGAATCACCAGAGGTGAATGGGGAAGCACCTGGATGGATGCCGGAACCAATATGGCAGGCTGGATTCGCTTGAAAGTGAATGCCCCCAAAGGTACCCGAATAACCATATATTATGGTGAAAATGAAGATCCCCGCGCTCATGGGCAACCGGGAGGATACCAGCAAATGGGATACATCGCTAAAGGGGAACCCGGAGAAATAGCAGAATGCCGCTTTTCTTACCACGGATTTCGCTATGTCAGTATCTTTGGCCTCCCAAAACCGGCAACTATCGACGATATAGACATTTGTCAGGTAAACAGTGATGTTGCAGAGGTGGGGTCTTTTGAATGTTCTGACTCTACCTTGAATGCGATTCACAGGATGTGCCGGAAATCAATGATTTCAAATTTGCACAGCATCCCCACAGATTGTCCTCACCGCGAAAAAAACGGTTGGATGGGCGATGCCGTTACCGGGATGGAATATGGAATGGCCAATTACGATCTGGCGGCCCTGATGACCAAATTTACCCGCGACATGTTCGATACCCAGGATTCTGTTGGCCGCATGTCAACCATTGCTCCCGATAATCAGTACACCAAAGGACGATCGATTCTTTGGCCTTCTGCTTGTGTCCATGTTCCCTGGTACATGTATCAATATTACGGGGATACCCGGCTGTTCCAAATATATTGGGACAAGATGAAACGGTTTACGAACGGAGCCTGGAAATATAACGGAGTGGAAGGAAAGCCGGGCCTTTTTACGGATGTGCTGGCCGATTGGTGTTCTCCACATGGAAACATTGGCGATGAAGGTCCTGAAGTTTATACTACCATGAACTTTTTTCTGGTCCTGAAACGGTTGTCAAAAATGGCTGAGATCCTCGGTAAAAAGAAAGAGGCAGAAGATTATCACAATCAGTCTGAACGGGTTCGGGAGGCCATTTATAAATATTGTTTCGATGAAAAACAGATGCTTTTTGGCGGAGTTAAACCAACGGACTACCGGCAGGGGCCAAACGCCATGGCTTTGCAATACGGAATTGTTAAACCGGAACATCAGAAACAGGTGTTGGATCGGCTGTTACAAGATATTTCAACAGAGCGTCAAAACCATTTTTACGGCGGTATTTTTACCGGACTTGCCCTTTGGGAACTGATGCCTCAAACCGGAAACAGCGAGCTGGCCTATCAGGTTGCCATTAACAAAACCTATCCGGGGTACGGGTTTATGCTCGAAAATGGGGCAACCACCGTTTGGGAACACTGGGAAGACAGAAGTTCCCACATCCACCATTTCATGGGCTTTGTGGATAATTATCTCATCAGGCATGTGGCCGGAATCCATTCTAATAGTGACCATCCGGGCTTCGAAGTAATTGATGTTGAACCTAAATTTGTTGACCGGATCAGCCATGCTGAAGCAACTTACAATTCTATTCATGGACCGATAGAAGTGGATTGGGTAAAGGATCTTACTGGAAACTATACCCTCGGGGTGAAGGTTCCGGTTAACTGTAAGGCCAATGTTATTTTGCCCGAAAGTATTGAGACGGTGGTGGTAAATGGCGTACCGGCAAAATTGGATCCCAACCCGGCGATCCATCCATATGACCAAACACAAAAAAACAGACTGGTTGTCACCTCAGGGAGTTACCGGATCGAATTTAAAAAATAAAAACAATCATCATGAAACTAAAATTATATCGACTAATTGGGGTGCAAACCCTGTTGCTGTTTTGCCTCATTTCTAACGCCCAAACAGCGTTGAATACTGAAATAAAATCCGGGATAAAACATCGCTATGTGCGAACCAGTTATGCCAACGAGTCTGTTGACCTAAAAAACGACCAAATTCAGGTGCAGCTGTTCAAACGACTGAATGGATGGGGCTGGGGTGAAATCTCAACCGGCTCCGGAAAGTTTATGGCGGTTTTGGAGCATTTGGGCGAAATCATGTTGCGCGATCAGGACATCCCCATGCAGTTGGTGGCCGATTCGGTTTCGAGAAGGCAGGATTCGGAAGGAGAGACGCTGGAATTCAACGTAAAATCGGTGGTGGTTCGTGATGTGCTTCACAATACCTCGTTCGATAACTGGATGGTTTATCCATTCACCGAACCGGCAATCGTGGGAACGGTATCGATCACGCTGGTTCCAGAGGCTGCATTGCTGAAACTTAAATACCGGCTTAAATCAACCGGAAATTACAATGCACGCTACATTCGGGGCCCATGGCTAAAAGTGGGTGAATCTTCTTTCGGAATTGAAAAAGACGATGCCATTTTGCCCGGTGTCGATTGGGCAATTAATGATGAATGGACCAGCGGAACAGACTTTTTCAAGGATCCATGGGCTTTGCGTATTGCACCCCATCCTTACAAAGTTACCGCTCCGTTGATGGCCATCAGCCACGAGGGGACCGCCATTGCCATGTCCTGGGATCCCAACCAACGGGCCACCCGATGGTTCAATTACCGTCAGCATGTGCAGCAACCGGTATTTTCATCGCCCAATTTCATCGACCGGAAAAACAACCAATTGATGGGCTTGATGGTTCCTGATGCAACCATTGAAGGTCATGAAAACGAAGTAGTCGCACAGATTCCGCTGGAATTGAAAATCGGTCAGATGATCAATTTTGATGCTGAAGTATGGCTGAGTAATGGAAACAGCGTTTTTGCGATGACGGATTGGGTGAAACGTCATGGATTGCCCGAGCCCTCTGAACCCAGATGGAGCTACCAGGAAACGCTCCGTAAAATAGCAAACGCCTACAATACCAACTTCTGGCATGAAGGAGCCGGCTTTGGCTTGCTGCAACGTCCTCAGGATAAGGCCCGGCCAAACGTGCCTGGGTTTCTTTCCCGCTTTGTGGAAGAAAATAAAAAGACTCAACTGGCTAAAGAGTTAAAATCGAAAATTAACTGGTGTCTTTCTCAACAGGACATTCGGAATGAGCAACCCAACGAGGTGATGGATGCCTTGAAAAGTGAAGGTGATCGGATAATTGCCAAACAGCAGGGAGATGGTTCTTTCCCCTTTCATCCTGATATGGTCGGGAAAGACGATTTCATGGTGGCTACCTCGTTTATTGAACCGATGGGACTGACTGGCGAAACCGCTTTGGATATTACCATCAACCCCGCCATCAAACTGTTTGATATCGGGAAAAAAACAGGCGATAAAAAGTACACCGAGGCTGCTAAAAAAGCGGTTGATTTTTGCCTGGATATGCAACGTCCCGAAGCGGGTGATTATTGGGAAACACCATTGCATGCCGCCAATCTTTTGGCGGCAGGACATGCTTCTCTGGCGAATTTCCTGGCCTTTCAGGAATTAGGCGATTCAAAATATAAGGAAAAAGCCATTTACTGGATGCGCACTTTGCTGGGGTTTACCCATTTCTGGGAACCGGAAAATGTGAATAACCTATATTGTACCAAGCCGGTATTGAGTTCGAGCGACTGGTACTTTGCCAATTGGGTGCGCGATCATGTGCAGTGGGAGGTGCTTTCGGTTTTCAGTACCCTGTCGCAACGAAATATTTGCTGGACGGAAGTGGATCCGGAGATCGATTGGCTCAAATTTCAAAAAGGGATTACCAATGCGGCCATTCGTTGGATGAACATTCATACCGATCAAAACTGGTTCCCACACAATCTTCCCGAAAGTTACGAAGCTTATCAGCGGGGCGATTTCGACTATGCTTTCCCTGATACCCACAACAGTGTTACCGGAAATTTTGGGGGAATGATGATCATTCCCGGCCCAATAGCTGAAAACATCTATTTTATCTTAGATCAAAATAAAAGGCCATGAGGAATTTAATGTTGTTAATCCTGGGGCTGTTAATAAATGGAACTGCTGGAGAAATTCAGGCCAAACAAAAGGTCAGATACCGTTATGCCTATTCATGCGATGGATACAATCAGGATCGCGATGATGTGGCAGCATCTGCCATGACACTGGCTTTATTCGACCGCGCAGGCATAGCTGAACAAATTGTGCATTTCCACTTCAATACCAATTTTGGCGGTGAACCTAAGCATGCCGATGAACATCGCAAAAGTGTGCTTCAAACCGCCGTACTCTTCGGAATTATCCAGGAAGAAAATGGAGACGATGCATTCTTCGATGTTTCCCGTTCAGAAAAAGAACGGAAAGATGCCATTGCCCATCTTGCAAAACAGATGGGCCGGTCATCGAAAAATAGTCCGTTAATCATGATTTGTGCGGGAGGTGTTCAGGTTCCCTGGCTGGCTCTTAAAAAAGCTATTGAGGATGGCGCATCCCCAGGCGTTTTGAGTTCGATTACTTTTTTGTCCCACTCGACCGCCAATGAGCAAACCTGCCGGAAAAAGAGCGACCATCCGGATTACCGAAACAATTGGGACGATTTGAAACGGCTTTCCCCCGAATCAACATTTATCGATTCTACCTCCCCTCTGGTTAACGGTCGCAAAGATGGGGGGCTTAACCAATCGCAAAATTCAACGGCATGGGAGCAAAGCCCAAGATCGAAACGTCCGGGTAGTACCGCCTGGCAATGGCTTGCCGGTTATGGCCAACATGTTGAGGGGTTTGGTTTCTCCGGAACAAAAGGCGAATGGGTACTCGGCCGCTTAAAAGCTGCCGGAGCTCCTGAAATTGGGCATAACGGGAACGCTGAAGGGGATGCTTCTGATGCCGGAATGGTTTTTGGTTATGTTTTGGGGCAGTCGACCCATGCCACCATGGAGGATATCAAACGATTTTTTCTGAACAATTTGAACGAAATTAAGGATGCCAATAGGGACGATTAAACCCGGAAATTCTCCTTTTTAAATTCCTTGGGACTCTGACCAGTTTTATCCTTGAAAACTCTGGAAAAATAAAAGTACGATTCAAACCCTAGTTCAATGGCAATTTCTTTGAAACTTAGATCAGTGGAAACCAACAACTCTTTGGCGCGTTGTATTCTTAGAGCTAAGTGATATTGAACAGGAGATATTCCAGTGTATTTTTTGAACATTTGCCTGAAGTAGGAATAACCCACGTGTAACTCACTCGCAAGATCTTCGATGATAATATTCTTATTGATATTTTCCCTGAAAAACATACACGCTTTCCGAATGGTACGTTCAATCGATTTCCCTGCAAATTCCTTATTCCGGACTACCGACAGAATTTTACTTAGAATCATTATTGAACTTGCGGCCAAAACTTGTTGATGACCGGTCTTTTCATCTTTCACTATTTGAATTATATCAAAAAATAATTTCAACATGCTTTCCTGAAACCCAACGTAGATGACCGGTTTTGCTGATTGAAAAAACGTTTCCTGGAAAAAATTGGAACAAAAATCACCATTAAATCCGATGTAATGTTCGTTCCATCCGGAGTCAGGGTCCGGCTTGTACCGATGCCACATCCCGGGTCGCAGAATGATTACAGAACCCGATACTACCTTGATTTGGCCGGCAGCACTCTCAAAAATTCCTGATCCTTCGGTGATGTAATTGATTTGATACTCCTGAAGTATTCTTCCTTTTTCCCAGGTAAAATAATAACCGCTTGGATGCTCCCGGGGTGGGTAAGTGATGGCGGGTGGTATTTGAGCATATCCGGCTACGGTCATGTATAAACCCCACTCTTTGTCAAGTGGACTGGCGTTAATGTATTTTACGAACGAGTCATTGGGCATAAGCAGGTGTCATTTTGTGTAAAACAAGAATCATTTCACACATTGTTTGGCATTAATTACTAAGTAACTTTATACTTACAAAATCAGAGAAAAATGTCATCGTAGATAATGTTTGCAAGTTAAAATTTTTATAACAATAAATTAATTGATAATTAAAATGAAAGAATCTCAGATTATCCAGGCATTTGAATTTGCCAAAGTACGTTATGCAGATCTAGGTATCGATGTAGAAAAAGCAGTGGAACAATTAGACAAACTTCCAATCTCATTGCACTGCTGGCAGGCTGATGATGTAAGTGGTTTCGAAAATGCCGACGGGGAGCTTACCGGAGGAATTCAGGCTACCGGAAATTATCCCGGAAAGGCCAGCTCAATTTCAGAACTTCGTGCCGACATTGACAAAGCGATGTCCTTGATTCCGGGAGAACACCGCGTTAATATCCACGCTTTTTATGGCGATTTTGGCGGCGAATCAGTCGACCGCAACCAAATAGAACCTAAACACTTCCAGGGTTGGATCGATTGGGCAAAGGCTAAAAATTATAAGCTTGATTTCAATTGTACCTGTTTTTCACACGATAAATCGGCCGATGGATTTACCTTGTCTCACCGCGATCCTGCAATCCGTGAATTCTGGATCGAGCATGTCATTAGATGTCGTAAAATCGCTGAAGAAATGGGACGTCAGCTGGGCTCAAAATGTATGCACAACATCTGGATCCCTGACGGGTCGAAAGATTTGACCGTTGATCGTCTGCAATACCGTCAGAATCTGAAAGATTCGCTGGATACCATCTTCAAATATAAAACCAACGACCAATACATGAAAGATTGTATTGAGAGTAAGTTGTTCGGCATTGGTGCTGAGAGTTATACGGTGGGTTCTCATGAGTTTTACATGGGTTATGGCGTTAAAAATAATGTTGTTGTAACACTCGACTCAGGTCACTACCATCCAACCGAGGTTATTTCTGATAAAATTTCTTCTTTGTTGCTTTTCTTGCCGGAAGTGATGCTGCATGTTAGCCGCCCAGTGCGTTGGGACAGCGATCACGTGGTCATATTGAGTGACGAATTACAGTCCATTGCTCAGGAAATAGTACGTGCCGGGGCAGTAGATAAAGTTCATATAGGGCTGGATTATTTTGATGCCTCAATCAACCGTATTGGGGCTTATGTAGTAGGGGTGCGTGCAACGCAAAAAGCCCTGCTTCAAGCCTTGTTGGAACCGATTGCTCAATTGCGCGCCTACGAAGCCAAGGGCCAGAACTTTGAACGTTTGGCATTGCTCGAGGAAGCCAAATCATTACCCTGGGCTGCGGTATTCGATTACTATTGCATGAAAAAAGGGGTGGTTGCCGGTGAAGCTTATATTGCCGATATTCAGCAATACGAAAAGGATGTAACCAGCAAACGATAAGCAAAATATTATGAGCTATAAATGATGAGTTGGTTGACTTGTTGTTTATAGCTCATGCTTTTTTCCCGCCGCTCAAAAACCCATTACTATTATTTTTGAATTAACCCATCATACCATTTATTTATTGCGGTTGGAAGTATTGGCCTGTCGGGTTCTGATGTTTCCATAAACAAAGTTAAAAACGCTTTCCGTTTTGGTGGTTGGGATGCTCGTTGTGATGGCATCACACAAGGTCTCTGGGGGAGTTTACTCATGCAGCCAGGGATCCAATGAAACCAGCCCACTTAAAAATGTGGGCGTTCAATTCTATCATCCCTTGTCCCGTTTTAAGGCGAAGAAAATGACTAAGGTGGCAAGTTCCCTCCGAATCGGGTTCGGGGGCCCATTGATAAACAAATTTTAGATCCATGAAACGACCCCCCGGAAAAACGGGGCAACTTCCCGATATCAAAAATCGGGACAAGTTATGATTCCGATGCTTCGGGATTCTCCCATAACCTGTCCTGCTCTTGCGGGAGGAGGATCATTATTGGCGAGTTACATCGATTACCTATAAAGAACAACTAATTAAAAAATGAGATGAAAATAATAACGATGTTTTTTCTGTTTTTTGGTGTGGCCGCTTTTGCGGGAAATAAAATCACGGTTAATGAACTAACCTGTGAGTATCATACCAACCCCCTGGGGATCGATATCCGGCAACCTCGTTTGAGTTGGATGCTTTCATCAACCCAACCTGATGTGCTCCAAACCGCTTATGAAATTGCCGTAACAGATGCAAGCCCCAACGGAAAACTTCTGTGGACTTCCGGTAAGGTCATTTCAGATATGTCTGTTAATGTGGTTTATGGTGGTCCATCCTTGAGGTCGATGCAACGGGTTTATTGGAAGGTTCGTGTTTGGGACAACCGGAATAAAGCCACTGAATGGAGTAATTCCGCTTGGTGGGAAATGGGAATTCTGAAACCTGAAACCTGGGAGGCTTCCTGGATTACTCTGGGCTCTGAACCGGATGTTAAGGATTCAAAACCTTGTCACTATTTCAGAAAAGAGTTTTCGACAACTAAAAAAATTAAATCGGCTCGTATTTATGTTAGTGCCCTTGGTCTTTACCAGTTATTTCTGAATGGGGAGAGAGTGAGTTCCGATCTGTTTACGCCGGGTTGGACCAGTTACACCAATCGCATTCAATATCAGACTTACGATGTGACCTCCCTGCTTGAGTCGGAAAATACCATTGGAGCGATTCTTGGCGATGGGTGGTATCGTGGAAATATTGGTTGGGGAAATGAAAATGGGTACTATGGCCGCAAAATCGCTTTAATTGCCCAGCTTCAGGTCAATTATGCTGATGGATCCAGTGAAATTGTTTCCACAGATCAGAACTGGAAAGTGGGAACGGGTCCTATTCTTTCTTCAGATATATACAATGGTGAAACCTATGATGCCCGGTTGGAGATGCCTGACTGGAGTAAATCGGGGTACAAAGATGACGCGTGGGAAAATGCCTCCATTCTGGAGCACCCAAAAAATATCCTGGTCGCCCCGCAAGGAGAGGTCGTAAAAATTGTCGAGGAACTTCATCCCATCAAATTGATCACTACCCCGAAAGGCGAAACGGTTTTCGATATGGGCCAGAACATGGTGGGTTGGGTGAATCTTCGGGTGAAAGGAAATAAAGGTGATCTCATTACCTTGAAATTTGCTGAAGTGCTTGACAAGGATGGGAATTTCTATACCGAAAACCTGCGAAAAGCAAAAGCCACCGACGAATTTATATTGAAAGGAGAAGGCGAAGAAACCTTCGAGCCGCATTTTACTTTTCACGGGTTCCGGTTTGTGCAGTTAATGGGTTACCAGGGGGAACCCTCACTCGATATGATAACCGGAGAAGTGATTCATTCCGACATGACACCCACAGGCACATTCACCTGCTCCAATCCGTTAATTAATCAGTTGCAGCACAATATTCAATGGGGACAAAAGGGTAATTTTCTGGATGTCCCCACTGACTGCCCTCAGCGAGACGAACGATTGGGCTGGACGGGGGATGCACAGGTGTTTAGCATGACGGCAGCATTCAATTTCAATGTGGCTCCTTTCTATACCAAGTGGATGCACGATGTGACGGCAGATCAACTGCCAAACGGTCTTGTTCCTCATGTTATCCCTGATGTCCTTAAAGGACAAGGTGGTTCAACGGCCTGGGCCGATGTTTCGGTTATTATCCCATGGACCATGTATTTGACCTATGGCGACAAACGTATTTTGGAAGTTCAATATCCAGGTATGAAAGGGTGGGTTGAATACATGAAAAGCAGAGCCGGCCAGAAAAATTTATGGACCGGGGACAACCATTTTGGCGATTGGCTGGCTTTTGCGACTACCCGTTCGGATTATCCGGGAGCAACCACAGAAAAAGACCTTATTGCCACTGCTTATTATGCCTATTCGTCAGAATTACTAGGCAAAATTGCTGCCATATTAGGTAGGACTGACGATGCCCAAATTTATCAACAACTTTCCGAAAACATAAAAAAGGCGTTTCAAAGCGAATATGTGACACCAGCCGGACGGCTTGTGTCCAATACACAGACTGCCTATGCTTTAGCTTTAGCATTCGATCTGCTTCCCGAAGATCTAATTCCAAAAGCTGCCTCCTTTTTGGCCCAAGATGTGAAGAAGATGGGACATCTTACCACCGGATTTGTTGGAACACCATTGCTGTGCAAAACACTCTCGGAATATGGATACGATGATTTGGCTTTTATGCTGCTTAACCGGAAAGAATATCCATCGTGGTTGTATCCTGTTACCCAGGGCGCCACAACCATCTGGGAACGGTGGGACGGACAGAAACCTGACGGATCGTTTCAGGATGTGGGCATGAACAGCTTTAATCATTATGCGTATGGGGCAATCGGGGAATGGCTTTATCGTTATGTGGCCGGTATAGATATTGACCCTGAATTTCCGGGATACAAGCATATTTTGCTTGCGCCGCATCCTGGGGGCGGTTTAACTTATGCCAGGGCTGAATTTGATTCCATGTATGGGAAAATAAAATCTGCATGGAAAATCAATGGGAAAGAGATGGTTTACGAGGTAACCGTTCCATCCAATACAATGGCCACTCTTACATTACCTTCCGCAACCGTTGACGGATTGAAAATGAACCAGGGCGATTTACCTGAGTCCGTAAAATCAAGTGTGAAAGTATCCGGTGAAAATGTGTCGTTGAGCATTGGTTCAGGCAGTTATTCATTCAGTTACCAAATGAAGTGAAACCTCTTTTGTCTTGAAGATTCAACAGTTGCCCAATTGGCTCCTGATAGTTATGATGGAGTCAGTGGGCGACCTACATCCACTCCAATAAATAAGATTAATAGGGTATATTAACCCGCTTATTAATGCCTGACCGGTTTTTAAACGGAGACCGCATTCTTTGGCACAGGATTGGTTTTTTGGAATTCTCACCCCGACTGAAATACCTGAAACCTTCCGTCGTGAGAATGCAAGTCGTTTCGCTGACCCGGCCAGCGCAAAGGGAAATATCGGATTCGGTTTTAAACCTTTGGAATTAGGACAAGTGGAGGTTGTGGGTTTTAACGGAAGCCTTTTATTTCCTGAATTCAAATCAGACAAAAACAAACAGACCTTTGGTTTTGGCAACCTTCCCGGAGGAGTTTATTGGATTATATAGGTCAAAATAAATCAAACATTCTACATCGGTTGTGTAACTTTTTAAATATTAGAAACCTAAATATTTGATCAATGACTAACTTGAAATATACCAATAGAAAATTTAAGCTGTCACTTCTGTTGTTGGCAACTGTTTCTTTTCAGTTGTGTTTTAGCCAGAAAAATGGCACTTCCATTGAGCCCGATCAAGATCATGTTAATCAAGTTAAAATTGAACTGCTAAATAATGGTGTCTGGCAGCTGGAAACTTTGGGCAAGGATCCCTGGATTTATACCAGGCCATTAACTCAGGCCATTGCAAACGACGCAAAAATTCTTTCATTCGAATATTTTTGCCCCAAAGGGTTGGACCATTTACAAGTCTACTTTGGGCCTGAAATTAGTCAGGAAAACTCAAAACTGATTCGCCGCATTGGCCTTTCCGAAGGTTGGGTAGGTTATACCATCGATCTGAGCAAGGAGATTAACGATTGGGGCAAAGCAGGTGATTTCCTTCGTTTGGATTTTGGCAACCGGCCTGATGTGAATATTCAAATCAGAAACCTGACGCTTCGGCCAATGAACCAAAGAGAAAAGGAACTGGCAGCCAATCGTGAAACAAAACTGAAGAAAGAGGCAGAAATGGAAGCTCGTTTAAAAGCTTACCTGGGAACAAATTATGATTCGGAAATAGCAACAGTTGAGGTAGAGGAGTCGAAAATATCGGTTACAGGGAAAATTTCATTTAATGGAGAGGTTTACCTCTGTGAAATTGCCCCTTATCAGGATGTGACTGAAGAAACCAAATTCGAAACGGCTATTTTGCTGAAATCAAAAAAGTTTGAACTGGAACTGGACCGGTTTGTAACCCGGGGTGGCTTCAGTTACGACCGCGTACTTTCGAAATGGGTGCTGGCCAATAAAACAGCCACCGGCTTTAATTTGCTTTCTCATGCGCATTATCCGGATGTTATAAAAGCAAAGTATAACTATCCCAAAAAAGTGGCAAGGGGTCGAAAAGGAATTGGCGGTTTTAGCGTGAATCGCGGCCACCTTGAGGATCTTGATGAGTTAAATGCCACAAGCGCTACCGTCAACATCTGGTTTTCCAGATTTATGTTTACCAAACCGGCAGAAGGACGTATTGAGCACAATTACAATGGAAAAGCATACTATTTTGGAGGGAAAGAAGTTGCCATGTTCGATTCAACTTTTCGAACCACCGCCCGGAAAGGCATTGTTACAGCTGCCATCCTTCTGGTTGATAAAGCAGAATCATGTCCCGACCCCGAAATTGGCAAACTTTTACAGCATCCCGACATGGACCCGGCCGGGATTTACAGTATGCCGAATATGACGAACCCGGCAAGCGTTGATTGTTATGCCGCTGCCCTGGATTTTTTGGCCAGCCGTTACAGTCGGGCCGACCAAAAATATGGCCGTTGCCATCACTGGATTATGCACAACGAGGTGGATGCTGGTTGGCAGTGGACCAACATGGGAGAAAAAACAGCGTTGATATTTATGGATGCCTATATCAAATCGATGCGTATGTGTTATGCCATTGCCCGCAAATATAATCCGAACAGCGAAGTGTTTATCACACTTACACATTACTGGGCCTGGACTTCCCATCCCCGTTTTTATCCTTCAAAAGAGCTGATGGAAATACTGATTCAATACTCCAAAGCTGAAGGCGATTTCGAATGGGCCATGGCGCATCATCCTTATCCCCAATCGTTGAGGGAGCCCAAAACATGGCTCGATGAGCAAGTCGATTTCACCTTTAATTCCCCGCTGATCACCTTTTCCAACCTTGAAGTACTCAATGCCTGGATTCAACTGCCGGAGGTCCTTTACAAGGGAAAAACCAAACGTACACTTTGGCTTTCTGAGAATGGCACAAACTCGAAAACTTATTCAGAACAAGACCTGAAAGAACAAGCCGCCGGATTTGCGTTTACCTGGAAGAAATTGAAAGCCCTGGATGGGATCGACGGGTTCCAATGGCACAACTGGTTCGATAACCGTAATGAAGGAGGACTGAGAATTGGCCTTCGCCGTTTCCCCGATGATGAAACAGATCCGGGCGGAGCAAAACCCGTTTGGTATGTATTTCAGGCAGCCGATACCCCCGACGAAGATAAGGTGTTTGATCAGTACAAGGAATTGATTGGCATTAAAGACTGGAAAGAGGTTCAATATGCAGGTGACATAGTGGAAGGTAAAAGGGATCACGCACAATAATTGGGACTGAAGAAAAGAATAATTGTTTTGAGGTTAAACCAAGACGGGCATAATGCACCCTCTAAGATTGAAAACAGAGCTGTTTCATTAACCACTTGCTTTATGCCTCCTCGAAGGCCTGTTTGAACCTTTCGACATAATTTCCTTTGGGTTGCCCGCCTGAAGGCATACCGGGATACCCGTTCCCTGTTTGCCAAAATCCTGGATTACCCCTTCTTCAATCAATTCCCCAACCAATTTGGTGGTTGTAGGGATGCTTAAGTCCAGCTCTTTAGCAAGTTCGGCAAGGGTGCTTGATCCATTGTTGACATAAAATCGTACAATAGTCTTTTTTGTCAGAGCAACCTTATTTACAAACTCTGATTCGAAGAATTTACTTACCATAATAATTTTGTCTTGTTGATATCTGTTGTTATATCAGTGTATTAGCAAAGTTATTAAAAATATTAATGCGTTCACCTTTTGTCCCTTCAGGGATCGACTACTAAAACACAGGCATGCGAAGGATGAATTTAATTGGGCTGTTGTTTAGAGTAATTAGATTTTTTTTATTTTTCCAGAACGGCAGCCCAGCCACCGTCCCTGGCCAATTCAACTTTGAGAACATCCCCTTTTTTTACCGTTTGAACTACTCTTTTGTAGTCCATGGCTTGAACATTTGCATTTACCCCATCCTGAAAAGCGGTCATGGTGTAGTCTTCATGATCTTCCAAAAAATTTAAATCCAGCTCAAGACTGCGCTTGCTGGAATTGGTGATGGCTCCGATGTACCATTTGCCATTATGGCATCTGGCAACCACAATATACTCCCCGGCTTTGGCAGCCAGAACCCTGGTCTGGTCCCATACAACGGGGACGGAGGTTATAAAATTGGTGCATTCCTTTTCGCGGGAGTAATAGAAAGGATTGTCGGCTAACATCTGTACGCCACTTTCAAAAACTACATACAAAGCCAGTTGGTAGGCTCGTGTGCCTATGCTCACCGGGTTGGTGCGGGTCGATTTGTAGTCTTCGGGATGTACCGAGTTCATAGCACCGGGGGTGAAATCCATCGGCCCCACAACATTACGTATAAAGGGCAGGTAGGCGTTGTTGTCGGTTGTGGCTCGCCCACCAAAAATGTTTTGTTCCATCCCTACTACACCTTCATAGGACAGGATGTTGGGTAGCGTCCGTTCCATGCCCGCCGGTTTAAACGCCCCGTGGTAGTCGATGAATAGGTGGTGTTTGGCAGCCTCACGGGCCACACGCTCATAATAATCAACCATCCACTGGTCACTTCGATTCATAAAATCAATTTTCACCCCGGCAATCCCCCACTCGCTGAAGGTCTTGAATAAGTCCATGTGGTTTTCAACCGTCAGCCAGGTGAGCCATAGTACAATTTTTACATCTTTGGACTGGCCGTACCTGATGAGCTCGAAGAGATCAATATTTGGATTGGGTGTATAGGGATCATGGGTGCTCTTGGCCCAGCCTTCATCCATTATGATGTAGGGGATGCCGTTTTCGGAGGCAAAGTCGATGTAGTACTTGTACGAATCGAGGTTGTAACCCGACTTGAAGTCAACACCATATAACCGGGCGTCATGCCAGTATTCCCAGGCTACCTGACCCGGCTTAAGCCAACCGGTATTGCCCAATTCGTTTGGCCTTGAAAGCTTGAAAACCATCTCGTTTTCAAAAATCTGCTTGTCATCGCTGCTGATCATGAAGACCCGCCAGGGAAAATTCCGGTTACCCTGAGTCCTGGCGATGTATTCAGCTTCTTTAATAATTTTGACACTGCGGTCTCCGTCCGGCCCAAACTCAATGGGGCATCTGGGGAACACCCCTTGCATTACATTGCCCTCTTCCCCTTTCAAAAATAAGCAGGGGTAATCAAACAGGTCTGCCTCGGAAATCAATATTTTTGCACCGTTTGTTCCTTCCACCAGAATTGGCAAAGTGCTTTTTTCAAGTTTGGCAAATTCAGTTGTGTTGGTCTTAACGTAAGAGGTCTCATAAGGCGTTTTAAATGATGGGGTGGGGGTTACAACCGCCTCAAAGGTCTTGGGAAACTGTAAGTGAATAGCTTCATTTAAAACATCTATCTCCTTTTTGCCTTTGTTGAGTACGAAGCGGTAAGCCACTCCTTCATTGTAGGCCCGAAACTCGACCGAATAATTTTCTCTGAACTTTAGCAGAAGCACATTGCAATGGTTGCGGACCAAGGCATTCCGTAAAGGAACTACCCGATGTATATCTTCATCAATTGTGCTGGCCCTGGTCCCGGAGAGTCTGGGGTTTTTGCCCAATGTCTGGTCCTGAAGGTCCATCTGTAGGGAGCTGTTTTCCAATAACTGTTGGTTGTCCAAACTTACTGAATAGTAAATTTTATCGGCCAGTTTTATTGTAACGTTAATCTGTCCGTTGGGAGAGGATAACTCCAAATCCGGGTTTTGTGCACAAACCGAAAATGTGCCAAAAAAGGAAAGCACGACAAAAACCGAAATTTTCGCCATGCGTCTGATTTGTTTGAGGGTCTTGTTCATTGGTTGGGGTTTTCAGGGTTACGTAGATGAACTTGTTGGGAAATGACTTAATTAAGGGCCTTGTAATCGCGGATAAAATCGAAATAAGTAACACCTTGTCTGTATACTCTTAGCGAGAATAGCCTGTTTCAGGAATACTACTGCCTTCCCGGAAATTATATTTCTTTAGGATTGCGATGTATTCTTTCATGCTCGAATTTATTCACACAAATGTATGAATATCCTTTCACACTCGAAAAGTCTGTATATAAAACATAAAATTGGTCGCCCCCCCCCCAAAGAAGCGTGCCCTATTTTCTGGAACCCACGCCTGGTAAAAATAAAAAAGCACCTAAATCATCGATTTAAGTGCTTTTTTTATTGGTGACCCAGCAGGGATTCGAACCCTGGACCCCATCCTTAAAAGGGACGTGCTCTACCAGCTGAGCTACTGAGTCATTTGTTTTCAGGATGTGTTTCCTTTCAAATGCGGTGCAAAAATAGGGGGTTCTTTTTTATCTCGCAAGTATTGTGGGTAGAAAATGTCGTTAAAAAGTGTTACGACTTTGGGGTTTGTGCCTTAAAAGGCGGAGATTGAAGTGTTTACTCCCTGAGGTTTTTTTTCTTCTACGCCCTGAAATTTTGTATCTTTAGTAAAATTGCACCAAGTGGATTGTTTATGGAGATTTAATTCTATGAAAATTTCACCATTTTTGATCAGAGTGACCGTCGTGGGTCTCATTTTGTTTGGCTGGTGGATCCCCGCTTTGGTTTGGGGGCAGAAAAATATACAGATGAAAACACAAGATAGAATTCCAGCTGTGGCGGGCATGTTTTATGAGAGCGACTCAGGGTTGCTCCGGGAACATTTGAGGCAGCTTTTTTCCCGGGCCCGGGCCCCCATTAAAGAGAATGAGGTGGCGGCTCTGTTGGTGCCCCATGCGGGCTATGTCTATTCCGGTGGGGTGGCAGCCTCGGCGTTTAATCAAATTCCGGCCGGGGCAAACTACAAACGGGTTTTTTTGATCGGGTCCAGCCACCGCATGGCCACACCCGGTGCTTCGGTTTATGCTCAGGGCGATTATTTAACCCCTCTGGGCCGTGTGGAAGTGGATGTGTCTGTAGCCCAATCACTGGTGGAGGCTTCTCGCTATTTTTCCACCAATGCCGCGCCTCATCTTCAGGAGCATTCGCTGGAAGTTCAATTGCCTTTTTTGCAATTTCATTTGAAACATCCATTTAAGTTGGTGCCTATCGTACTGGGGACTCAGGAACCCAGGGTATGTGCGAAAATTGCAGAAGCCTTACAACCTTGGTTTGGACCGGATAATTTGTTCGTGATCAGTACCGACTTCTCACATTACCCCAGCTATGAAGATGCCCTCGAGGTTGACGAGCATACGGTGGCGGCCATCCTGGAGAATGACCCACAGCAGCTGTTGGAGGTGTTGGATGAGAACAGCCGGGAAAAAATTCCCGGATTGGCAACCAGTTTGTGTGGGTGGACCTCTGTGCTCACCCTCCTGAATTTGACACAGGGAGAGTCTGGGCTGCTTTATCGTCAGGTGGATTATAAGAATTCGGGCGACTCCCGTTTGGGAGATCATGAACGGGTGGTGGGCTACCAGGCGGTGGTGGTTTTTCGGGAAAAATCAGAAGAGGGGAAGGATACCCTTACGCTGAACGATGAGGAGAAGACCTGGCTGTTGAAGCGGGCGCGTCAGTCGTTGGAGGCCGCGGTAAGATCCGAAACACCGGCAGCCCCAACCGGGGAGCTGCCTTATTCCTTAACCATCCATGCAGGGGCTTTCGTCTCTCTCTACCTTAACGGGGCCCTGAGGGGGTGTATTGGCAGTTTTGAGGATAGATATCCTCTCTGGAAGGTTGTGGACCGCATGACGGCCTCAGCGGCCATGGAAGATACTCGCTTTCTGCCCCTCTCGCCCGAGGAAGTCGATGAGGTGGTTATTGAGGTGTCGGTTTTAACCCCACGAAGAAAAGTGGACGACATCTCGGAGATTGTTCCTGGTCAACATGGCATTGTGGTGCAGAAAAATGGTCACTCGGGCACGTTTTTGCCTCAGGTGGGTTCCAGGTACGGTTGGAGCCGGGAGGAATTCCTGGGCCATTGCGCCCGCGATAAGGCCCACATCGGATGGGATGGCTGGAAGGATGCCTCCATTTTCGTTTTTGAGGCTATTGTGTTTAAAGAGGAAAAGTAGGGAGTCCCCGTTGTTGTGAAGGCAGATAGGTCTCAGCGGGGTTAATCCCCTGCAGGTTAATTCGCCCCCAAAAAAGGAAATTAATTTTCAATCTGTTTCCATGGTTGCTTACCATACCTCTGTTCTACACCCCAAAGATTCCCTTTTTGAGGGTCAGCTCATTATGTTTGTGGGCGGTTTTACAATGCTCATGACGCAGGTCGTGCTGTTGCGTGAGCTGGCAGCTCTTTATGTGTTAAATGAGTTGATTGTTGGGGTTTTTCTCTCCTTTTGGCTCCTGTTTGCAGGTTTGGGTGCCCTGTTTGGGCATTCCCTGAGCCGCTTTGAATGGCACGTTGCAGGTTTTTTTCCTTTGTTGTCGGGAATTTTGGCTCTTGTCTCCTTGTGGTTGTTGTATGGGATGCGCCGTTGGTGGATGCCTATGGGGGTGGTGCCGGGCCTCTTTGATTGGATGATGGTTGCCTGTGGAGTTACTTTTGTGTTTTGTTTTTTGTCGGGCCTCATGTTTACATGGTTTTCCGGAGCGATTAGTCTTCAAATGAATGCCAGGCAAACCGAATGGGTCTATGTCTCGGAGCAAACCGGAAGTTTGTTTGCCGGGGTTTTATTCTATCTCTTTAGTCAGTGGTGGATGAATGCCTTTTGGGTGATGACTCTGTTGCTGGCCATCAATTTATTCCTTTGTCTGTTTCTTTGGCGTTCGCCGGGCGTGACCGTAAATGTTATCCGCATTTTTGTGGTGGCCCTGCTCTTAGGTGGGCTGGTGGTGTTGCCCCAATACGATTTTGCACGTGGATGGGTTCATGGGCGGTTGGTGAAGAAATCGTTTTTTTCGCCATACGGCAGCATTGATGTCCTGGGGGATAATGGCGATTCAGAGATCTTCGGGAGCGGTCGTTTCCTTTCTTACCATTTATTGGTTGAAGAGCGGGAGGAGCTTTTGCATCCGGCTTTATTGTTGCATCCGCAACCCCGGCGTTTGTTGCTTATTAATTCTGCACCGGGCATTGTGTCAGAAGCACTTCGTTACGATTCCCTGCATGTGTATGTTGTATCTCCCGACAAGGCTTTTATTGATCTGGAGAAGGAGATGCTGGGGAATCAGGCTGGAGCCTCGCGGGTGCATTTTATTCAGGTAGATCCCTTTTTTTATCTTAGCCATAGGGCATCGGAACTCTTTGATGTGGTTGTGGTTGGTGGTGGGGTGCCCTATACTTTGGCGGGCAATAGGTTTTGTACCAGGTATTTTTACTCCCTGGTTCAACAAAACCTGCGGTCCGATGGGATTCTAATGACGGGCGGGTTGGCCTACACCCCCTTTTCGTCAGCTACCAATTCAGATATGCTGCGGGTTTTTTATTCTACTTTGACAGGTGTTTTTTCTCAGGTGAAAATCTGGGCGGGGAATCGGATCTTTTTCGTGGGGTCTAATGAACCTCTTGCTTCCGATTGGTGGTCGTTGCATCCTTTGATGGTGTCGGAAAACCGGTTTGTTAATCCCGATTTCTTTCCCGACTATTTGCTGGAGGGCCAGGTGAGTGGCGTTGGAGAGATCGTGGCTCGGCCGGCTTCGGAAAATAATCTTATCCGGCCGGTCTTGTTTGGGTTGGCGCTTAAGGATTTAAGTGACTTTTGGGAGGTGAGTCTCTGGTGGTTTGTCGCCATTTTTGGCGGCTTGTTTTTTGGCGGGCTGCTTTTCTTTCGTGGGGTTTCTTCAGGGGTTTTTCTTTCCGGTTTTGCCCTGGGGGGAATGCAGGGGTTGCTGTTGCTGTTTTGGCAAATGGTAAGAGGAGATATGTTTAGAGCTACCGGACTCCTGTTTTCTCTTTTTATGGCGGGACTTGCCCTGGGAGCCTGGGTGGTGAAGAAGTTTTTTCCAAATGGGCGGGGGGCGATCTATCCCATAGGTCTGGTGGTGTTAGCCCTGTTGGCCCTTTCTGCCGTGCCGGTGTTGAATTCAATGGGTGATTCATTCGGGTTTCCCATAGGATTGTCGGTGTGGAATTTTTTGCTGGCTTTTTTGGGTGGGGCAATTTTTGCCTTCGCGTTAGCCTTGCAGTCGGGGCGTGTGATTCAAAGTGCAGCCTTGATCTATGGGGCCGATGTGGCAGGAGGGGCCATCGGGTCTTTTGTCGTGGTCGTTCTTCTGGTCCCTTTCACTGGCCTTTTGAATGCCGGTTATCTGGTTGGGATGACGTTGCTGCTGGGGGCATTGGTTTTGTGGAAAAAGCTTGACTAAAATTTTGTTGGGGTTTATCTTGTTACAATGAGAAGTCGAAAAATGTCAAAACGTGAGTTTATGAAAATAGGAAGTATGGCGTTAGCCGGTCTGCCTTTGAACTGGTGTTATGGCTCCTGCTTTTCTGATGAGGGATCCATGCGCCCGGAGGGGTTTCCTGCCCGGTATTATCTAAAAACACCCAGGGGATTGCGCTGTCAGCTTTGTCCCAATCGGTGCGACATAAAGGAGGGGGAACGTGGGGATTGCCGTACCCGCATAAATATTGGAGGGGAGCTTTTTACCCTGGCCTATGGAAATCCTTGTGCCGTGCACATCGATCCAATTGAAAAAAAACCTTTGAATCACTATTTGCCAGGCTCAACCAGCTTGTCTATTGCCACAGCAGGCTGTAATTTGGCCTGTTTGAACTGTCAGAATTGGGAAATTTCCCAAAAGGCTCCCGATGAAGTGGCCAGTGTGGAGCTGATGCCCGGGCAGGTGGCTGCCATGGCCCATTCAAAATCCTGCAAATCGGTGGCCTATACCTATACCGATCCTGTGGTGTATTACGAGTATGTGGTGGATTCGGCTAAGGCAGCTCGTGAATTGGGCATTAAGAATGTTATTGTCTCGGCCGGCTACATCGAAGAACCCCCATTGCGGGAGTGGTGTAAATACATTGACGCCGCCAATATTGACCTTAAGAGTTTCAGCGATGAACTGTATCAAAACCTTAATGCCGGCCTTTTAGAGCCTGTGCTTAATACCCTAAAAATATTGAAAGAGGAAGGCGTTTGGCTCGAGATAACGAATCTGATTGTTCCTCGCTGGACCGACGATCCTGAGATGATTAAGCAGATGTGCGGATGGTTGGCCGACAATGGGTTCGAAAACGTACCCTTGCACTTCAGTCGCTTTACACCTACATACAAACTCAGTAATCTTCCGGTAACCCCTGTGGAGATCCTGGATCAGGCCCGTAATATTGCCCTAAAGAGTGGTCTCAAATATGTTTATGTAGGCAACGTTCCGGGCCATGAGGGTAAAGATACCTATTGCCCGGCTTGTAAAAAGAAATTGATCGATCGGTCTGGCTATCGACTGGTGGCCAATCATATTACGGAGGGTAAATGTTCGTTTTGCGGTGAAGCCATTGCCGGTGTGTGGACCGTTAAATAGTTAAAAGGTCATTCTGAGGCATAGTCCACTCCCTGTTAGCCCAATTTTCAGGTTGGCCGGATTCATCCCGGATTGTTGGATGCCCTCGTTATAGAGCTGAACCGCATTTTTAGCGTGCCTGGAATAGGCTGAAGTGAAGGGTATGGAAACCCCAATTAGCCCTGCGCCAATTCCCGCCAGAGTCCAATTGGCTTCTCCCCCGGCAAGTGCTGTGCCCAGAGGGTAGCCCACTAAAAAACCACCCACAAAACCAATTGCCGAACCTATGTCATAGTTGCTTTTTGCAACCTTCATTTCTTTGTAGGCCTCAGGATGAGAACTGGTAATCTCCAGCAGCTTTCGTGGGGTTAGCAGTTGTCCGTTTTGTTTGAATACTGTTCCCCATGCTTTTTTTACTTCGATTGAATCGGTTGGGCTTTGTGCTGCAATTGGGCAAAGTGCTAAAAGGAGAAAGAAGGCAAGAATGAGTCTGTTTTTCATGATGAATGGGTGGGTTAGGTAATGGTTTTGTGATGGCCCCATAGGGTAGTCTAAAAATATAAATAATTTAAATGCGACCAATGGGTTTGATCGCATTTTATTTCGTGTTTCGCCGTGCGTTTTATCTGTTCAATTTAAGATTATTGGAAGCTCATCTCTTCTGTTTTTCTGGTTTTGAGAATATTCTCCCTTGGGGGCAATTCTTTGATTTTTTTTTATCTCTTCGTGGAAATTTTTTTTAATGTATTTGGTTGGTTTTTTCGACTGGTAATCAGACTGATATAAATTTTTTGTTAAAAAGAAGCATGGGCGTTGTTGATAAAAAAGATTCATTAATCACCAAAAAAGGCGTCTTTGTCAAAAAAGATTAGTTATTTTGTCAAACAGAATAATGATTCTAGTGTGTTAGGTTTCTTTTGTTTACGATGGTTTCGGTATGTAAGCAGGGAAACTGTTTTGGTGAATTTAACAAATTCAAAAGAATTCCTTTTGAAGCTTTAACCCTCGTGTGTATGAAAAAAATTTACCCTCTGTTATTGATTTTTTTGTTTTTTTCTGCCCAGATTGTGGTCAGGGGACAATCTTTAGATGGTCAGGTGGACAACGCTTTCGAAATTAGTGGGTCCTTGAAAAATGCCCAGGCATATGATTTGTTAAGACTCAAAATCAAGAACCCTTATCTTTTTGATGCAACAGTCATTTATTTTCATTCATCCTTTAAAAAAGAGCTGGGGCCGGAGGATTCTGAGAAGTTGTTTAACTCTTCGATTCTTGTGCCGGAAATTTTCACCAACATTTCCAATAAGAACCTTTCCATTAACGGATTTCCGTTGCTTGAGGGGGCTGGCTTTCAGTTGCCTGTTTATGTGAGAAACAGGGTGTACGACGAGTGCGAAATATCTTCCAGCGTGGGGGATTTTCTGCCGCAATATTCTGTGGTGCTCGAGGATAAAGAGTTGTCGGAATATACGAACCTGAGAGAGGGCAGTTATAAATATACTCCATCTGCTTTAGGGATTTGTAGCGATCGCTTTGTGCTTCACCTTTCAAGGGGAATTTCCACTACAACCGCCGTTAATTCTATCCCAGCCAACACTATCCAGAGTGTATCGGTGAGCAGTAGTGCGGGGGCTATCCTGGTAGATGTTCCCCTTTCGTGGCTCGGGTCCTCGGGTAATCAGGCCGAGATAGAGATTTATAATCTCACCGGGCAAAAGATAAAAGAAATTAATGCAGGTGCCGGGAGTACCCGGTTGGATTTACCGCGTGGGCAGATCTATCTGGTAAGGGTCGCTGCCGGGGAAAAGCAAAGTGTCAAAAAGGTGGTTGTCCGCTAGGATTAGGAATCCTCCTGTTTTACCGTTTGGTGGCGAAGAACTGTTTAACCAGCTCGCTGCACTCTTTGGCCATAATGCCTTCCATCACTTCGGTTCGGGGGTGAAGAGGAGTGGGTTGCAACCGTTTGTAACCTCTCTTTTCATCGGGCGCCCCGATAATCAGGCGGCCCAATTGAGCCCAGTTGAGAGCCCCTGCGCACATAGTGCAGGGCTCCAGTGTGACGTAGAGTGTACAATTGTTCAGATACTTTCCTCCCAAATGTTCAGTGGCGGCTGTAATGGCCAGCATCTCGGCATGTGCCGTTACATCACGTAAAGTCTCCGTGAGGTTGTGGGCCCTGGCGATGATTAACCCTTCACTCACCACGATGGCCCCAACGGGCACTTCGTTTTTCTCCATGGCCATTTTGGCCTCATTTAGGGCTTGACGCATAAAGTATTGTTCTGAAAAATTGATTTTGCTCATATTGTTTGACTAAAGTCCGATTCTTGAATCCTATTTCTTTTTTTCTTCTTATTTTCGCAAAGTTATTGCATTTTGTAAATAGAGGGTTCTGGTTTTTGGTGATTCGATTTTTTGAGATTCCCAACCAGCCCAAAATAATAAATTCTAATGTATAGAACACATACTTGCGGAAAATTAAGAATCACAGATGTTGGTTCTCCTGTGACATTGAGTGGCTGGGTACAGCGTGTGAGAAACCTGGGCGGAATGACCTTCGTTGATCTGCGTGACCGGTACGGGATTACTCAATTAGTCTTTAATACAGAGAACGATGCCGGGCTTTGTCAGGAAGCCCGTTCACTGGGGCGCGAATATGTTATTCAGGTGAAGGGAACGGTGGCCGAGCGAAGCAATAAAAACAGCAAGATGGCTACCGGGGATGTCGAGGTGTTGGTGCAGAATCTGGTTGTTCTTAATTCCTCCGAGCTGCCACCCTTTACCGTCGAAGATGATACCGACGGGGGAGAAGAGCTGCGCATGAAATATCGTTACCTAGATTTGAGACGTAATCCAATGCGCAAAAACCTGGAACTTCGTCATAAAATGGCCCTGGAGCTCAGAAAATTCATGGATATGCAGGGTTTTATGGAGATTGAAACCCCTGTGTTGATGAAATCAACCCCCGAAGGAGCCAGGGACTTTGTCGTGCCTTCACGTATGAATACAGGCCAGTTCTATGCCTTGCCCCAGTCTCCCCAGTTGTTCAAGCAACTGCTGATGGTAGCTGGCTACGACCGCTATTTTCAGATTGTGAAATGCTTTCGCGACGAGGATCTGCGTGCCGACCGACAACCCGAATTTACCCAGATCGACTGCGAGATGGCCTTTGTTGAGCAGGAGGATGTGTTGGTTACTTTCGAAAATATGACCAAACATCTTTTTAAGTCACTGAAGGGCGTTACTTTCGAAGAGGACTTCCCCCGGATGTCCTACGCCGATGCCATTACCTATTATGGCTCCGACAAACCCGATATCCGTTTCGACATGCGCTTTGTTGAGTTAACCGGAAATACTTCGGGCAAAGGCTTCCAGGTGTTTGATGAAGCCGAATACGTGGGTGCTATTTGCGTGGAAGGATGTGCCGGTTATAGCCGCAAAGAGCTGGATCAGCTTACCGATTTCGTGAAGCGCCCCCAGATTGGCGCTAAAGGAATGGTGTATTTAAAATACAACCTGGATGGTACGTTTAAAACTTCGGTAGATAAGTTCTTTGAAAAGGAAGATTTCGAAACCTGGGCGAAAGCCTGCGGGGCGCGCCCCGGCGACCTGGTTTTGATGCTGGCTGGTGCCAAAACCAAAACCCTGACCGCATTGGGTGAGCTGAGGCTCGAAATGGGAACCCGTTTGGGCTTCCGCGATAAAACAAAGTTCTCTCCTCTTTGGGTTGTTGATTTTCCTCTTTTGGAATGGGATGAAGATTCTCAAAGGTTTTATGCCATGCACCATCCATTTACTTCTCCTAAGTTGGAGGATGTAGCACTCCTGGAAACCAATCCGGGTGAGGTGCGGGCCAACGCTTACGACCTGGTGATTAATGGGGTTGAGATTGGGGGTGGCTCCATTCGAATCCATAACGATGAGCTGCAGCAAAAAATGTTTGAAGTGTTGGGGTTCACCCCCGAAGAAGCCGAAAGTCAGTTTGGCTTCCTGATGAACGCTTTTAAATACGGAGCCCCTCCTCATGGTGGCGTCGCTTTTGGCTTTGATCGCTGGGTTGCGCTATTTGCCGGGGTGGATTCAATCCGTGAAGTGATCGCCTTCCCTAAAAATAATTCTGGCCGGGATGTGATGAACGATGCACCCGCTGCAATTAGTCCGGCACAGTTGGACGAATTGTCCCTCGAGCTGAAAAAGCGTCCGGGAAAGTAAAGCCGGGGTTTTATAGCTCTTTCGATGACTTGACGCCGTTGGTGAAAGCACTAATAACGGTAGGTTAAAACAAAAAAACCTTCTATTTATGAATAGAAGGTTTTTTTTGTCCTATAAAGTCTTCAAAAGAAGCCTAATCCTTGGGTTATAGGGTCTTTTCATGTATTATCCGGCTATTCTCTACCGGATTGGCATACATCTCCAGTAATGTCTTGCGAAGGAAATCATGATCGCCTTCGATCCGGTTTAAGTGTTCTTCGATGTAGGTTATGAATACCTCTTTTTCTTCACTGGAGTAACGGTTGCTGTATTGGGAAGAGTTGTGCAACAAATCCCAGGCAACACAATTTCCCGGCCATAACCGGTAGCTTTCGTGTACATGACGATCGATAATGCCTGCCAGCATTTCCAGCTGGTCATTTTTGTTGGTGGTGCTGTCAAGAATATCCAATTCGTTTTCCAGGGGTTGTCCAAATGCAAAATGAACCCGTCCTTTGCGACCTCTTAATCCCGAACCCATGTGTTTAAGATCATCATCTTTGGTTTTAACAAAGTCGGGATTGTCCCTCTTGTTCTGAAATTCAAGGGCTTTTAGATAGTCGCATGGGTCGTATTCGTAAGAGATGGAGACCGGCACGATTTTCAATTCCTTAAAATCGTTGGCAGAAGTGGATTTCCCACTTAGATTTAGCATCTTTAAAAGACTGATCTGAGTCCGGTCGTTTCCGTCTTTTGAACGTCCTTCACGCTGGGCAATCCAGATGCTGTGTCCCACCTGGGTAACGGTATGGCGGATGTAAGCCGAGAGACGATTGGAGCTTTCCATGATTTGCCTTACCGGCAGGTTCCGGTTCACGATAAAGGTCCGGTTCAGCTTTACCAGGTCGGTAATCCAGGGGTAAATAAGCAGATTGTCACCAATAGCGATCTCTGTGGTGTCGAAATTGTGCTCGACCAGAATGACATTGAGAAAGGCTGGATCCAGAACAATGTCCCGGTGGTTGGAAATGTACAAATAAGACTCCTGCGGGTCGAGACCATCCAATCCTTCAACGGTGACCCCTTGTGTGGTGGAGCTTATCACTTCTCGTACATAGGAACTAATAATATCCTGCTGAAATTGCCGGATGGTTTTTATTTGTTTCATCTGACCAATGAAAAGTTCCGTGGGAACTTTCGGATAAAGAAACTTTATCAGCTCCAGGAAGGACGTTTCCTTTGATAATCGATCAAATACCAATGGGATTTCATGGTCCTGATACGGTCGTATCGATTCAAAATCCAATTCTGTATCCATTCTCTTTTTTTATGTTTAGACCGACAAATTTACTTTAAACAAATCAGTTTTCACAATTAACCGGCTTCAATATTTTCTTTTTTGGCTTTTGCAAGGCCTAATAACGTGGCTTGCGAGGCATCGGTGATGACAACTTGGGCCCTGTCACCTACTTTGTAGTTTTCTCGTGGGAATACCACTACCTTGTTTTGTGAGGTACGGCCAAAGAATTCGGCGGTCGATTTCTTGGAAATCCCTTCTATCAATACTTCAAAGGTTTGCCCGATATCTTGTTGGTTGCTCTTTCTGGACAATTCATTTTGCAGATGAATAATCTCCTGCAGTCGGCGGCTCTTGGTCTCTTCGGGTACGTTATCCTCAAGTTTCCGGCTGGCATAGGTGCCGGGTCGTTCGGAGTACTTAAACATGTAGGCCATGTCGAAGCCTGCCCATTGCATCATCTCCAGGGTTTGTTGATGGTCCTCTTCGGTCTCGGAGTGAAATCCGCAAAACAGATCGGTGGTGATGCCACAACCCGGAAGGATTCTTCGGATGGCCTCTACCCGGTCTTTGTACCAGTCGGCCGTGTATTTTCGGTTCATTAACTTCAGAATACGGCTGCTGCCCGATTGTAAAGGCAGATGAATGTGTTTGCATAGGTTGGAGTGCCGGGCCATGGTTTGCAGGGTTTCATCGCTCATGTCTTTGGGGTGGGAGGTGGTAAACCTGATCCTCAAATCGGAAAAAGTAGAAGCAATCCTCTCCAGCAACCCGGGGAAGTTTAAGGCGCCGTTCTTATCCCCATCTCCGGTCCATTGGTAGGAATTCACATTCTGTCCTAACAGCGTAATCTCCTTGTAACCTTCCCTGGCAAGATTCTCAATCTCCTGTTGTATGCTCTGGGGATCCCGGCTTCTTTCACGTCCTCTGGTGTAAGGGACGATGCAATAGGTGCAAAAATTGTTGCATCCTCGCATGATGCTTACAAAGGCCGAAATCTTGTTGGGCCCCAGCCGCTTAGGCAAGATGTCCCGATAGGTCTCGGTGGTCGATAGTTCCACATTTATAGCCTGCTCTCCCTGCTCGGCCAGGCTTACCAGGTTGGGTAAGTCCAGGTAGGCATCGGGTCCAACCACCAGGTCGGCACCCTCCGAAAAAAGCTCTTCTTTAGCCCGCTCGGCCATACAGCCGATAATGCCAATCACCAGGGAAGGCTTTTTGCGCTTTAAGGCTTTCAGCTCCCTGATCCTGCCCAAAACTCTCTGCTCGGCATTGTCCCTGATGGAGCAGGTGTTGATAAAGATGGCATCTGCCTCCTGGTTGCTCCTGGTTATTTCAAAGCCATCCATCTGCATGATGGAGGCCACCACTTCGCTGTCTGCCAGATTCATCTGGCAGCCATAGGTCTCAATAAATAACCGTTTCCCATTGGCCTCGTAGCTCAAGACGTTTTCGGAACCCATATCTTTGATTTTTTTACCCTTCTCTTCCATAACTCACAATTATCCAAAATTGGGTACAAAGTTAATGTATCTCAGCCACTTCCCCAACTGACCTTAAATGCTCATTTATAGACCGCTGTTTAAACTCTAAGTGGTATATTGTCAGTTGTTTGTGTGGGTCTTGCATTTTTAGTAAATTTGCCTGCTCACCGCATAATCTTGCGTGACAGGCCAAATCAAATAAAACCTGAGTTGAGCGAGATGAGTGCAACGAAGTATCGCTCAACTTGATCCATTGAGCCGGAACCACTCAGTTTGGGTAATTTAAAAAACTAATATTCGAAATTTTATGTCAGGACATAGTAAATGGTCAACCATTAAAAGAAAAAAAGGCGCCCTGGATTCCAAAAAGGCAAAGATTTTTTCCCGAATATCAAAAGAGATAACAGTGGCGATTAAAGAGGGTGGAAATGCGGACCCGGAGAGCAATCCAAGGCTTCGTTTGGCCATTCAGAATGCCAAGGGTGTGAATATGCCCAAGGATAATATTGCCAGAGCCATCAGCAGGGCAGATAAAGATGCCTCCTCCTTCGATGAGATGACCTTCGAGGGTTATGCCGCTTCGGGAGTCGCCGTCTTTGTGGAGTGCCTTACCGATAATCACAACCGGACCATTAGTAGTATCCGGGCGGCTTTCTCCAAGTCCGGGGGGAGCCTGGGAACCAATGGCTCCCTGGGTTTCCTCTTCGATCGAAAAGGAATTTTTGCTATTCCCAAGGATGATATCGACCTGGAGGAATTCGAGTTGGAGATTATTGATGCAGGGGTGGAAGAGGTTGTGCTGGAGGATCAAATGATTATGGTTACCTCAGCAATGGAGGATTTTGGCAATGTGTCCAAAAAACTGGAGGAGATGGGGATTTCCCCGGAAAGCCAGTCCCTGCAAAGGATTCCTAATTTAACCAAAGAACTGGACCTGGAGGGCGCTCGAAAAGTATTGAAATTAATTGATTTACTGGAGGATAATGATGATGTGCAAAACGTTTTCCATAACCTGGAAATGACCGATGAGTTGGCTTTAGCTCTTGAGGGGGCTTAAAATTAGAGCTTTTTGCAACCACTTTTTATCTGTTACGTATACTGCATTAACGTGTTAGTGATTTGACAGTGGGGCCGGAGATGTTAGTCTCCGGTTTTTTTGTATCGGGAATTGTTTGGCCGACGGAAAGGTCGGTCATCAGACCCACACCAGACAGGCTTAATCCTTATTAATCTATTTTCTATGAAGCGCATCCTCGTTCCTGTAGTCTTTTCGGAAGATTCGGTTTTTGCCCTTAATGTGGGCATTAAGTTGGCCAACCAATTTAAGGCCCGATTGCGCATGATTCATGTGAAAAACGGACAGAGATATGCACCTGAATTTTCGGGCGATAATCCGGAAATGCGCTTGTTGGGACAGGTAAATAGTTGGATGGAGCATTTGAATGGAAAGTATTCAGCCGGCTATCATGTGCCTGGTGGTCAATTTGATTATAAGATCAGAGAAGGAAATGTGATGCGCGAGATTGCCAACCAGGCCCTTTATGATGATACCAGCCTGATTGTCGTGGGAACACATGGTATTTCCGGCGTGGAGGATCGATGGGTGGGAAGTAACGCCTATCGGTTGGTTTCCAATACTCCCTGCCCCGTGCTTACCGTGCACAAAGAGATGGAGTGGAATGGTCCCCATAAGGTTTTGATCCCGATGGATGATAGTCGGTGGCTGAGAAAAATAGTGCCTATTACGGCTGGATTTTCTGCGCTGATAAAAGCTTCGGTTTCTCTGTTGGCACTCGAAAAGAAATCTGTCTGGCTTTTGCCGGAGAAAAGTCAGTTGTATGCCAGACAAGCCGAGCGTTATCTAAAAAGAAATTTTGCGTTGGAGGTCTCTACTTGTTCTTTCGATTGGAAAGGAGAAGCTCAACGAATCCTCGATTTTGCACATGAACAAAAGGCCACGGTCATAGCCATACCGCTGCGCAAAACCCTCAATCCCTTTGAGAGTTTGTTCCGCCCCTTCGCCAATGAATTGCTTAATTTATCTGACATTCCCGTTCTGGTTGTACCTATGAAGGATTAGTCTCTTTTATCTTTTGGTGGCAACGATGGGTGACTGCCCCGGTAGCCTGCTCTGGTTTTTTTTTTACTGGCCTCGAGGGGCGGGCGTGGGTTTCTTCCCTGTCTTTCCGGCCCAGTCAAGGGGGAAATCACACAAAATCTTATTAGGGCGGATGTTTTTTTATTCCAAATTGGTCAATTTGGGTTATCTTTGCCATTAAATCTGAAGTAAATGAGGGGTTTTGTAGTTGTTTTATTTTTGCTCCTGTCAGGTGCCGGGCTGTATGCTCAAGTGCCTGCGCAAACAGGGAAATATAATAATGATATTTTCGACCTGGTCGCGTCACGCCGTTTGGGCGATGGGCAGGTGAGGATTCTTCAGACACCGGAGATGAAGGAACTGGTGAATACCCATGTGGCCATGAATGAACGGTCGGGTGGAGTTGAAGGTTTTAGAGTTCAGCTTTATTCAGGTTCAGGCAGCCATGCCAAGCAGGAGGCGCTCGAAATAAAGAGTAAAGTGCTTTCGTTGCTGTCTCCTCCACAAATATATGTCGAATACAACGCCCCCTTTTGGCGGGTTAGAGTGGGTAGCTTTAGGCATAAACATGAAGCCCTTCCACTTCTTCACCAATTAAAGTCCGGATTTCCCAATTGCTACGTGGTTAAAGCTCACGATATTAAATTAGAGACCCTGCCATAGGGCTGTTCTCCATCGTTCCAAAAGAGGGTTTTTCGTGGTTTCATGCCATATTTGGTTGGGTGATTAAAGAAAATAGAGCTAAATTTGGCCTTTAATTTTTTAGTCTATTGTCAGGATTATGAGCGATCAGATAAAGCATGAGTGTGGTATTGTATTGATTAGGCTGTTAAAGCCGTTAAGCTACTATCAGGAGAAGTATGGAACCTGGCGATATGGCCTCAATAAGTTGTACCTGCTTATGGAAAAGCAGCACAACCGTGGACAGGACGGTGCCGGGGTGGTAAGTCTGAAAATAGATCAGCCTGCCGGGAAAAAATACCTCTCACGTGAACGCTCCAATAATGCCAGTCCTATTCAGGACGTCTTTCAAAATATTCATGCCGGTTTCGATGACGTGTATGACCATCACCCCGAATTGTTGGAAAATCCGGAGTGGGCCAAGGAGAATCTCCGGTTTGTGGGTGAGCTTTACCTGGGGCATCTTCGCTATGGTACCTTTGGAAACAACAACCTCGATTACGTGCATCCGGTGATGCGTGAGAACAATTGGCGATCGCGAAACCTGGTGTTGGCCGGGAATTTCAACCTTACAAATGTGGATGAGATCTTCACCGCCCTGGTTGATTTGGGTCAGCATCCCAAAGATTATACCGATACCGAATCCATTCTGGAGAATGTGGGCCATTTTTTGGATGAGGAAAATCAACTTCTGTTTAGGCAATATAAAAACGAAGGATACAAAAATAAAGATATTTCGGCCCACATCGAGCGGGACCTGGATATCCGAAAAGTGTTGGAACGCTCCAGCCGACGTTGGGATGGGGGATATGTGATCGCCGGAATGGTGGGCCATGGGGATGCTTTTGTCATGCGCGACCCATCCGGAATCAGACCCGCCTCCTATTATGCCGATGACGAGATCGTGGTAGTTGCTTCGGAACGCCCCGTGATTCAAACAGCGCTTAATGTCAAGGCGGTGGATGTGAAGGAACTCAAGCCTGGTAACGCCTTAATTATTAAGAAGGATGGTCGGGTGTCGGAGGAGCTGGTGCGGGTGCCTCAGGAACGTAAGTCCTGTTCGTTCGAGCGTATCTATTTCTCCCGGGGCAGCGACCGGGATATCTATATGGAAAGGAAACAGCTGGGAAAGCTGCTTACCCCAATTATCCTCGAAAAGATAAATTACGACCTCGAGAATACCGTGTTTTCTTATATCCCCAATACTGCCGAAACTGCCTTCTATGGAATGATTGAAGGCATCCGTGAGTATCTCGATCAGGAGAAGAAGTCACAGATCCTGGCCTTGGGCTCAGATCTGACCCCCGAGGCCTTGTCTAAAATTCTTGCCGTGGAACCACGTGTTGAGAAGGTGGCCATTAAGGACGTCAAAATGCGTACTTTCATTACCGACGATTCGAGCCGGGATGACCTGGTGGCCCATGTTTACGATGTGACTTACGGCATTGTGAAAAACCAGACAGACACCCTGGTCATCATTGATGATTCGATTGTAAGGGGTACCACTCTTAAAAAGAGTATCCTTAAAATATTGGACCGGCTTCATCCTAAAAAGATTATTGTGGTGTCATCGGCCCCCCAGATCAGATACCCCGACTGCTATGGTATCGATATGGCCCGGTTAAAGGATTTTTGTGTGTTTGCCGCCGCCATAGAATTGTTGCGTGATAAAGGAATGGAAAACGTTATTGATGAGGTTTATAAAAAATGTAAAGAGCAACAATTTTTACCTAAAGAGGAGATCGTAAACTATGTAAAGGAGATATACCGTCCCTTTAGTAATGACCAGATTTCTGAGAAAATTGCCAGCATGCTCAAACCTTCTGGGATTCATGCAGAGGTGGATATTGTCTTTCAGACCGTTGAGAATTTGCACAAAGCATGTCCTAACGATACTGGCGACTGGTATTTTACAGGGAATTACCCAACGCCGGGAGGCAATAAGGTGGTCAATACTTCATTTATCAACTTTATAGAAAAAATCAATACGCGGGCCTATTGATTCCGGCTGATCATGGTTAATCCCAGATCGACCCATGCATAGGCATCCAGGGTATGATTGTTTCGCCGGTTTTCGCTTCTTTCATGACCAAGTCTTACTATAATGGCATCCTCCTCAGGCAGTATAAAAATGTACTGCCCCAGAATGCCGCGGGCATAAGGGATCTCTAATCCTTTGTAGTGCATGATCCACCACTGTAAGCCATAGTAATTTACGGCATGCCCGTGTTGGTCGGTGAGTGGGGGCACAGGTCTGATACTCTCCCTGATATAATCATCCGAAAGGATTTGCTGGTTGTGCCATTGCCCCTGGTTCAATACCAGCGCGCCCAGGCGGGCGAAATCCCGGGCATTACTGTTGAAACAACAATAAGCCTTCTCCCTTCCATTGGCTTTATCCAGCGACCATAAGGCCTCCTGCTCCGCGCCCAGAGGCTTCCATAGTTTCTCGGAGGCATAGTCGGCCAGGGTCTTTCCCGTGGCCTCTGTCACGATCCCGGCCAGCAGCTGGGTGTCCCCACTGCGGTAGGAAAAGGTTTTTCCTGGCGGGTCGATAATTTCTATTTGTTCGATGGTTTTTCCTAAATCCCGTCCATAATAAGCCTGTGTGGTCATGGAAAAAATGGAGCTGTAGCTTTCGTCCCAGGAGGAGCCTGAGCTCATGGAGAGTAAATGGCGAATGGTTAAATCCTTGGCAAAGGGCCCGGTTAGTTTTGGCAGATAAGCCAGAACTTTGTCGTCCAGGCTCTTGATGGAGCCTTCCTCGATGGCGCAGCCCACCAGTAATCCCACGATGCTTTTTGCCATGGAAAAGGAGTTGGAGAGACTGCTGGCAGAAAACGGGTCCTCATAGAATTCGAATAGAAGGGAGTCGTGGTGAATGACCAGGAAGGCAATGGTCTTAAACTCTTTTAAGGTGTCGGCATAAGCCTCCGAAGGGGAAACCCGGTTGTAATTACTTGCCAGAGGCCATGGCTGTGGCTCTCCTTTTTCCACCCTGCGGTTATTAAAGATTTTATAGTCGGTTATGCCAGGGTGCTGGTAGATTAGAGTTGGAATTAAAAAATCGGGCAGCAAAAAATAAGTGCCCGAAAAGACCATAAAAACGATTAGAAATGTTTTAAGAGGTCGGTTCTTTGAGTTCTTCATTCATTTATTTCTTTTCTTTCCTCCCGGAAACCATCTTTCTCTCCATTGTTTTCATTCTTCCACTCCCTCACTTCTATTAAGGTGGGGAAGGCACGTGACTTATATATCGACTTGGAGGCAAGGGACCGTAAGCACTCCTGAATACCTTCAGCAATGCTGGGGTGGGGGTAGAAAATTTTGAGTACTTCCTGGAGGCTGTTGCCCTGATTGATGAGGTGTGCAACCGAAACAATGAAGGCCGAAGCCTGCGGGCCGGCGGCGCGCATCCCTAAAATGCGGAGCTCATTATCGTTACTCACCAGTATCTTTATAAAACCGTTGGTGTTGCGCATGGCGATGGCCCGGTTAACCAACTGGTTTGAGTAATAGGCCGCTTTATATGGAATTCCCGCTTGTTGAAGGGTCTTCTCATTGGCGCCTACGGCCGCTACTTCCGGCTTGAAAAACATTAAGGTCGACATGTTGGAGTAGTCGGGGGCATAACATGCTGCGTTCATGATGCTCTCAACGGCAAGCCGGCCTTGAAACTCGGCTACGCTGTATAGGTGCGCCTGCCCAGTGATGTCGCCTGCTGCAAAGAGGTGGCTGTGATTGGAGTCATTCAGCACCCGACCTTCGTCGTTGATGGGCAAATTGCCCCGTTGGTCGGGCTGGATGCCTGCTTTTTCCAATCCCATATTATCGGTGTTGGGAACCCGCCCAATGGCGATTAGCGCTGCATCCACCTCTATTACCTTGCTGTGACCGTCGTCGTAGTCGAGCACAACTTCCAGGTGGGTGTCACATTTGTTAATGGTGCGCAATTGAGCCGTGTGGTGAACGTTCACGCCGCTGTTCTCCAGGTTCTTAGAGACAAAACTGCTGATGTCATCGTCTTCGGAGGGTAAGACCCGGTTGGCCCGATCCAAAAGATGGACTTCCGTTTGCTTGAAGTTTGAGAAGATCGTCGCAAATTCACAGCCAATAATGCCCGAACCAATAATCAGTAGCCGCTCAGGGAAATCGGAGAGGGAGAGTATTCCATCCGAATTGATTATGCGTGTGCCATCAATAGGCAGTCCCGGATATTCGCGCGGGCGTGAACCTGTGGCTATGAGGAAGTTTTGACCGGTGATGTGCCGGATCTCCTCCTCCTTTTTTACTTCCAGCGTATGAGGGTCCAAAAATGAAGCGTGTCCCGTCACCAAAGTAATCGACCCTTTGGGGGTGGATTGATGCTGAAACGTCTCAATCTGACTGCGCATCTGATATTGCTTTTCCTTGGCTGCCTGGAAGATGGTTTTGCGCAGCTGCCGGTAATCCACGGTGAGGCCGCTGGCTCTGTAGCCCCGGTCAACGCGAGAGGCTACTGAATAGTCCATCGAAAGTTCATACATCGTTTTCGAGGTCAGTGCACCATTCATGATGCCGGAACCACCAAGATGGCCCCCCTCTATCAGACAAACCTTGAGGCCGAAGTCCAGCCCACGGTTGGCGGCCGCGAAACCACCTGGGCCACTTCCTATTATGACGAGATCGTATGATGCTGTTGTTTTGGGCATACACCTTGTTTATGGATGATACATTACCCAAATTTACTGATCTTTATCGTAAAACGGATTGTTATCCCCGGATTTTTCGGTCTGTTGCCCGCGCAGACGGGTCGATTTACATATCCTTTGCGAGGGATTCTCCCACGCATTGAGATAAGGCAACTTGGATTGCCCGGCCTTTAAAAGGGCTGAAAGGAAAACGGAGAGACCTAACTTATTGATAGCAATGGTGCTGTGGTTGACGGATTGTTTATTCCGCGGGCTTGCCCATGAATTTTATGGAAAGCGGAAGTGATCCCTTTTGAAAGACGGGTCTTCAGTTTGGAGAAAACCCTCTAATGGGGGGATAAAACAAGACCGGGTTCCTCTTTGTCGTGGAACCCGGTCTTGTTGGTTGGTAAAAACCGATCTAATGCGGCTGGTTGGGGGTGTAGGTGTGTACGTGCCGACTTATTTTGGCCTGATACAACTCTTTTATAGTGATGATTATGGCAGTTTCCTCAACCCCGCCAAAGCGCTCGTTTACGGCGGTGCCAAAGGTTTTCATGGAGGGTGAAAGGCCCATGTAAGCATTGATAAGAGGGGGGATGTTTTCGCCCAGTTTCCTTACCCGTTTGCTTAAGATTTTATAATCCTCTTCGAAAGAGATCCCGGAAAAAATCTGTTTCTTCTCGCTTTCCGAAAATATTGAAGAGACCGGGTTGAACGGATAGATCAGATTCTCGGGGTCGCTGAAGTATTTTTCCATGAAGGTCCTGATCAGACTTCTAACTTCCGGATTGGAATGCCCATACATCGTTACCTTTCCGAAGAAATATTTCATCTCAGGATTGTTAATGATGAGTGAGCCCAGCCCATCCCAAAGATTGTCCAGTGCGTAAAGGCTTTTTGCCCCCATTTTGCTTGATTGGTACTGGGGTTGTACAAACGAACGGCCCAGCTCTATGGTGTGAGGCAGATAATCGGTGATGAATTTCTCGCTGAAGTGAAACATCCTGGCTGTGGCCAATGGTACTTTCCCATCTGCATCGGGCTTTAGGTCGGGGCCCATGATGTAACGGTAACCGCCCAGGATCTCTTGGTCTTTTGGGTCCCAAACAATCAGCTGGTGGTAGGGGGTATCTCCTGTATCGTAATCGTCAACATCTATTTCCTTGCCGGTGCCGCCACCTGCAGCTCTGAACGACAACTCCCGCAATCGTCCTACTTCGCGCATGAGAGCAGGGGTGTCTTTGGCAATAAAATCGTAGATCTTGTTTTCTCCCTTGTTGGTAAACCGGACAAACCGTTCCTGGGTCAATTCTGCTTCCAGCTCTTCACGTGATAAAGGGGGAATAATGGGTTTAATAGAAGCCATTTACTGATATTTTATGTTTCTGCCGTGAGGGCAGGTTATCAATTGGGTCTGGGTGTTATTTCGTAACCTTTTAATTTATTGACACTTGGATTTCGAGGGTAATTTAAAGTGCCTTTCTATGCAAAATTAATCTTTTTTAGCGAGGGCGTAGCTTAACGCCTTAATTTTTTGGCTCCACTCTAACGGAGTGCCTTCTTCTTTAAGGGTCTCCCAACTGATGGGGGTGCCAAAATGAATCATAAGGTTTTCTCCAAGCTGCTTAAACATCTCATTGGGGAGATATAACATCTCAATATTGGCCTTAAGGCTCAATCGTTTTCGAATATTGGCCAAATTATAAAAAAAGTTCGAATTTCTTCCCGAAATATGAACAGGAACAATGTCGCGTTTGTGTTGGATGGCTTTTCGTACAAAGTTTTTCTTCCACTCCAGATCCCGAATGAGCCCTCCCTGCTTGCGGCTTACCAACCCGGCAGGAAACATAAGCACCTGGTCCTCCGATTGATAGGCGTTTTTTATGGCAAGGGCAGCCTCACGTGAATGCCCCCCGTGCTTATTGATGGGAACAAAAATATTATCCAGCGGCTTAAGGTTCAACAAAATGTCGTTTACAGGGAACTTCATTTCCGGGTATTTCTGACCAATCGCTACCAGTAATGCGATGCCATCGAGTCCCCCCAGTGGATGGTTACTGGCAAAAATGTAACGCTTGTCGGTGGGTAAAGCCTCCAGCCCAAATGACTGATAGGTTGCACCAAACAGGTCCAGAACAGCTTCCCCAAAAGGAATTCCTTTTAAATGCCCCTTTTGTGAAAGAAAGTTGTTTATCTCCTCCTGATGGGTGATGCGTTTTAGGTAACGAATCACGAATGAGGGAATCATTTTGAGTAAAGCCGGGTTCTTGCTGGCAAATACTTTTTCAATATCTATCAGCCGCTCTGGTTGGTTCACCATTTTTGTATTTTATGCCAAGTTTAAAAAAAATATTTTAGAATCGGAGGCTCTAAGGCTTCTCTTTATGTAATTATGGGACCCTATTTTCTGTGAATATCTTTTGGGGTAATGTTATGTTTCTTTTTATCAGCATCTTATAGGATAGATGCAAATTTTTGCAGGAAAGGGGTGATAAAAGTGGGTCAAAGTGGTTGATTGTGGTTTATAAATATTGTACTTTTACACAAAGAATCCAAATTCTGCAATGTTCACATTTATAGGAGATTTTGAGTGCAGAACCGATGCCAAAGGGCGTGTTGTGTTTCCCTCGGCTTTTAAAAAAGTAGTCGAAGCGGAAGAGATACGTCTGGTGGTGCGAAAAGATTTGTTCGAGCCTTGTCTTTTGCTCTATCCTTTTGCCGTCTGGGAAGAGGAGTTAAATCGAATTCGTGGCAAAGTGAACCCTTACAACCGCGAACACAACTTATTTTTACGAAATTTTTTCCGTGGATCGGCCGAAGTGGTATTGGATGCCAACGGCCGGTTTTTAATTCCAAAGCGACTCATGGATCAGATTATGGTCGACCGCGAATTGGTAATGCTGGGGGTAGATCAGCATGTGGAGGTCTGGAGTAAGGCTGGGTACCAGCAAGGTGCGATTGGCCGTGAAGAGTTGGGCGAGTTAGCAGAAAAAATCCTGGGTAGCGGTGACGGTCAACCCATTATTTGAGTGTACTTTTACATCCGAATAAGCCCTTAAGAATTTTCGGCTTGAAAAATAAAAAAAATGGCAGATCAATATCACATCCCGGTTTTGCTGAATACTTCCATTGAGGGGTTAAATATTAAGCGTGATGGCGTTTATGTTGATTTGACTTTCGGTGGTGGGGGGCACAGCCGGGCCATTCTGGAACAGCTGGGTCCCGATGGGCGTTTAATTGCATTCGATCAGGATGCTGATGCCTGGGCCAATAAGCCAAACGATGATCGATTGATCCTGGTGAAGCATAATTTTAGGTACCTGGAGAATTTTCTTGAGTATCTGAATATTGATCAGGTAGATGGCGTGCTGGGCGATTTGGGCGTGTCTTCACATCATTTTGATGCCCCTCAGCGCGGTTTCTCTTTTCGCTTCGACGGTGCTTTGGATATGCGGATGGGGCAGGGCCAGTCATTGACCGCGGCGATGATTTTGAATGAATACCCCCCCGACCGGCTCAAGGCTCTTTTCCGGCTTTATGGAGAGGTCCCTTCCGTAGGCCGATTGGTGGGTGCAGTGGTTCAGTTTAGGGAGAATCAGCTCTTTGAGACAACCACTCAGCTAAAGGAATTGGTAGAGCCATTGGCTCCCAAGCGGGATGTTAATAAGTATCTGGCACAGGTCTTTCAGGCTTTGCGCATTGAGGTGAATGGGGAAATGGCCGCCTTACAGGAGGTGCTTCAGCAACTGCCCGGGGTGGTAAAACCCGGTGGAAGAATGGTGGTGATGACCTACCATTCGCTGGAAGACCGATTGGTGAAAAATTTTATCCGAACGGGGCATTTCAAATCCTCACAGGCCGAAACGGATATCTTTGGACACAAACATATTCCTTTCAGGGCGATCAACCGGAAGGTTATTCAGCCCACTCCCCGGGAGATTGAGCAGAACCCCCGGGCAAGAAGTGCAAAATTAAGAGTAGCCGAACGATTATGAGATTTTTCAAAAAAAAAGGCGGCGAGGATTTCCTGCATGGTAAAGAGGAGATCCAGGAACTTAAAGGGTTCTCCATTAAAGATCTGCTAAATGGGCATTTGTTTTCCCGGTTGGGGACCACCCGGCAGTGGCCCTTATTCGGGTTTTTGGTCTTTCTGGCCATCCTCTATATTGGCAATCGGTATCATGTGGAAGGGTTGCTCGATGAACAGGCCCGATTGCAAAAGGAGTTAAAAGAATTAAAATACGAAGCCATCACAACTTCATCGGAGTTGATGAATATGAGTAAACAGTCTGAAGTGGTTACACGGGTTAGGAAAGCCGGGATTGAGTTGGATGTGTTAAAAACCCCTCCCCGTAAGCTGGAGGTTAAAAAATCAGAGGGTATCGATGAGTATCAAGAGTAAGATAATACTACGGCTGGGAATCGTCTACCTGATTTTTGTTTTCCTGGTGGGATGGATCATTTTTGAGCTGGTCTACCTCAAAGTGGTGGATGCCGACCGTTGGAAAGAAAAAGCGCGGATTTTGGAAAGTAACAGCATCATTATTGAGGCTAACAGGGGAAATATTCTCGATGTTAAAGGCAATAAACTCTCGCTTTCGGTCCCCGGATACCGGCTCTATATGGATATGAAAGCCAACGGGCTGACCGATAAACTGTTTAACTCAAAGGTGGATTCCCTGGCTCTTTGCCTCTCGCGTTTCTTTAGGGATAAATCCGCAGGGGCCTACAAAAAACAACTGGTTCAGGCACGGCGGGAAGGAAGACGCTATTTCATGATTCATCCGCGTAAATTATTGTATACCGAGCTTCAGGAGGTAAAAAACTTCCCTATTTTTCGAGAGGGACGCAACTCGGGTGGCTTCATCCCCAAACAATACGATGAGCGCCGATTGCCCTTTGGATCGCTGGCTGCACGTACCATTGGAAAACTCTATGGTGAAAAGAACAAGGGGGGGATGGTAGGGCTGGAGCGTGCCTACGACAATGTGCTGAAAGGCGTAGACGGGGTCAGTACCTGGAAGCGTATCGCAGGCAGCTGGATTCCTGAAGAGGAGCTGCCACCCCGCGATGGTAAAGATTTGATAACTACCCTCGATATTGGGCTGCAGGATGTGGCCGAACATTCCCTGCGTAAGCAACTGATCTCCTGCAATGCCGATCATGGAGTCGCTATCCTTATGGAAGTTAAAACCGGTGCTGTAAAGGCGATGGTTAATTTACACCGCCGATCCCCGGGGTCCTATATCGAAGATCACTTCAATTATGCCATAGGTGAGGCCTTAGAACCTGGCTCCACTTTCAAACTGGCATCCATAATGGCCGCACTGGAAGATGGAGCCGTGAGGCTCACCGATAGCGTGGATACAGGTAATGGTGCTTGCAGTTATTACGACCGCGTGATGCGTGACAGCCACCATGGGGGATATGGAAAAATAACGGTTCGGGAGGTTTTTGAGAAATCCTCGAACGTGGGGGTTTCCAAGATCGTGTATAACAGTTATAAAAAAAATCCGCGACGGTTTGTAGACCGGCTTTATGCCATGGGACTTAATCAGCCCCTGGGGATAGAAATTAAAGGGGAGGGAAAACCCGAGATCAAGTACCCAGGAGATCCTTCCTGGTCGGGGGTGACGCTGCCCTGGATGTCAATTGGCTATGAGGTGAAAATGACGCCTCTGCAAATTTTGGCCTTTTACAATGCTGTGGCAAATGATGGAACCATGGTACGGCCCATGCTTGTGAAAGGTATTAGTCAGCACGGGAAGTTGCTAAAGGAGTTTGATCCGGTGGTTTTAAATCCTGCAATCTGTTCTGTTTCCACCCTCGAAAAGGTGCATCAATTGCTTCAGGGGGTCGTGGAAAACGGCACCGCAAAGAACATCCGAAATGATGTCTATAAAATTGCCGGAAAGACCGGTACGGCTCAGATAGCCAAAGGTTCTGGAGGTTATCGCGGGAAGGATGGAGTGGAGTATCTGGCTTCATTCGCCGGATTTTTTCCTGCCGACCGCCCCATGTACTCATGCATTGTGGTGGTAACCGGTCCTTCCAATAATGTCTATTATGGAAATGTGGTGGCTGGTACCGTGTTTAGGGAAATTGCGGACAGGGTCTATGCCTTAAGTTATAAGCAGCTGCCTTTACCAATGGCCCAGTCCAAAATTAAGGGGGGCACCATGCCCTGGTCAAAGGGTGGACCCCAACAGGATCTTCGAACGATTCTTGATGAACTGAATCTGCCGGTGCAGGATAAAAAAGTGAATTCTACCTGGGTTTCCACCGAGGCCAAAGAGTATAGTGTTGATTTCAAACCAATGGTTATCCCTCGATCCGGTGTGCCCCGGGTGCTGGGAATGGGTGCCAAAGATGCCGTGGCAATTCTCGAGAATCGAGGGCTCAAAGTTGCCGTGAGTGGTGTGGGACGGGTGGTTAAACAGTCGATAAGTGCCGGCCAGCCTGTTAGAAAAGGGGCCCGTATTGTTTTATCTTTGGAATAATAAGAAAATGGTAAGAAAACGATTATCCGATTATCTTAGCCGGCTTAGCGTGTTAGAGCGCAGGGGAGAGGCAGATCCCCTGATTGAAAATATCACTTTCGACTCCCGTAATGTGCAGCCTCAATCAGCCTTTGTGGCGTTATCGGGAACTGTGGCGGATGGCCATGTTTTTATCCCAAAAGCCATCGAATCGGGAGCCGGGGTGGTGGTGTGTGAGAAAATCCCCAAAGAAGAATATTCCAACATTGTCTTTTTAAGGGTGCCCGATAGCAGGGAAGCATTGGCCTCCATGGCGGCAACCTTTTTTGACTTTCCCTCCAGGGACCTTAAGTTGGTAGGGGTAACCGGGACCAATGGAAAAACCACTATTGCCTCCTTGCTTTACCATGCCGCTCGTTTGCTGGGACATAAGGCAGGACTTTGCTCTACGGTTGCCAACTATGTGAACGAAGAAAAAATTAATGCCACTCATACCACCCCCGATGTGGTTGCTTTAAACCGCCTGATTCGTCAAATGGTCGACCAGGGGTGTACGTATTGCTTTATGGAGGTGAGTTCACATGCAATCCACCAGAAACGGATTTCAGGTCTGGAGTTTGATGGAGGTATTTTTACCAATATCACCCACGATCATTTGGATTATCATAAGACCTTTGATGCTTATATTGCTGCCAAGAAAGGTTTCTTCGACCAACTTCCGGCCACCGCGTTTGCCATTACCAATCTGGACGATAAGCATGGACGGGTGATGCTCCAAAATACACCCGCCAGGAAGGCGGCCTATTCTTTACGTGAGATGGCCGACTATCGGGCTAAAATTGTGGAGAGCCACTTCGAAGGGATGCAGCTCGAGATGGATGGGGCAGAGCTTTGGACCACCTTCATCGGAAAATTTAATGCCTCCAATCTGTTGGCAGTATATGGTGCCGGCCGACTGCTGGGCTGGAAAAAGCAAGACCTATTGGTGGTATTAAGCCGGCTGAGGTCGGTGGATGGTCGCTTCGAAACCATCCGTTCGGCTTCCGGAATAACCGCTGTGGTGGATTATGCCCATACGCCGGATGCCTTGAAGAATGTGCTCGAAGCGTTGAACGATATACGCCGGACGGGGCAAACCCTCATTTCGGTGGTTGGTGCCGGGGGGAACCGCGATGCCTTTAAACGCCCCCTGATGGCCGGACAAGCCGTTAAAGGAAGCGCTAAGGTTATCTTTACCTCCGATAACCCCCGCGATGAAGACCCGCAGAACATCATTGACCAGATGATGGAGGGGGTCTCTTTTAGTGACCGTATTAAAGTGCTGGCCATTGTCGACCGCAGGGAAGCTATCCGAACAGCATGCAGTCTGGCACGCCCTGGAGATATTGTGCTGGTGGCAGGGAAAGGTCATGAAACCTATCAGGAAGTGAAAGGCCAAAGGCATCATTTTGACGATAGGGAAGTGGTCAGAGAATTTTTTGAACAATCTAATTTATAGATTATGCTTTTTTGGTTATATAAATTTTTAGAGTCCGTCGATTTTCCCGGAGTTGGAATGTTTCAATACATCTCCTTCCGCTCGGGAATGGCGGTAATTTTTGCCCTTTTAATTGGCACCATCTTCGGGAAACAAATCATTCGTTTGTTGCAAAAGCAGCAAATCGGAGAAGTGGTTCGCGACCTGGGACTGGAAGGACAATACCAGAAAAAAGGAACCCCTACAATGGGCGGGCTCATCATTATTACCTCTATCCTGGTTCCGGTTTTGTTGTTTGGAAAGCTGGACAATGTGTACGTGTTGATAATGATTGCCACGACCATCTGGCTCGGTTTCATTGGCTTCCTTGACGACTATATTAAGGTGTTTAAGAAAAATAAAAAAGGACTTGCCGGACGGTTTAAGGTGATTGGTCAGGTAATTTTAGGTCTGGGTGTGGGACTTACCCTTTATTTTAGTGAGGCCGTAGTGGTGCGTGTCGACCCGGTGGGCCGTAACGAAGTGCGTCAGTCAGTCGTCGAATCATCGAACGTAAGCCCGGCCACTTTTCATGAAAAAGCCCCGGTAACCAATGTCCCTTTCCTGAAAAATAAACGTTTCAACTACAATTCAATACTGGGGTTCCTCGGGGAGAAGGCTGCCCCCTCCTGGGGATGGCTCATCTTCGTGTTGGCGGTAATATTTATTACCACCGCCGTGTCAAACGGGGCCAATATCACCGATGGGTTAGATGGGCTGGCAACGGGGACTTCTGCCATTATCGGATCTACTTTGGGGATCCTGGCCTACGTGGCCAGTAACACGATCTATGCCGAGTACCTTAATATTCTTTACGTGCCACAATCGGAGGAGCTGGTGGTGTTTATGAGTGCTTTCATTGGAGCAACGGTTGGTTTTTTGTGGTACAATTCATTTCCCGCTCAGGTCTTCATGGGCGATACGGGAAGCCTTACTCTGGGCGGTATTATTGCGGTCTTTGCCATCCTAATTCGGATGGAGCTGCTCATCCCCATTTTGTGCGGAATATTTTTAGTTGAGAATGTGTCGGTGATCATCCAGGTCTCCTATTTTAGGTATACAAAACGAAAATATGGAGAAGGTCGGCGAATCTTTAAGATGGCTCCTCTTCACCATCATTATCAGTTAAAAGGGTATACCGAGTCAAAGATCGTAACCCGTTTTTGGATTACCGGAATAATTCTGGCTGTTTTAACAATCGTAACGCTTAAAATCAGATAGGAGATGAACAGAGAGTTGGTGATATTAGGAGCTGGCGAGAGTGGAACAGGTGCCGCTCTTTTGGCTAAAGCAAGAGGCATTTCGGTTTTTGTGTCCGACAAGCATCCTATCCGGGAGAATTATAAAAAGGAGTTGAGCGAGGCTGAGATCGATTTTGAGGAGGGCGGTCATACCCTTGAACGAGTGTTGAATGCCCATGAGGTTGTTAAGAGTCCGGGGATACCCGATGATGCCGATCTGATTAAGAGTCTTCGTGAAAAAGGAATTCCCGTTCTATCCGAAATCGAATTTGCCGGCCGCTATACCCAGGCGCATATCATTGGTATTACCGGAAGTAATGGAAAAACCACCACAGCTATGTGGACCACTCATCTCATGAAATTAGGCGGGTTGAAGGTAGAGCTGGCCGGGAATATCGGGCAGAGTTTTGCCAGGAAATTGTTGGCGCCTCATCCCGATTTCTTTGTGCTTGAATTGAGTAGTTTTCAATTGGATGGGATGTATGTTTTTAAATGCGATACCTCGGTGTTGACCAATATCACCCCGGACCATCTGGATCGTTATGGTTTTGATTTCGACAATTATGTGTCGTCCAAATTCAGAATCATGCAAAACCAGGATGCACGGGAGGTTTTCATCTTCTGTGCCGACGATGAGGTGGTCGTAAACCGGCTGAAGACCATGGGGAGTCAGGTGGTTGGATGGCCCTTCTCCTACCGTCCTTCAAAACAACCGGGGGCTTCTGTTGAGCAAGAGCAGGTGACCTTTCGCACTCCCGGGGATAAATTTTCCCTGCCGGTGAGTTCAATAGCGCTTCCTGGCCGACACAATCTGTACAATGCCATGGCTGCCGGATTAGCGGCCCTCAGGGCTGGTGTTTCCGCCCGTCACGTGGTGGAGGGGTTGACCCATTTTTCAGGGGTTGAGCATCGAATGGAGCAGGTCGCCGAAGTGGGAAAGGTGCTTTTTATCAACGACAGCAAAGCTACCAACGTGAATTCAACCTGGTACGCTCTCCAAAGTATGACCCGTAAGGTGATCTGGATCGCAGGAGGTACCGATAAGGGTAATGACTATAAAGATTTAGGGCCCCTGGTACGCGAAAAAGTGAAAGCATTGATCTGTCTGGGTGTGGATAACAGAAAATTAACCTCTTATTTTGGGCGCATGGTACCGCAGGTTCTCGAAGCCAACTCCATGCAGGAGGCGATTCAATCTGCCCGCAAACTCGCAGCCCCCGGAGATGTGGTGCTGTTATCTCCTGCTTGCGCAAGTTTCGACTTGTTTAAGAACTATGAGCACAGAGGCAGGCTTTTTAAGGAAGAGGTGATAAAAATTTTACTATCAGACAATAGAAAATGAGCAACCTGTTTCAGAAATATCTTAAAGGTGACCGAATCATCTGGGGCATTATTTTTCTGCTTGCCGTGGCTTCTCTGTTAACCGTTTATAGCGCCACAGGTAGTTTGGCCTATAAAAACCAAGGGGGAAATACAACCTACTACATGTTCAAACAACTTGTATTTCTCACCATTGGGATTGGCCTGATCGTTCTGGTGCACCGGATTCCCTATAAGTATTTCGCCCGGTTTGCCGTGGTGTTACTGTATCTTTCTATTTTGCTCCTGTTGGTTACCCTTATCACCGGATCCAACCTGAATGAGGCCAGTAGGTGGTTGGCTTTGCCCGGAATCGGAATCAGTTTTCAACCCTCGGAGCTGGCCAAGATCTCACTTATTTTTTATGTTGCCAGAGTGTTGGCTCACAACCAAAGTGATGAGGGGATTGGCCTGGGGGCCTTTAAACAAATCATGTTTCATACCGGGGTGGTTTGTTTACTCATCTTGCCCGAGAACCTGTCCACGGCTGCTTTGCTCGGCCTCATTGTGATGACGATGATGTTTTTGGGGCAGGTGCCTCTTAAATACCTTTTTTTAACCGGAGTTGGCGGGGCGGTAATCATTACTGTTGTTTTGCTTTTGTCCATGAACGGCATCGTGCTCTTCGAGAGAGCAAGTACCTGGAGTGCCCGTGTGGAGCGTTTTTTTAATGAAAATGAAGAGGGTAACGAGGATGATCCCGGATCGTACCAGGTTACCCAGTCAAAAATAGCTATCGCCACGGGTGGTATCCTTGGAAAAGGGCCCGGAAACAGCGATCAGCGTAATTTCTTACCCCATCCATACAGTGACTTTATTTATGCCATCATCGCCGAAGAGTTTGGTTTGGTGGGAGCCATCATCATCTTGTTTGCCTATTTATTTTTGTTGGCCAGGGTGGGTGTTTTGGTGCAATCCAGTCATCGAACCTTCCCCGCATTTATGGCAGTAGGGCTGGGTCTGATGCTTGTATCCCAGTCGTTTGTGAATATGGGGGTGGCCGTGGGAATCTTCCCGGTTACCGGCCAGCCGCTGCCATTGGTTAGCATGGGGGGAACCTCTATATTGTTTTCCTGTGTGGCCTTTGGGGCCATACTGAGTGTCAGCCGGCAGAATATTGAGGAGAAGGAGAATCAAAAGTTAAATAAACAGGGGCTGGAGGATGACGAGTGAGAGGTGCCTTTTCGTAGGGTCGGCTCTTTGGTTTTAAAACGGTATTTATGGAATCAACTTTTAGAGTAATTATTAGTGGAGGCGGAACCGGAGGACATATCTTCCCGGCTATTGCCATCGCCGACGCCTTGAAGAGCAGAAATCCTGGTGTGGAAATCCTTTTTGTGGGTGCTTTGGGCCGCATGGAAATGGAAAAAGTCCCTGCTGCAGGATACAAAATAGAAGGTTTGCCGGTGGCCGGGTTTCAGCGGAGGCTGACGTTCAAAAATGTGACTTTCTTTTTTAAGCTGCTCTCCAGTATGAGGAAGGCGCGCAGAATAATAAAATCGTTTCAGCCTCAGGTGGCTATTGGTGTAGGTGGTTATGCCAGTGGTCCGGTGCTTAGGGCCGCTGCTTCTAAAGGGATTCCCACTGTGCTTCAGGAGCAAAACAGTTTTCCCGGGGTTACCAACCGGATCCTGGCCCGCAAGGCGCAACGTATATGTGTGGCTTATCCAGGGATGGAACGTTTCTTTCCGGCGGCCAAGATTGTGTTCACGGGTAACCCTGTGCGGGAACGTTTGCTGTTGGCCCCCGATAAGGTTACTTCATTAACCGGACTGGGCCTTTCGGCTGGGAAGCGAACCATACTGGTGATCGGAGGTTCCCTGGGAGCTGGGAGTATCAATGAAGGGGTTCTGGCCGGATTAAAAGCCCTGGGAATCCGCGATGATGTTCAGCTGTTGTGGCAAACCGGGAAAAATTATTTTACCGGGGTTCAAAAAGAAGTGGCCGCCCTGGGTTTTTCCAATGTGCAGGTGGTGCCTTTTATCGGCCAAATGGAGTTGGCCTACAGTGCGGCTGATGTGGTGGTTTCGAGGGCTGGAGCGGGAACCATTTCTGAGTTGGCCATTTTGGGTAAGGCCGTTATATTGGTCCCTTCCCCAAACGTGTCGGAGGATCATCAAACCAAAAACGCCATGGCGCTGGTTGATGAAGATGCTGCCCTGCTGGTACGTGATAAGGATTCGAGGGAACAACTTATGACTGAGGCGTTGACCCTTCTGGATAATGAAGAAAAACAGACGATGCTCGAAAAGAATATCCGTCGTTTTTCGATGCCCGATTCGGCCAGGCAAATTGCAGCCGAAATAGAGGAAATAGTGAAAGGTTAGATACGGTGGTGTGTGTCTGTCCGGGAGGCAGATGGAATGGTTTAGAGTATGGATTATGAGACATTTTGAGAACTATAAAAATATTTATCTCATCGGAATTGGTGGGATTGGAATGAGCGCGCTGGCGCGGTTCTTCAAAAGTATTGGAAAAAATGTGGGGGGGTATGACCGTACCTCAGGGCCCCTGACCGATGAATTGATTTCGGAGGATATTGAAGTTGGGTTTGATGAGACTGTTGCGGCCATTCCGGAAGGGTATGCCCATCGGGAGGATACATTAGTCGTTTTTACTCCGGCAATTCCGGCTGTTCATCCTCAGCTTCGTTTTTTCATAAAAGAGGAATTCAAGGTGTTGAAACGCTCCGAGGTTTTGGGGTTGATCACCCTGGATATGGATTCGATTTGTGTCGCAGGGACGCATGGAAAGACTACTGTGTCGACGCTTGTGGCACATCTTTTTTACAATAGCCATCTGGGTTCTAATGCCTTTTTAGGGGGCATCTCAAAAAATTATGGGACCAATTTTTTGTGCAATGATGCTTCGCGGATTGTGGTTCTGGAGGCCGATGAATTTGATCGTTCGTTTTTGCAGTTGACACCTGATTGCGCAGTGATTACTTCCATGGATGCCGACCATTTGGATATCTATGGGACCAGAGAAGAGGTGGTTGAGGGGTTTGGTTTGTTTGCCCGTCGCATCAGGAAAGAGGGGGCTTTGCTTCTTAAGACAGGCTTGCCGGTTCCCGGTGGGCTGGCAGCGGGAGTCAAGACTTTCTCCTATGGGTTGAAGAAACCTGCGGATTTTTATCCTGAGAATATTGAACCTAACAATGGGTTATACAGCTTTGATCTGGTTTCTGTTTTTGGAACGATCAAAGGCCTTAGGATGGGGATTCCCGGGCTTTTGAATGTGGAAAATGCGGTGGCTGCTATTGCATTGGCTCTTCTGAATGGAGTGAAACCCGCGGAGATTGAAAAGGCTCTTCCTCTGTTTCAAGGGATTGCTCGACGATTTGAGGTGCACGTCAATCATCCTCAGCTGGTCTATATTGACGATTATGCTCATCATCCTGAAGAAATTAGGGCAACCCTTGCCAGCATTAAGGCCATTTATCCGGGTAAAGCTGTTACCGGTATTTTTCAGCCTCATCTTTATAGTCGTACGAGAGATTTTGCCGGGGAATTTGCTGAGGTTTTATCGGAGCTCCATGAGTTAGTGCTTTTGCCCGTTTACCCGGCGCGGGAGATCCCCATTCCCGGGGTGGACAGTAATATGATTGCCTCGCTTGTTAAGCGTTCCCATGTGCATGTTGTTGAAAAGGAAAATTTGTTGAATCAAATTCGGGAGTTGAAGCCTCAGGTGCTGGTGACTATGGGGGCCGGCGATATTGATCGATTGGTGCCGATTATCAAAAAGTGGGGGCTTGAATTAGCCAACAAATAGACGCTATTGGGAAAAGAAATAGAGGTGTTGATAAATTAATGATTGAGTGTTATAAAAAGTTCATGACAAAAGGATTATATTTATACAGCTTAGAGGGTTCATTTTTTTTAACGACCAGAGACGTAGAGCGCTTGCTTTTACGTGGGTGGAAGTATGGTTGTAATACCGAGTCATTGAAGAATGAAGACATTACAGGAGGCCGATTTAAAAAAAGTTTTTTCGCATGAAACGACTGAAGCAAATAGCGTTGTGGAGTTTTGTGCTGGTCTATTTTCCGGTGATGCTGGCCTTTGTTAATGAGACTAAGGATAGTTTGGTCTGTGCCGATGTGGTGGTGAAGGTGACCGATAGTTTGCAGACTCAATTCGTTTCTGAAAAGGAGATACGGAACGCCGTAGTTAATCGGTTCAAAGATATGTTGGGGAAGCCTTTTCAGGAGTTTGATTTTGAGGAGGTTGAGCAGTTTGTGGAAAAGCATCCGGCGGTTAAAAGTTGCGAGGTTTATAATACGTTGGGGGGCTATTTGCGAATTGAAATTGTTCAACATTTGCCTCTTCTGAGGGTCTTTAGGGGAAACAAAACTTACTATCTGGATGAGGATGGGGCTGAAATGCCTGTTTTTGAGTCTTTTACAGCAAGGGTGTTGGTGGCCAATGGAAATATTCCCAAAAATAACGATTCGTTGCTGAGGCTGGCGCGATACCTTCACAACGATCCGTTCTGGGAAGCCCAAATGGAGCAAATTTATATTAGACGAAATGGTGATTTTGTGTTGGTGCCAAGAGTGGGTGATCATCTGATACTTTTGGGGCCCCCGGAGAGAATCGCAGAGAAGTTGCGAAACCTAAAGGCTCTTTATAAAGCCGGGCTATCACCTCAGGAGTGGAATGAATATCAAATTATTAACTTGAAATATAAAGGGCAGATTCTCTGCTCAAAAAACAGGAGTTTATGATTCAGGAGTCAAAACTGATTGCAGCTATTGACATTGGAACAACAAAGATTGTTGCCCTGGTAGGACGGAAACATGCCAATAATCAGGTTGAAATTCTGGGGATGGAGGCCGTGCCTTCAACCGGGGTAAAAAGGGGTGTTATTCTCAATATTGAGGAGACGGTTAACGCCATCCGACAGGTGACGGGGGCTCTGGAACAACGGCTTGGGATAAAACTGGCCGATGTATACGTGGGTATTGCCGGTCAACATATCAAGAGCATGACCAACCGGTGTTACCGGTTTATTAATGCCGGAGACGAGATCAGCACCTTTGATTTGGAACAGTTGCATAACGATAGTTACCGAATTCCTCTGGAGGTCGACGAAAAGGTTCTGCATGTTATTCCCCAGGACTATGTGGTGGATCATGAAGCCGGTGTTAAGAACCCGGTTGGCATGTCTGGACAGAAGCTGGAAGGTAACTTTTTGGTGGTAATAGGGCGGATTGCATCGGTAAGGAATATTGAAAAATGTATACACCGGGCAGGGCTGAGACTTAGCGGACTGCTTTTGGAACCACTGGCCTCGGCTGGTACGGTTTTATCCGACGAAGAGAAGGAGGCAGGTGTGGTGTTGGTCGATATTGGTGGAGGAACCACCGATTTGGCTCTTTATTTTGATGGGATTGTGCGCCAAACTGCGGTTATCCCTTTTGGAGGGAGCGTTATTACGGGCGACATCAAGGAAGGTTGTTCGATCCTGAATAAACAGGCCGAATCGTTGAAGATTCAGTTTGGTTCCGCTTTGGGGACCATGGCCCGCGAAGATGCAGTGGTTACCATTCCCGGAATCTCAGGATGGGAACCTAAAGAGATTTCTTTTAAGAGCCTGGCTTGTATCATCCAGGCCCGGATGGAAGAGATTATCGAGTTGATTATGCACCATATTGAAAAGTCGGGTTATTACGACAAGCTGGGTGCAGGAATTGTTTTAACGGGCGGTGGCTCTATGCTGAATCACCTGGTACCCCTCATGAAACTTAAATCGGGTCTCGACGTGCGGGTAGGAAGTGCTTCAGAGATATTTACAGGTATCGATGATGAGGCTATTCAAAATCCCTCCTATTCTACGGTCCTGGGACTGTTGGTTAGTGCCGGATCGTATCCCGGGTCGGGAACCATTCGCGATCAGCGTCTCTTTGAAGATTTCGGGGAGCCTGAGGTAACAGGTCAGCGGGTTAAACCCAGACCGGTAAAAAGAGATTCTGTTAAGAAAGAAAAGAAGGAATATATTACCGGGGATTTATTTGGTAATATAAAACGAGGTATCGCAGGTATCTTTGAAGAAAAAGATTCCGAAATGTGAAAAATGTAATTGTAGAATTCCCGCGAAAGAAGGTATTATGAGTGAAGATTTGATGAGTTTTGATATCCCCAGCGACCAGGCCTCCATTATTAAGGTAGTGGGTGTGGGGGGAGGTGGCGGTAACGCAGTCAACCACATGTATAACCTGGGGATTAAAGATGTTAGCTTTGTCATCTGTAATACCGATGCACAGGCTTTAATAAGCAGTCCTATCCCTGTAAAAATTCAGTTGGGGGAATCTCTGACTGAGGGAAGAGGTGCCGGCAATAAACCGGTAAAAGGTAAAGAAGCCGCCATCGAAAGCCTTGAAGCGGTCAAGAATGTGCTGGAAGGTGGGACCAAAATGGTCTTCATTACCGCTGGGATGGGGGGTGGAACAGGAACGGGCGCAGCCCCGGTGATCGCCAGCGCTGCCCGTGAGATGGGCATCCTGACCGTTGGTATTGTTACCATTCCCTTTAAATTCGAAGGACGGCTACGGATCAATCAGGCCCTGGAAGGCATCGCCGAAATGGAGAAATACGTGGACTCTCTGCTGATCATTAACAATGAGAAGCTGCGTGAGATGTTCGGAGACCTGAAGTTGAGTAATGCCTTTTCGAGGGCAGATAATATCCTGGCAACTGCTGCCAAGGGGATTGCTGAGATCATCACCGTGCATGGATACATCAACGTGGACTTTGCTGATGTGGAAACGGTGATGAAAGGCAGTGGGGTCTCCATTATGGGATCGGCCACCGCCGATGGCGATGAACGTGCTGTGGATGCCATTCAGGCCGCCCTGGAATCCCCCCTGTTGAATAACAACGACATTAAAGGAGCCAAAAATATATTGCTTAACATCACCTCCGGGGTTGATGAGATAACCATGGACGAGGTAGGCCAAATTACCGACTTTGTTCAGGAGAAAGTGGGTAAGGATGCTTCCATTATTTGGGGGACAGGTTCTGATGAGCGCCTGGGTAACCAGGTGGGCGTCACCATTATTGCTACCGGCTTTGCGGCAGGACATATCATCAAAAAGCCTCATGAATCGGTGCGAAGGCAATTGACCCGTTATGAGATGGATGAAGAGGGAAATGTGGTGGAAGCCACCAACCTACCCGAGGAAAGTATAACCCTTAATCCCGAGGAAGACCTGGATAAACCCCGGGTGGTTGACTTTGACGCTATGGAACGGGAAAAGGAACGTCAAATCGAGTGGCTCTATGGCCCCCCGGGAAAAAGTAAATCCCAACCCGAAGAGGAAGACCCGCTTTCGTGGGCTCTCGATAGCCAGAATAAAAATGTAGGGCCTCTGTTGGATTCCGGCCATAGAGGATCTCTCACCTCCGAGGAGATTATTGATGAGAAAATGATCGAGCAGATAGAGAATGTGCCTGCATATAAGCGTCGGAATATTAAAATCGATACCTCCGGGGGGCAGAGGCTCGCAACTGAACAATCACCCCGCTTGTCACGGTTTTCTCTCTCCGAAGGCAAAGATGGCCCTAAGTTGAGTGAGAACAACCCGTGGCTCCATGATAATGTAGATTAAACCAAGTGTTATGAATTTGATAGATAATATTAGCGACCGTATTAAGGTGGCTATGAAAGCCAGAGACCAGATTACATTGGATACTCTGCGAAGTATTAAAAAAGAGTTATTGGAAGCCCGCACTGCGAAAGGTTCGGGGGGCGTTGTGTCGGCCGATGATGAAATGAAGATCCTGGTTAAGATGGTGAAGCAGAGACGTGACTCCGCGGCCATTTATGTTGAGCAGGGACGAGCCGATATGAGCGCACAGGAGACTGCTGAGGCAGAGATTATTTCGCAATTCCTCCCCGCGCAGCTTTCCACCGAACAATTGGAGTCCAAAGTAAAGGCGATTATCGCGCAAACAGGTGCGGCCTCCATCAAAGAGATGGGTAAAGTAATGGGCCTGGCCACCAAACAACTGGCAGGTAAAGCCGATGGAAAGGATATCTCGGCAGCGGTAAGACGCTTGTTGAGCTGAGCCTCTCGCGAAGTGTTGAATCCTAAATAATAAAAAAAGGGAGTCTGAAATTTTCAGACTCCCTTTTTTATTCAATAAGAGCTTTCTTTAATAGAAATTGGCTCTGTTATCTTCAACTTCTGCCTTTTCCCGGATGGTTTCCAGTAGCTGATAGTCCACTTTCATATTAAGGTCATTTTGGAGTTGTGCCTTAACGGAAAAGGGATCGCTTTCGGTTTCCTTTTGACTCTTTACTTGTACCATGTATACGCCGTTGTTGCCTCTTATCGGTTGGGATATGCTGCCTTCGGGTGTATAAACAGCCAGGGCCACAAGTGCCGGTTCAACTCCTGCGCCGGTTATCTGGTAGGAGCCAAATCCAACATTGGAAGTTGAAAGAATCTCAGTTTCCATGTTTTGCGCAATGGTTTCGAATGTCTTGCCGTTCTCTTTTTCCTTGTTGAATTGAGCAATCAGAATTTCGGCTTTCTTATCGTTAATCAGTTCGCGACTGATGCGGCTGTGTACTGCATTTAACGGCATAGTACCTGCTTCAGTGGTCTGGGTAAGAAGGGCCACAACAAACTGATCACCAAATTCAAAAATGGGGGATAAGTCACCTACATTGGCTCCGAAAGCCCATTTTACCAATTCTCTTGGGGATTCCAGGGCACCCACGGTACGGTCGTTCTTTTGCAAACCACGTCCATATTTGCGGGTTATGTTTTCTTCTTCAAGTCCCTGCTCGAATTTTTCGCGGGTGTTGTTGACTGCTGTAAAACGCGTAGCCTCAGAATAAACATCCTGATAGGTTTTGGAGCTGTAAGTTACCTTGCGACCCAGAGTGGCAAGTTGGTACTTGGTGCTGGGTTTACTCTGATCCTGAATGTTTATGAGGTGAATGCCAAACTGCGATTCCACTTTGACCAGGTCTCCCTTTTTCCCAAAGAAGGCAGCATCACTGAAGGGTTTTACCATCATGCCTTCGCCAAACCAGCCCAGGTCACCACCATTGATTGCCGATCCTTGATCTTGCGAGTAGGTTCTTGCCAATTCGCTAAAGTTAGCTCCTTTTTTCAGGAGGGTCATTAGGCTGTCAGCCAGGCTATTGGCCGCCTCTGCATTTTCGCTTCTGAGCAAAATATGACGGGCTTTAACCGAGTCGGGGAGTTCAGCTACCGCTACTAAACGGGTCAGTTTGAAGGTTTCGTCTTCGAAATAAGTCCCATAAACCTCGCCTGGTTTGGCATGGGTGACAAAATCACTGATTTGTGGATCGAGTGCACCCGGCTTAAAGTAACGATCAACAAAGGGGATGTCTGAGTTGAGACGAACAAACTGAAGGGGGTCAACGTCAGCGGATTCAAAATCAGCTTTCATTTCCTCGATTCGTTCCCGTGCAAGCTCCTTGTCGCCTTCGGTTGGAACTACATCGAATGTAATGTACTCCACGTCGCGAGAGGCCTCTTGCTTAAACTTGTCGGTATTGTTGTTGTAATAATTGCTAATCTCCTTCTCTGAAACCGAAACGGCACTGTCAGAAACGGAGGTTAAGCGACGAATGATGAAGTCAAAATCCACCTCCTTTTTACGCGCTTCCACTTCGGTATCTGTCCACAGGGCGGGCACATAAAATCCTTTCTTAATGAGTGAAGCATATTTGCTGAAATGCCGCTCGCTGTTAATTTGTTGCTCCACAAAATTCCAATAGAAATTGGCATTAGGGTCGTACTTTTTTGAGCGAAGGAAGTTCATGACCTGTTCCTGGTCGAACGTTCCGGTTTGTGGGTTAGTGAAGAGCTGGCGGATGGTGGGGTGGATGTTTTTCCCCGTTACCATATCCAACAATTCTTCCGAAGTGACGTCTATGCCAACTTCCTGGTATTTTTCGCCCATCACTACTTCATTGACCATTTGGTTCCAGGTCTGCTCACGCAAGCGGTAAACCATATCTTCGTCCAGTGTCGATTGGCCGGAGTTGAGCTTTGCATACTCTTCCATCTGCGAAACCTTTTCCTGGAACTCCTGGATGGTAACTGAGTTGCCATCTATTTCAGCAACGTTCATCTTAGAACGTTGGAAAAGGGAATTACCTGAACTCAGTAGGTCGGTCATTATAAAAGCGAACAGCGCGAAGCCGATAAATACTACTACCAGAACGCCTGCTTTGCTTCTGATTCTCTGTAAAGTTGCCATTGAAAACGGATTAATTTTGTTTTAAAAAATCAGGTTACGAATATACAAAAAATTGCTCAATCCGTTCCTTAATATAGCTCGGAGAGCAAATTAATAATGATTCTAAGTCGAAAGATCTTAAACTCAGTAATAAGCTGATATGGATCGCCCCCCATTTGGGGATTAACGATTCCTTCGATAATATTTTTATGGGGAAACTAATTGTCTTCGTGAAAAGATAGTTCCAAAAGTTTGATTTTCGAGGTGGTTGCTTCGAGTATCTTTACCGAAAAGCGTTCTATTTGAATGACATCTCCCACCTTTGGAATGGATTCGTTATAATAGAGTATCATGCCGGCCAGGGTTTCATATTCGTCCGTTTCTGGTAATTCGAACTGGTATTTCTCATTCAGGTAATCCACCTCCAGTCTTCCTGAAAACTGATATTTATGCTTGTCAATATTTTTTTCAGTTAGGTCGGAAACGTCGTATTCGTCATCAATCTCCCCAAAGATCTCCTCCAAAATATCTTCCAGGGTAACGATTCCTGAGGTGCCACCAAACTCGTCGACGACCAGAGCGATGCTTCTTCTTTCCTGGGTGAAAAGCTCAAGTAGTTTATTGGCCGTCATTGTTTCCGGAACAATGGAAATCTGGCTGATGATATTCTTGAGCTTTTGTGGTTGTCTGAAAAGAGCGGAGACATGCACATAACCAATGATGTTGTCGATGTGCCCTTTAAAGACCAGAATTTTTGAATGCCCTGTTTCTATAAATCTTTGGCGTAAGGTATCCAGGCTTTCTTCCTCCTCGATGGCCATGATATCGGTACGGGGAATGGTGCATTCCCGGATCTTAAGAGACGAAAAATCGAGTACATTTTTGAGAAATCTAACTTCCTGTGGAACGCCTTCTTCTTGTTTGGTATTCTCCTGGTGCTCGGTAATCAGGTTGTCCAGGTCGAGCCGGCCGATAACCAAATCTTTCTTTTTTGGGGGGGAAGGAGCCTTAAGCACTTTGCGGATGAAGAAATTGGAAATCAGGAGTGTTAGCTTTGATATGGGATAAAACAGTGTGTAAAAGAAAAACAGCGGTATGCTGATGATGTTGAGCGAGAGGGTAGGGTTGACCCGGAAAATGATCTTGGGTAGAAATTCAGCGGTCACCAGCATTATAATGGTCGAAAAAATGGTTTGGAGCAACAGCGTAACTATGTCGGAGTTAAAGTAGCGACCAATCACCGGCTCAAACAGGTTGCCCATATAAATTCCATATACCACAAGGGCGATGTTGTTGCCAACCAAAATCGTGGAGATGAATAGCCCTGGGTTTTGAATGAATACATCCGTTGCCCTGGAGAGGTGTGGATGTTTCTTGCGGTTAAGTTCAATAAGCAGTTTATTGGAAGATAGGAATGCCATTTCACTTCCAGAGAAGAAAGCCGAGAAAAAGAGGGAAATCAGGATAACAGGCAAATAATCCATTCTTGTGCAAACTGGTTGACAATATAATTAACGAGGTTTTTTACCGGATTTATTGGAAAGGTTCTTCCTGCATTTCCATAATTCCGCTTATTCTTTTAATTCTGTAATTTTCGAATTGCTCATCCGATTCAAATCCATACCCGGTAAGGATATCCTTATCGGTGGTTATTTTTATAAATGCATCTGAATATATTCGATGAGCTTTCGAATCCCAGAAAAGCTGTTCTGTATTTATTACTTCGTCTTTAAAGTTAACAGCTTCAACGTCGTTTTGCAAATCCCACAATTCTTTTTGTTGCCAATAGATGGCGTATTTACTCTTTATCTGGGCGTCGATTTCTTTGTTTTTATTGTAAATAATCAGATGTAGTCCTTTGGGGAACTCGGTGTAAGGGGGCTTACTCTGGTCGAACTGCATCATTTGAGGGGTTAAAAAGCGGTATTTTACGACCCCCGAATCCGTAATCAGCGATTCCAGATCAGTTACCGTCATAGAAGGAAGGTCTTCGCCTGTGGTAAGGGCTTTAATCTCCTCCGGCTTATTGGATTGACACGCGATAAGGAAAAAAGAAACAGCAAGCAGCAATAAAATGCTGCCTGCTGTCCAATGATTGGGATGATTTTTATTTATGCGAAAATCAGACATTCTATTATTTTCCTCTTACAGCGGTTCTTTCGCCTATCCAGCCACCTACTGTATAGGTTGCGCCTTCCTTCAAGCCACGGAAAAATATTTCATCCGTCGCAGGGAAGTGTTGTGAGTAAAGACGAATAAGATCGTTGGCTTCATCGGCTACAGAGGGATCAGCTGCTTTGGCTTTAATGAATTTATCCACTGCCGCCCAATAAGCCGTTTTATGCTCAAAGTCGTTGTCGCCAATACTGCCGGCAGAAGCGGCGTATGCCTTTCCGATGAGAAGGTAAGGAGCCCCCCAGGCAGAGTTGTTTTCGATAGCTAAGAGAGAATTAGCACGTGCTACCGTGTAATTTTCTTTGGAGAGATAAATCAGCCCCAGCTGATAGTAATATTCTGATTTTTGCTGACGGTCTTCCTCCAGCTTAATGGCTTCATTGTAAAATTCAATGGCCTTGTCTACATCCTTAGCCTTAAGATACATTCTGGCCAATCCGTAAGCAGAGGAACTGGATGGCTCAATATTGTGCTGATATTCGGAGACACTGTAAAGCAATTCGGCATCCTCGCACATTCCACGGGCCAGCAATCGGCTAACTCTTTTAAGCCAGTTTAGATCTTCCTTTTTCTCTTCTAACTGGGGGGTGAAAATGCGTTGGATGGTTTCGCAGTCAGCCGCTCCACTTTGTGCAAAAAGCTGTTCAACCCTGTTTTTGATGTCTTCTAACACATTTCTGAAACGGGCCATTCTGGGGTCCTTAAGTTGAAGGTCCAGCAGCTCGGAAGTGGTCGTGTAGTTGTTAACCACTGCTTCGGCATCCAGAAAGCCAATTTTATAGAGGGCTACGGTGTTGGTCATGAAAACGGCCAATACGGCAGGTTGAGACCTCTCCCTCATATTATCTACACTTTCCTTAAGCAGAGCGTAGGCTTCTTTTTTAACTTCGTCGTCTTCTTTTTTGAAGTCGAGCATGTCGAGGGCTTTGAGTCCTTTAATGTAAGGGGTGCCATATTGCTTGTGATCTCCAAAGTATTTCATTCTTTGGTCGTACACATTCATGAGCATGCTAAAAAACTCCTCCTGTTTTTTGGGGTCGGTTGCTCTCCTTATTTTATGGTTCATTATTTTAACCCCGTCAAGGTATATGCGGGTATTGGAAGTAGGGCATTCATTAAAGGCAATCTCCCAATAAGGAAATGCTTCATCGAATTTATTTTGCTTTACGTTTTCCATGTAAAGGGATAAATTCTTTAAGCATCTGACGCTGTCTTCTCCGTGCCCATACTTCGAGCCGTCTTCCACGCCTTTTTGCGCAAACGCCGAAACTGAAAAAATGGAAATTCCAAGTAGAATGAGTTTAAAGGCTTTCATGATAGTTAATTTTTATTGTCAATGGTGTGGTGTTTGTTATTGGTTTAATTAATCAGTTGCGTAATACGGTAAGAAATAAAAAAGCATTTCCCGGTTCAAACCCCCTATTGACATATGTATTACTTCTGCTAATTGGTAATTCTATCCCAAAACTTATGCCAAAATATTTCGTCTGATAATTGGCGGTATGCATAGAGTGTTCAATGTGTTGGTGATCAGTTCTATAGTATATTTTTTTTATAAAGCTTTGCGAAAGCTCGTTGGGCTTATGTTCCCCACCCGCTAAAAACTGGTTGTTGCCTGTACCCGTTCCTGTGTTTCCTGTGCCGGGGTTGTGGCCTAATCCGCGGGTAGTCGGTTCGCCCGGCCCGCCTCCCGAAAACGGTGAATAGGAGCGCTTCTGACTCATCATAGAGTTGCCTCCAGACAATGAGAGAAGAGAAAGAATCAGATCCTTTGATGGGTTATACATTGCAATCAATTAAGCGGTTTAGGCCCAATAGTACTAAATTTGAGTGTACAAAGATGATACTTTTTAAATTCCTGACAAAAAAATATGCATCCCCTCCGGTAATAATGATTTTAGCATTAGGATGGGCGTGCTTTATTTTTTCAATATAACCAGTCACCTCCATTAAAAGCCCATTTTGAACGCCTGCAGCAATGGCGCTGTTGGTGGATTGGCCCCAAAAGGGAACTTCATGAGGGGCTACTAGTGGCAGCCGGCTGGTTTGTTGATGTAACGCCTTGAATCGCATGTTCATTCCGGGAGAGATGTTGCCTCCCAGATATTCATTGTTGACCAAAATATCAAAGGTGATGGCTGTGCCTGCATCTATAACCAAAAGGGGCGTATCAGGATAAATGCTTTGGGCCCCTGCCAGTGCAGCGAGTCTGTCTTTCCCGAGGGTTTGGGGTGTCTTGTAATGGTTGGTAAAGGGGAGGGGTGTTTGGTGATCGAATAGGATGAAGGATTTTAAATCCCCTCTTAGCCAATCCAGCAAAGCCGGCTCAGGATCCATCGATACTGTTGATAAAATCCCCCTCTGGGGCTGATGCAAAGAAATTAATTCCCCAAGGGCTTTTTTGTTAAGAAATTTCAGTTTGTAAGTGGATATTAGCTCTCCATTGTCAAAAAATCCTATTTTTGTGCTGCTATTTCCCTGGTCAATGGTTAAATTCATATCCTAAAAAAAATGGCCCGTTATGTTAAATTTTGCTTCTCTGCCGGCTCGGTGTTTTGAAAGGGCAAAGTTATATTACAAAAACCGTTCGCAAAGAAATAAGAAGGGTCTGTTTTGCAAAAGTACAGAATTTTAAACTTTTTGATGACATTGAAAGGGGTCATTCGATAAAAATATAAACTATGCGTAAAATCCTCATTGTTGAAGACGATAAGTTTATTTCAGCCGTCTACTCTCTTTTCCTCAAAAATCTTGGATACGAGATTGTAGGAAGTTGTAAGAATGGGAGTGAAGCTCTTATTGAATGTGAGAGAAAGAAACCGGATATTGTTCTTATGGATATTCATCTGGAAGGTGACCTGGATGGGATTCAAACTGCAGAGAGATTAAGGAGGGAGTGCGAAATACCGATTATTTTTGTTTCCGGCGACACCAGCTCCGAGGTGGTTGAGCGTGCTGTTATCTCGAATTCCTATGGTTATCTGGTTAAGCCGGTCAATGAAAAAGAGTTGGGGATTACCATTGAGTTGGCCTATTATAAACATAAATCCGATGTGGAGCAGAAACTTCGCGAGCAAAGCTTTAGGTCCTTTGTCTCCGAAGCGCCTACCCCCATCATGATTGTGCAGGATGGGACCATTCGTTATTTGAATCGCCTTTCACTCGATCTTTTTAAGACGCATTACATGGAGGATCTCGTGGGCCTGGCGTTGTCCGATTTTGTGGGTGAGAAATTTCAATCCATACTGAACAGGGTTTTGGATAATAGCGAAGAAAAGGAGATGGCTCCCACCCGGCTTGTTATTAAGACGTTACACAAGAAGGAGGTGGAGGTGATGGTTTATTTTTCCAGGACCCGGTTTAATAATCGACATGCTTTACAATTGGCCTTTGTGGAGATGTCGGAACAGCTGGGCTGGCGTAATTCCCTAAATAAATGGCGCGATGCTGCTCTACGTGGCTCCGGCCCTCTCTTGTTGCTTAGCAGAAAATTTGAGGTGGTTGATTACAATAGGGGATTTGAAAAGGTGGCAAAACCCGCCTCCGATTTTCGCGGACAACCGATTTCTTCGCTGAGCCACTGGTTGTGTCTCAATGAAGAGCAGGTGGCCAACTGTTTGAGCGTTGAAAAAGGGCGGCCTTTTGACCTCGATGTTGAGGTCTCGTCTCAAAAACTGGCTTGTCAGGGGTATCCCCTTTTAAATGCCAAAGGGGAGGTCGAGCAAATTCTGGTTTCGGTTAAATAGTTTTAGAAAACAAGATCGTCGAACTTTTTAACGCCTTTAAAAAAGAAAGCATATACTATGCTTTTGGGATAAATCTCCGCATGGTTGTCGCATACAACTTCTTTAAGCAGGTCTTCCCGTTCTTTTCGGAGTCTTTTTATTGCGCTGTAAAATGCCATGTGCGCTGAGAATACCGCCGCTGCATGTTTCCATTCTGCCGACAGCAAAAATTTAAGGGCAGCGACTCCATCGAGGATGAGTCGTGTAATCAACAGCTTGAGAAAACCTTTCCTGGGAAGGTTTCGGAACAGCATAAATAGATTATTCCTGAAGTTTAAAAAAGTTTTGCGTGAGGATAGGTTGCTAAGAGTGCCTCCCCCAAGATGAAATACTTCGCTTTGTGGAATATACCATATTTTAAGACCTCTGTTTTTCATTCGCCAGCACCAGTCAATCTCTTCCATGTGGGCAAAGAAATGGTTGTCCAATCCTCCCGATTGGTTGAAGAGGTGTGTTTGCACCATTAATGCTGCTCCGCTGCCCCAAAATATGTCCCCGGGTTGTTCGTACTGATGTCGGTCCTCTTCGATCTCATTGAAGAGTCGGCCGCGGCAAAACGTATATCCCAGTCGATCGATAAAACCTCCTGCTGCACCGGCGTACTCAAAAAAGGATCGGTTATTAACGCATTTTATTTTAGGAACACAGGCGGCAATTGAGGAGGATGACTGCATCTTTTCCATTAGAGGTGTCAGCCAATTCCTGCCCGGTTCCACATCTGAGTTTAACAGCACTGAATAAGGGGCCTCAATTTGCTTCAAAGCCCGGTTGTATCCTCCTGCAAATCCATAATTTCGGTCCAAAAGGATGAGCTTAATTTGAGGAAAATTAAGCTTAATCATCTCCACGGAGCCATCTGTAGAGCCATTGTCGGCGACAACTATATCTACCTCTTCGTGCTGTGAATTGGCAATTACCAGGGGCAGGAATTGTTTAAGCAAATCCCTGGTGTTCCAGTTTAAAATAACCACGGCTACGGTTGCCGTTTTGGGGGAGGAGTCTTGCATGCTTATTGCTTTGTTTCGTAGAAACTGGATTGATATTTCCATCGTTTATGTGACCAGAGCCAGAGTTCGGGTCTGTTACGAATGGATTCTTCCAGCAAACGCACATGCCACTCAGTGAGGTCATGTTCACCGGAGGTGTTTACATCTCCCGGATAGGGGACTACGTCCACATGGTAATAGCCCCTTCGGAGTTTGCTTAGTTTAATATAAACCACGGGGCCCTTCATGATGCGGGCCATTTTTTCCGGGCCCGTAATGATGGGGGTGGGTTGGTTAAGAAAAGTGGTCCAGTATTGAATCTCCTTCCTGGCCGGACTCTGGTCGGAGATAAGGCCCAGAACAAAACGTGTATTGCTTTTTTTGAATTGAAGTACATGACGAAGAGTGTTCTTCATGGTGACATTGTCCGAGCCAAACCTGGATCTGAGGTTAAGCATGTATTTGTCGAACTCTTTGTTCTTGAGGGGGCGGTATACGCTGCAGGACAGGGGTTTAAAGTGAAGGTTGATGGAGGGGCAGTATTCCCAGTTCCCATAATGAGCAAGAATGGCGACCACATCTTCTCCCCGGTCGGAGGCCTCGTCTATTATGTGCGTGTTCGAGAAGGTAATTCTCCGTTTGATTTCTTTTTCCGACATATGCTGAAGCTTTATGATCTCTATAAACGTGTCGCAGAGGTGTCGGTAAAACTTTCGTAGGATTTTTTTGCGCCAGTGCAATGATTTCTCAGGGAACGCCTTTTCCAGATTGCTGAGAATGACTTTACGACGATAACCGATCAGGCGGATAAGCAGATAGAGCAGATCCGAAATCCGGTAAAGAACCCAGAAGGGAATGTACGATATTAACCACAGAAGTGGATGCCATAGGTAGTAAAGAATTTTGGTCATGGCCGGGGATGCATAATTTGGTTTATTACCTCGGTGATCTCTTCAAACATTGGGGTGTTGGCTGCAATAATCTCTCCTCCAAAAATGTATTGGTCGCCTTTCTTAAAGTCGGCAACTTGTCCACCTGCCTGCTGAACCAGAAAGGCTCCTGCCGCAACATCCCAGGCATTCAGATTATACTCGTAGAAGGCATCGAAACGGCCACAGGCCACGTAGGCCAGGTCGGTAGCAGCCGAGCCCAGCCGCCTTAACCCATGACTGTTTTTCATAAAATAGTCGAGTGACTTCATGAATAAGGGCATCAAGTCGTATTGGGTGTAGGGAAAACCTGTGGCAATAAGGCTGTCGGCCACCTTTGGGGTTTTTGAGACACGAATGGGCGAGCCGTTTAGCAGCGCCGGCCCATTTTCCCAGGCATAAAAGCATTCGTCCAGCCCCATTTCATATATCACACCCGCAACGATTGTTTTTTTGCGCATAAGGGCGATGCTTATGGCATAAGGAAAGAGACCGTGAATAAAGTTCGTGGTCCCATCGATGGGGTCAATGATCCAATTGTAAAGGGTTCCCTGTTTGTTGGAGGTTTTTTCTTCGGTGATAAAACCCGCTTCGGGAAGGAGTTTACTCAACGCTTCAACCAGGGTCTTTTCGGTGGCCTTATCTACCGGGGTTACAAAATCGTTTTTGCCTTTGGCTTCCATATTGGGTTGATGCTCGTCGCGAAATTTCCGGATGGAGCGACCCGTATCCCGGGCAATGAGCACGGTTTGTTCGCATATGTGTTGTATGTTTGGCATAATATGTAAAGTTTTGTTTTTTAGTAGAGAGCGCATTGTTTTTGCACATTAATGCGATTGGTTTAAACTCCTAAAATTACACGAAGTCTTTAAAAAAAGACACCCAGATGCAAAAGAAATTGAGTTTATGCGGTTTTTTCCCAATAAACCGAGTTATGGATTCGGGCTTTCAATAAGCATATGTCCCGAAAAGGGCGATACTTTTGTCATCTGAACCTTCACTATCTGGTTGGTGAGTTGTTGGTTGTAGGGGGTCTCCACCCGAATGTAATTATCCGTAAAGCCATGCATGGTGCCATCGGTTTGATGTTCTTCGAACAGGACCGGGGCCGATAGGCCTTCAAACCTCTGGTAAAACTGGCGCATCTTGTGGTCCGAAAGCTGATGAAGTATTTGGCTCCTTTCCTTGCGTTGGTTTAGGGGTACATTGTATTCTATTTCCAGGGCTTTTGTGTTGGGTCTTTCCGAATAGGTAAAGACATGCAATTGGGAGACATCGAGAGATTGCAGAAACTTCTGAGTGGTTTCAAATTCCCGGTCCGTTTCTCCCCGAACCCCCACGATAACATCAACCCCAATAAATGCGTTGGGGAGAAGTCGACGAATGGTGTCGACCCGCTTTTTGAAAAGGGCGGTGTCGTAACGCCTTTTCATTAGCTGAAGAATTTTATCGCTGCCCGATTGCAACGGAATGTGAAAATGAGGCATGAACTTTTTGGATTGAGCAACCCATTCAATGATCTCTTCTCCGAGTAGGTTGGGTTCAATGGAGGAGATGCGAATGCGTTCGACTTCATCCACCCGGTCGAGTGCCTTAACCAGGTCATAAAAAGATTCCCCGGTGCTTTTTCCAAAGTCGCCAATATTGACGCCGGTAAGGATGATCTCCCTGGCTCCTGCCTTGCCCGCCTCACGTGCCTGGGCGATGGTATCCTCAATAGTGCCGTTTCGTGATCTTCCACGTGCATGGGGAATGGTGCAGTAGGAACACATATAGTCGCACCCGTCCTGCACCTTCAAAAAACTGCGTGTACGGTCGCCCGATGAGTAAGAGGGCATGAAGCGTTTATCCTTGGCGATGTTGCCTGCGTGAACCTCTGCAACCGATTTTTTCTCTATGTTGGTAAGATAGTTGGTCAGATCAAACTTTTCGTTGCTTCCAAGCACCAGATCTACCCCGGGCATCTTCACGATATTTTCCGGCTTGAGTTGGGCAAAACAACCGGTTACAACAATAAATGCGTTTGGATTGGTGCGAAGGGCTTTATGGATAATGTGCCGGCATTTCTTGTCGGCAGTCTCTGTAACGGAGCAGGTGTTGATCACATAAATATCGGCGGCATCATGGAACGAGACCCGCTTAAATCCTTCCTCCTGAAGGTGCCTGGCGATGGTCGATGTTTCGCTGAAATTAAGTTTGCACCCCAAAGTGTAAAAACCTACTGTTCGTGTTTGAAATTGTGATTGATCTATCATCTCTTTCTTATTCTATGGTCCCCTGCAATAAAGATGTAGGGTTGGTGCTTAGATTCATTAGTCCTTTTGCTGTCTGTCTGGTTCGATAAACCATTGCTAAATGGCAGCTCCCGCTATAGGATACAATTCGATCCTTCAAACCGTACGATTCCTTTTTGTTTGAGCGAAATAGCCTTTCCCTGAAAGCAATACTCTTTTTCGTGGCCAGAGTCCGTGTGGTTCTCGCCGCTATCAGTATAACAGGAGGAATGTAAGTTCTTCCACCAGGTTTTTTTGACAAACGAGCATACGGAAGATGGTTAAAAATAAGTTGCAAAGATAGAAAAAAGAGGACAAATAGGTAAGGAGATGGGGGTAATAGAAATATTACCCTGCCATCTCCTTGCTATGGGTTGAAGTAGTTATAACAGGTTGGAGGCGAGTTCGGCCAGGTAGCTTCTTTCTCCCTTGACCAGGTTTACATGTGCAAACAGATCTTGTCCTCTCATCTTGTCGGTGAAATAGGCCAACCCATTGGATTGCATATCCAGGTAAGGAGAGTCTATCTGATGGATGTCGCCGGTAAATACCATTTTGGTTCCTTCGCCTGCTCGGGTGATGATTGTCTTGACCTCGTGGGGAGTCAGGTTTTGGGCTTCATCAATGATGAAGAAGACATCCGAAAGGCTGCGTCCACGAATGTAGGCCAGGGGGGTAATGACCAATTCCTGACGTTTTTGCATCTCCTCAATAAGAGAGAGTTCTCTGCTTTGTTGCTGGAAACGGGTCTTAATCACCGATAGGTTATCGTAGAGTGGCTGCATGTAAGGCCCTATCTTCTCATTGATGTCGCCGGGCAGAAATCCCAGGTCGCGGTTGGCCAGGGGCATGATGGGGCGTGCCAGTAATATCTGATTGAATTGCTTGTGTTGTTGCATGGCCGCGGCCAACGCCAAAAGGGTTTTTCCCGTCCCCGCTTTTCCGGTGAGTGAAACCAGCTTGATATCTGGGTTAAGCAGGGCATGGAGAGAGAAGGTTTGTTCGGCATTGCGGGGTTCTATGCCAAAGGCCTGGTGTTTCTCTACCCGCCTGATCATCTTGGACAGAGGGTCGAACCAGGCCAGAACACTCTGGTTAGCATTTCTTAAAACAAAATACTGGTTGGGCACCAGCACCTCTTCTTCCTTTAGGGGGTATTGATCACTGGGAAACTGCCCGTCCTTGTAGAGTGCTTCAATCAGAGCTGCGTCAAAATTATCAATAGTATCCACCCCCTGATGAAGGATGTCGATGTTTTTGACCTTGTCTGATTCATAGTCCTCAGCCTTTAATCCCAAGGACTTGGCTTTCATTCTCAGGTTTATGTCTTTGGTGATGAGGGTTGTTTGGCGCTGAGGGAAAGTGGCTTTCACGTGCAGGGCGATGGCCAGTATTCGGTGGTCAGGTGTTTTTTCTGAAAAAGAGGCTTCCATCTCTGGGGGGAGTGGTTTTCCTGTGGCGATAAACAGGCGCCCGTGTCCTTCTCCTAAAGAGATGCCTTCGGTAAAGAGGTTTTCACCGGCCAGGCGATCCATCTCTCTGACGAATTCACGAGCCTGAAAGTTTATCTGGTCATTGCCTTTTTTAAATTTGTCCAACTCCTCCAAAACTACAATGGGAATGATCACGTCATTTTCTTCAAACGAATAGAGGCATTTATGGTCGTGAAGTAAAACATTCGTGTCCAAAACAAAGATTTTCCCTTCGGCATTCTTTTTTTTAGTCATATCCACGTCGCTTTTAATAAATATTGTTTTCTAAATATAACGTTTTTTTGTGTTGTGGGGAATGGCTTGTGGCTGAATTGTGGAATTTATGGCCTTATCTTTCTAAAAATCTGTTCTTCCCTTTTTCTCTTCTTGATCTGAGATACGCAGATGGCATTACTTAAATTTTGCCCTTTGTGAAACGAAAGGTGCTTGAGAATGGAGATTTATCTATTTTTTTTCGGAATTTTGAGGGTTGAAATATGAGATTAATGGCCTATGAATTATAAAGAGACGTTATCCTATTTGTTCAGTCAGTTGCCTGTTTTTCAGCGTTCAGGTCAGTCTGCCTACAAGTCGGATTTGTCAAACACCCTGAAGATGGATGAGCAGATGGGGCATCCGCATCGAAAATTTAAAGCCATTCATGTGGCTGGCACCAACGGAAAGGGATCGGTCTCTCATATGCTGGCGTCTATATTGCAATCGGCCGGTTATAAAACAGGGTTATATACTTCCCCGCATCTCACCGATTTTAGGGAGCGTATCCGAATTGATGGGCAAATGGCTCCTGAGTCCTTCGTAATCTCTTTTGTTGAAGAGAATCGAAGTTTGATTGATGAGGTGAAACCTTCTTTCTTCGAAATGACAGTGGCCATGGCTTTTCACTATTTTGCGCTGGAACAAGTGGATGTGGCCGTGGTAGAAGTAGGGCTTGGAGGACGGCTCGATTCCACGAATATTATTTGTCCTGACCTGTCGGTAATTACAAATATAAGTCTCGATCATGTGGGCTTGCTGGGACAAACTCTCGAGTTGATTGCCTTCGAAAAAGGAGGGATCATAAAGGAAGGTGTGCCTGTGGTGGTGGGTCGCCGGCAGAAGGAAGTGGCACCTGTTTTTGAGCAGATTGCCAAAGAGAAGAAAGCTCCGATATCCTTTGCTGATGATGCTTATTTTGTTTTGAAGGGTGAGTGTGACGGCGATATTCAATCTATTACCCTTTCGCAGACAAAAGGAGGGACTGAGTCCAAACAGTATAAATTGCCTCTGGCGGGCCTTTATCAACAAGAAAACCTTAGAACGGTTTTGGCAGCTGTGGATGTGCTTCGCAAACAAGGTTATAGGATAAGTGAAAATCAACTACAACAGGGGCTGGCAAATACAGTTAAGCAAACCGGATTGGCCGGGAGGTGGCAAAAATTGGGGGACAAGCCCTTGGTGATTTGTGATGTTGCCCATAATCAGGATGGCATTCAAAGGATTGTTGCTCAGTTAAAAACATTGTCTTACAATGTTTTGCATGTGGTGTTTGGGATGGTTAATGATAAGGATGTTGATTCCGTTCTGGCCCTTATGCCCCAACAGGCCATTTATTATTTTACAAAGGCTGCCATTCCAAGGGCCATGCACCAGGAAGTTTTAAAAAATAAGGCACTCCTTTTCGGTTTAGAGGGGGATTCTTATGAAAATGTTGCCTCGGCTTTTGCCGCTGCAAAGAAAAATGCAGGGTGTAATGATGCTATTTTTGTGGGAGGTAGCACTTTTGTAGTGGCAGAGGTGCTAGAGAAATGAAATAAAATATTTGGCAGTTGATGGAAACTCTTATATATTTGCATCGCTTTTGACAAAGGCAGTGCAATTTGCTCAGTTAGGTCAGAGCATCCCGTGGGTTAATCACGGGAGGGTCGAAGGAAAAGTTCTTCAAACCCCATAGAATTAAAAATACAACCGTTTTTGTAATAAACGGGCGATTAGCTCAGTTGGTTCAGAGCATCCCGTGAGAAGATCACGGGAGGGCCGGGGGGAAAAGACCTCATAAGGCGATAAGCAAATTGATTACATACCGTTTTTACAATAAACGGGCGATTAGCTCAGTTGGTTCAGAGCATCCCGTGAGAAGATCACGGGAGGGCCGGGGGAAAAGACCTCATAAGGCGATAAGCAATTTGATTACATACCGTTTTTACAATAAACGGGCGATTAGCT
>JBFHFS010000008.1:0-127990 GCA_041583495.1 Marinilabiliaceae bacterium | reverse complement strand
TTACAAACGAAGGGAAGAGAAAAAAACATAAAAGAATATAGGAGATTGGTGTTTTTCCCCGGGCTGAAGGCCCAGCTTATTTCAGCCCGATGGCAACGCCTCGGGTAATACGAATGCATTGATCACGCGCCCTGAAGGGGCAGGTTAAAAGGGATTTGCGATGTTAGATTGGCAATTTGCGATTAAAACCCCCTACAAGTAAAAGGAAGTAGAAAGCTCTCTCGTTACAAACGAGAGTCTTGCACTCCCCTCGTTACAAACGAAGGGGAGAGAAAGACTTTTTACTTTAGCCTTTTTCATCTTCCCCTCTTCCACTTTTCACCCTTGTTGCATCGTCCTAAAAAAAGTTTACAGATTTATACATCCAATAGGATTGATTTCTTGTTAATATTCTTCCTCCATTTTTTACCTTTCAACATTAATCTCAATATATTTCAATCTTATCTCAATTAATTTCTTTTTTTTCACCTTTTTCACCTCTTTCACTCTTTTCACTTTCTCCCCCGCTGCCGCACGATTGTATCGGGTGATGCTGCCCTCAGCCACCTTATGCTTTCAGCTACCAGCTCTCTGATTCCCTTTTTCTCTTTTCCCTTTTTTTACTCTTCGTTTTTCAATCCCGCAAAACGCTCATAGCAGAGCTGGGTTTCACTTTTTACTTTAGCCTTTTCTCTTTTCCCTTTTTACTTTAGCAATTTACCTTTTATCCTTTACCCTTTAACCTTTTTTCCCTTCCCACCTTCCCACTCCCCCCAACAGCTCATCGCGGTTTAGCAAAGGCTTTCTACCTGATATTGGGCCATTTAGCGCCGTTGAACATGTCATACAAGTATTCTTTTTTTAACAATTATTGTTGTTAAATTAGAATTCTTGACTTTTCCGGCAAAATGTTTTTAAACTGTATTGGCTTTTTACGCGAACCCAACAAGCTTTCCTTAATAACAGCAAGTTGCCTGATAAAATATTTTATTGAAAAATTTTATAATTTTTTTTCACTCTTTACCAAACACTTACGTTTTTCTCCTCCCAACTTGCGATCCATTCGTTGAATAAAATTTGTCATTCATGTTAATAATTGTACTTTTGGCAACCTAGAAAAAACCCTACTCTACATTTTTTAACTTTAATTTTAAATTAATTACTTTATGAAGAGAACACTCTTTCTTATCATGGTAATGACCAGCGTACTTTGTATGGGTGCACTGGCTCAGCAAGAAGTTACCGGCCGGGTAACCTCACAATCGGACGGGCTTCCCATTCCGGGTGTGAATGTATCAGAGAAAGGAACCACCAATGGAACCATCACGGACATGGAAGGGACCTACAAGTTAACCGTGTCGCAGGATGGAGCGACCCTAGTTTTTTCATTCATCGGAATGGAGACACAGGAAATATTGGTAAATGGTTTAAGTTCAATTAACGTTAACCTGGCCGAAAGCGCTTTTCAAATGGATGAAGTAGTGGTGACGGCCCTGGGTATTAAGCGCCAGGAAAAAACGCTGACCTATGCACAGCAAACGGTTGGTGCCGATGAACTGCTTAAAGCCAGAGATCCCAACTTCATGAACAGCTTGTCAGGTAAAGCTTCAGGGGTTGAGATTAAAAAGAGTAGCTCCGGCGCCGGAGGATCCACCAAAATCGAACTGCGTGGTAGCAAGTCGTTGAGTGGCACCAGTGATCCTCTTTTCGTAATCGACGGAATCCCCATGGCCAACAACAAAGGTGGCCAGCCCGGAATGTGGGGAGGTACCGACCAGGGTGATGGTTTGTCGCAAATCAACCCCGATGATATCGAAAGCCTGACCATCTTAAAAGGCTCCAACGCAGCCGCTCTTTACGGAAGTCAGGGCGCCAATGGTGTGGTGGTTATCACTACCAAGAAAGGCAAAAAAGGAACCACTAAGGTAAATGTCAGTTCCGGTCTTACTTTCGAAAAAATCTTGTTGCAGCCCGACTTGCAGTACAAGTATGGCTCCACCGGTGGTGCCAAAGAGAGTTGGTCGTATACCGCTGGTGATTATGCCAGCAACTATGTGGACGACTTTTTCCAGACAGGAACCAACGCCGTTAACACGGTATCCATCAGTGGTGGAAACGACCGCACTACGGCTTATTTCTCTTATGGAAATACTTCGGCCAAGGGAATTGTGCCAACCAACACCTATCTGAGAAACAACATCACCCTGAAGCAAAGCACAAAGCTGTTTAACGACAAGCTGACCATTAGCTCGAACGTGATGCTCACTTCTGAGAAATCTAAAAACCGCCAACCCGCAGGTTATTACCTAAACCCGCTTACCGGATTGTATTTCTTTCCACGCGACAAGGATTTTTCAGACTACAAAGAGAATTATCAGGTGTTTGATGAAGACCGTAATATGTACCTCCAAAATTGGTTCATCAGCGATCACCATCAATCTAACCCCTATTGGATACTCCATAACCAGCCCAAGACGGACAACACCAAAAGGTTAATTGCCAATATGGTGCTCGACTATGAAATCTCCGACGCCCTGAAGTTCCAGGTTCGCGGAAACTACGATTTCGCCAACAAGTCCTTTGAGCAGCAGCATGCAGCAGGATCGAACACCACCAACGTTCACAAGAATGGTCGTTGGGATTATCAGAAATACACCGATGAGTTGATGTATACCGACGGTATTTTGACTTTCGACAAGAAGTTGGGTAATTTCAGCCTGAATGGTGTGGTAGGGGCCAGCTACCAAAAATACACTTATGGTAAAGGCGTCAGTGTCAACACTGGTACCGACGGATTGCTCTACCCCAACGAATTCTTTTTTCAGAATATCGCCTTCAATGTGCAGGTTAAATCCACCCTTGGAAGCCGCCTGATCAAAGAAGCCGTTTTTGCCAATGCACAGGTTGGTTTTAAAGACATGATCTTTTTGGACGTGTCGGGTCGTAACGACTGGGCCTCTTCTTTGGCCGGTACGGGCAACCAATCCTATTTTTATCCTGCAGTGGGTATAACCACTTTGGTAAATGAAATGGTTGACCTGCCTGCGTTCGTGACCTTTGGTAAATTACGCGCCTCATGGTCGCAAGTGGGTAACGAGGTTCCTTTCAACAAAGTGGATCCTCAAAACACCATCACAAGTGGTGGGGGGATCTCCAGAAATACCACCAAACCCTTTACTGACCTGAACCCGGAGATGATCAGCAGCTTCGAGGTTGGAGCCGACTGGCGTTTTCTGAACGGCCGCCTGGGTTTTGACTTAACCTACTACAACATCATCAGCACCGACCAGTTCGTTCAACTGGAGGCACCCTCCGGATCGGGCTACACCTATTACTATGTGAATGCGGGTGAAATCAATAACAATGGTATTGAGCTTTCCATTGACGCAACCCCGGTGAAGAATTCCAACTTTTCATGGAAAACCGCCCTTAACTACTCGAAAAACAATAATGAAGTGGTAGAGATTCACCCTCAGGTTTCAGGTCTTACAACTGGTTCATCCGAGGGTTATGACAATAAATTCGTCGAAGGTGGTTCCATTGGAGACATTTACGTTTATAAGTTTAGAAGAGACGATCAGGGCCGTATTTTGCTTAGCAATTCCACCGGAGCACCCCTGAAAACATCTGTCACCGAGAAAATTGGTAATTTGAATCCCGATTGGAGTCTGGGTTGGAGCAACAGTCTCAACTACAAAAACCTCTCTTTGGGCTTCCTTGTCAACGGTAAGATTGGTGGTAAAGCAGTAAGCCAAACCGAGGCGATGCTCGACGGATATGGTGTTTCACAAAGAACTGCCGATGCACGCGACGCCGGCAGCGTTAGCATCAACGGAGTAACTGAATCCGGAACAGCTGTAACCTCTATTGACCCCAAACTGTACTATACCACCACAGGTGATCGTAACGGGATCAAGGAGCCTTACACTTACGACCGTACCAACATTCGGATAAGCCAGGTATCTTTGTCTTATTCCTTCGATGTGAAAGAGATGAATTTACCTATTGATAATGCCACCTTGTCGTTTGTAGGTCAGAACTTATTGTTCCTTTACAAAGACGCACCATTTGATCCGGAACTGGTTATGAGCACAGGAAGTTCGTATCAATCACTTGATAACTTCAACCTGCCATCCACCCGCACTTATGGTTTTAATCTCCAGGTAACCTTTTAATTGTAAATCACTATGAAGAGAATAATTTATATATACGCACTTATTTTGGCTCTGGGAGTTGGCGCTTGTACCGATGACTTCGAGGAGACCAACACCAACCCCTACGAGATCTCAGGGGAGTCCCTAAAACAGGATTTCAATCACGTAGGCGCCTACTACTCTACCCTGTTGAGTAACCTGTTTGGCGACCAGATTGAGCACAACCTGATTAATGAGTCATTTGTTCGTCATCTGGCTACGCCAACACCTTTTGTGAGCGGGGTGAACAACACCACCTATTATATTACCTGGAACACCTATTGGAATCGCATCTATAATAACATTATGGCGCCCTCCAAGCAGGTAATTGAAATTGCTGAAGCCGATAATTACACGGTATTTGCCGAATGGGCCCGTCTGATCCGCATTTTAGGAATGTCCAGATTAACTGCCTATCACGGACCGGTAATCTATTCCAATTATGGCTCAAGCGAATCGACGATAATTTACGATTCGGAAGAGGATTTATACAACACCTTCTTTTCCCAACTGGATCAGATATCGTCCGTATTTAAAGCCAACCAGGATTATGTGGGATTGAAAAATTTCGACGCCAGCTACAGTGGAGATGTGGCTCAGTGGATCAAACTGGTGAACTCTATTCGCCTGCAATTGGCCATCCGCATCTCAAAGGTGGCACCTGATTTGGCCAAAACACAGGGAGAAAAAGCTATCAACGACGACGGTGGTTTAATCCTCTCCAATTCGGATAACTTTTACGTTTCCTTGTATGGCAGCAAATTCCCTCCGGCCAGAATTTGTTTCGACTGGGGCGACACCCGCATGAGTGCATCCATGGAGTCTATCCTGATTGGGTATAAGGACAACCGTATCGAGAAGTATTTCGACCCGGCTACCGACACTTCTTTGTACCCCGACCATGCGGATTATCCTTATAAAGGGATTCGCAACGGGGCCTTGTTAGGCGCCAAAAGCGACCGTTTGTCTTACTCTACCATCGATGAAAGCTTCATCAGCGCCACCAAGCGAATTTACTTAGGCGCTGCAGAGGTACATTTCATGCTGGCCGAGGCTTCTCTTAGAGGATGGAGCACCGGTGGAACGGCCATGGAATATTACGAGTCGGGTGTGAAGACCTCCTTCGAAGAGTGGGGTGCCAGTGGTGCCGAGGCTTATCTGATGGATAATACCAGCCTGCCCCTCGATTATGATGACCCCAAAGCAACAGGCGCTGTTAACGACTTCGTTAGTCGTATCACAACCACTGTTATGTGGGATGAGGCCGCCTCCAACGAGGTTAAACTCGAGAAAATCATGACCCAGAAATGGATCGCTGCTTTCACCAATACGGTAGAAGCCTGGGTAGATCACCGCAGAACAGGTTATCCCAAGCTGCCTTATAACTATAAGAACGACAGTAGTTCGGACTGGGGTATTATTCCTGCCGATGACTTCCTCAGAAGAATGCCTTTCGTGACTTCAGAGCGCAACAACAACGCTGCCGGAGTAGCGGATGCAGCAACCAAGCTGGGTGGTCCCGATGAGATTGGAACCCGCCTATGGTGGGATACCGGTGCACCGAACTTTTAATTAGGTCCGGGATATAGTTTTTGGAGAGGGTTTGGATGGGTCGAAGGGCTTCATCCAGACCCTCTCTTTTTTTATAAAATTCAGTCTGCTGCCGCGGCTCAAAAGAATTTGCGATGGGTGATGGGCAATGTGAGATTTGCAATACGCAATTTGCGATGTGGGACATTAGAGATAGTACGGAAAAGATAAAAGGCGATTGGTAGATTTTCCCGGGCTGAAGGCCCAGCTTATTTCAGCCCGATGGCAACTCACTGCTGCCGCACGATTGTATCGTGTGGTGATGCCCTCAGCCACTTCATGCTATCAGCCCTTTTTGTTTTATCCGCATGGCCGGGAAATGTGCCGCAGCTGCCGCAGCTCAGGATAATACTCAGGGGCTACTTTAACTACCATACTGCCGCCGCTGCCGCGGCTCAAAAGGATTTGCGATGGGCAATGGGCAATGTGAGATTTGCAATACTCAATTTGCGATGTGGGACAATAGAGATAGTACGGAAACGATAAAAGGAGACTGGTGTTTTTTCCCGGGCTGAAGGCCCAACATATTTCAGCCCGAAGGCAACGCCTCGGGTTATTATAATTCATGGATCACGCGCCCTGAAGGGGCAGGTTAAAAGGGATTTGCGATGTTAGATTGGCAATTTGCGATTTAAAACCCTCTACACGTAAAGGGAAGTATAAAACTATCTCGTTACAAACGGGAGTCTTGCACTCCCCTCGTTACAAACGAAGGGGAGAGAAAGACTTTTTACTTTAGCCTTTTTCATCTTCCCCTCTTCCACTTTTCACCCTTGTTACATCGTCCTAAAAAAAGTTTACAGATTTATACTTCCAATTGGATTGATTTCTTGTTAATATTTTTCCTCCATTTTTTACCTTTCAACATTAATCTCAATATATTTCAATCTTATCTCAATTAATTTCTTTTTTTCACCTCTTTCACCTTTTTCACCTCTTTCACTCTTTTCACTTTCTTCCCCGCTGCCGCACGATTGAATCGGGTGATGTTCCCCTCAGCCACTTGCAATCAGCTACCAGCTATCTTATTCCCTTTTTCTCTTTTCCCTTTTTTTACTTTACTTTCACTTTAACCTTTTCTTCCTTTAACCTTTAACCTTCTTTTTACTTAAGCCTTTTCCCTCCTCTACTCTCCCGCATTATATCTTTGGATGGCTCTTTGAAAGTCGTCCCACAGATTGAATTGAATAACGTAAACGATATCAAATACCACCAACCCGCCCGATTCTTTCAGGCACAGATAGGCGGCTTCTTCCATGGTGTCGTAATTCATGGACGAGATACTTCCAACCATCTTACACTCACCGTCAATAATATTTTTCCCTCTGGCCAGGGCATATTCTATCGACTCGGGATTAGTGGGACCATAGACATAGGGCAGGTAAGCGCCAATCATGAAAAGATCCAGATGTTCGGCAAAGCCGGCATTTTTATAGCCCGGAGAAGCCCAGTAGGAATATTTAACCGAAGGATCGTAATTTTTGCTGCCCCAATTCTGTCCCTGGGCATAAAGAGCATGGTACCAGGAGGCCGCCCAATAGCTCAACTCTATGTCGGGGTTAATCTTCCTGATGGATTGCCGGGTTTTAGCAATAAAATCGTGGATGACCATGGCTCTGAATTCGAACCACCTTTTTCCATACCTGCCCAAAACGGGGGAGCTACCCTCCCACCAAAATATATCGGAAGGAAAATTCACCACCTTTTCGCCAATATAAGCTTCAAAAGCACTTCTCGAGGCATCAGAGAAGTCCGCCTCGATACTTGAATAACGGCAATAGTCCAGGCAAAACCCATCGATATCGTAGTTGGCCACTATTTCATTGATAAAGCTAAGGGCATAGTCCTGCACTTCGGGCAAAACAGGATTCAGAAAAGCAGCCACTTTTGAGGGATCATCTTTAATGTCGATCAGCCCATTGGGCGTGTGCTGCATAACCGTCTTGTCCTTCCATTTATCGGAGCGATAGACTGGCCCTTCTTTTGTGTCGGGGCGCCCCGCAGGAAAGATGGTGGCAGAAACCGTGACGCTCAGTCCTCTTTTTCGGGCTTCGTCGATAAAAAACTGAAGATAATCCCAGTCGCGCTCCACCGTCACCTGACCAATCTGAGTCAGGGGATCCAGGATGGTGGTTTTCGTGTAAAGGGCATCGCCATAGATGGGTCTTACATCCACCACAATGCCGTTAAAACCGGCCTCTTTAGTCTTATCCAGATAAAAGACAATACTATCCCTGGTGGCAAAACGTTCAAAGTTGGCTTCGGCATCGAACCATAACACCCTGGGTTTAGTTAACGGATCCTCCTCATTTACAACCTCATCGTCTTCATCTTTCACCCCGCCCTCGTCCGTATTGGAACAAGCCAAAAACACAAGACACAGCCATAAGAACCACAGATTCATCTTTTTCATAGAATAACACTATTGTGGGGAAAAAATTCTTCTTTAAATGCAACTACCTGTTTCGGCTCAAGCCGACGGGTTTTTCCCTTTGGCCTACCGCAGCAAAATTCAATTCTTTTAAAATACCGCCACTGGCCTGAAAAAGCCCAAACAAAAAATTATTCAAACCAAAACTTCTCTTACCTTCTTGTTTGGGCTTTCGAATTACCTCCTTTTAACGTTGAACGAAAATCGCTCCATTTGGGACCTAATTACTGGAAGAACCAATAATGGAAAACTCATAGGCCAGGATACCGGTATTCATTCCAAGCATATAGAGCCAGGCGGTTTTGCCATCCTGGCTTACCTGAACGGCAATACTCCCGGCATCGCCGGAACTGGTAAACCCGGGCTCGGCCACAAATGGGTTTAGAAGGGCAAATTTATCGGGCTCATCTTTCCCAACTTCAATTAATGAAGGGTCGTCGAGGCAGAAGATCAGTAACCGATAATTTCCAGGCCAGTTTATGGTAGACAACGCCAGATATTTTGAATGGTTAAACTCGAAATAGGTCGCATTGCCAATGATCTTATTAAGAAAATTGGAGTTATTGGTATCCACCACAAAAAGCTTACTCCCATTGGCCCCCGAATACCCAATTTTGGGGGGGAACCCAAGCATAGCAGCGACATAGGGGGTGCGTTGGGTTTCCGACATGGCAATGGCTTTCCCGCTCCAGACAGTACCCACTCCGGTGCTGAACACATCCACATCGGCAGATGGAACCCCGTTTACGACGGAGACCCGAACTGCCCGGTCGTCGGAAGAGCCGCGACCATCTATATCGAACATCATTTGTGCATCCCCCTGGGTGGACCCACAAACCGAGATTCTTAGACCAATGCCATGATTGCCTGTTGCAGGAATCTTAGAAGTGGGCAACTCGTAGAAGAGTTCGGGAGCCTGCCCGATTCCATTCACCCACCTGTAAACTTTAAGCACAGGGGTGGTTGAGGCCGAGAACGTGACAAAGGTAGGGGCTATTAACAACCCGTCTTTATCGGTACAAAGATCATAAAACGTTTCCCCTGCAGGCATGGGAATGTTTCTTTCAATTTTGGCGCCCGTTAATTTATTATAAACCAGGAATGGATTATTCATGTTACTCACAATCAACTCATCACCCACCACGGCACAGGCTCGCTGAGCATCGGCACTCCAGCCACCCAGCTGGTCTTTCGTGAGCTCGAACAACTGGCTGTAACGGCCAAACCCTTTCTCGAGTTCACCAAAGGGCACCTCATAGATACGCAGGCGCAACACATAATCTGTAAAGGTATGTCCATCGGGGGCAGCCACTGAGACCATCAGGGGCTCCGACAAATCTCTCACCCCGGCCAAACCCGGCGACACCAGAGCCCCGCTGGGCAAGGTGGCCTGTATTTGCCAGTCGCTGTAGGTGGGTGCCTCCTGGTCGGGGAAATAGGTAACATCAAAATAGATGGTGTCCTTATTTACGGAATAGGCGCCCTGGTAGATTTGACCGCGCCCCGAGCGGGACCCATAATCGAATTTCTGAATCTGGATGGAAGAAAAATCTGCCTCGTCGCTGAATAGGACTTCCTCCTCTTTACATGAAGCTAAACAAAGCATCATCAACAGAATAGAGAAGAGCGTTTTTATATTTTTCATGAGGTTATAATTTTATTTACAATTTTGATTAAAAAAACCAGCCCGTTGGTGGCTTGCATCATAGGTGAATTGATTTTTGCAGGCCTTGATCAGACGCTGAAACTGAGCGGCATTGAATGAACTCCTGTTAGGAGGTTTTTCCCGGTCTTTTAGCCGGGTGGTTTCATTACCCTCTACTCAGGTCCAACCAACCACCTACCAGGGTAAAGTTTGCTCACACAGTGAGTTGTTACTGATCTCCGATTGGGGAACCGGTATTTTATAGTATTTCTCGGGAAAATAACGATCTGATTTCTCAATGACTACAACCTGGTAGGTATAATAGGTAGCAAATAATTTGGTGGCCTTCACCCCCCTAACCCTTTGACCATTAATTAAATCTTCGGCTCTTCTCCATCGTCTAAGATCCCAGTACCGGTGCCCTTCGAAAGCCAGTTCAAGCATCCGCTCATTCTCCAGATCGCTCATAAAAAGAGGCAGAGAACTGTTAACGTCTCTTCCTGTAAGATACCCACCCCGGGTTCTCACCTTATTCAGATATTCGTATCCTTTGGTAACCTCTCCCGACTGAGCATAGGCTTCGGCCATATTGAGCCACACCTCGGCAAGGCGCAATTCGATCCAGTAAGCGTCGCTGCCTTCATCCACATTTGAGTTCGTCTCCTGCAAATATTTACGCATAAAATAGCCGGTTACACACCCGGGGGTATTGGATCCGAAATCGTAGTCCATGAAGCCATCCAATCCGCCCACGGAGGTTTGGATGGTTCTGCCACGCCAGGAGGCGCCATTGTAAAGGACAGAGGCATAAAAACGGGGCTCCCGGTTCTTGTAAGGGTTGGCCTTATGCTGGCTGTTATTCCAGTCAAAATCGACAAACTGGTCGCCTGTCTTAATCTGATAATTCTCCACCAGGTCTTCGGTTGGACAGGCCCATCCCCCGCGGTTAGCAAAATCGCCTGTGGGGCCAAAGTAGCGATCAAAATAGTGAGTATAGTCCGGAATTTTAAAGGTGACCGGTAAAATGATCTCTTTACTGGCCAGATCGCTAAAAACCGCGGCATATTCGGGTTCCAGGGAATAATCCATCTCTTCGATTTTTTGGCCTGCCATGATTACCTCATCATACTCTTGGGCATACAACGCGCACCGGGTAAGCAAGGCATAAGCAGCCCCGGCGGTAACCCTGCCAAAATTGTCATCATCCCACTCATAGCCCGAAAGGGTCTCCCCAACGGCCTTAAGTTCACTTATCACGAAAGCCCACGACTCTTCCTCACTTATTCTGGCCTTATTGGCATCCTTATCGTTGTCCAGGCCACCATCCACACCGGAATTTTCCAGCCGTAAGATGATACCTCCATGGTTACGAATCATTTTATAATAGAGAAAGGCCCTCATAAAGCGCACTTCAGCCTTTCGAACGGCGATAAACTCCGTATCAAAGTCTCCCCCCATCAGTTCCACATCGTGCAAAAACTCATTCTGGAGCTTGATGCGGGCATAATTCCCCCATTCACTTAGGGTGCCATTACTTGGGGTAATATAATTATCCTCCAGCAAAACCTTGTTTTGAAAGGTAAGGGAATTAAGATTGTTAACACTGTATTTGAGTATATCCGACATGCCATCCGACAACTTATTGGAATAGATTTCAGCGTTATCCCTCAGGGCCGCATAAAAACCTTTGACGTAGAAATCCAGGGCTTCTTCGTTCTCCCAAACCACACCGTCGGAGTATCTGTCGCTGGGCTCTACTTCAAGATCCTTACAGGAACCTGTTATCAATATAAGACTCAGGAAAAATATTATCTTTTTCATTTTTAAGAACTTAATATTTAAAAAATCGGCCATTAGTCACAGATTAAAAAGTTACACTTACCCCTAGGTCGTAGGTTTTTTGTTGGGGATAATACCCGTTGTTGTTACTGGGCATTTCGGGATCCAGAAAGTCAAGTGCATCCCAGGTAAAGAGGTTATTTCCTGAGAAATAGAATCTTAATCTTTCAATCTCCAATTTGGAGGTCCATCGTTTGGGGATGGAATACCCCAGGGTCAACTGTTTCAATCGCAGATAGGCGCCATCTTTAACCCACCAGTCGCTGGTCCAGCCATTGTTCCCATTCCACGATTCACCTAACCGCGGATATTGTGCATTGGTATGGTCGGGGGTCCAGGAGTTTTCGACCAAATAATAGGGTGAGTTACCGCCGCCATAAAAGGCCCTTGCAAACTCGGTCTGGTCCATGATACCATTGGGATATAACCCGGAGATCAGCACATCGCAGAGGGCAGCTCCCTGGAATTGGAAACTGGCATCGATGCCTTTCCAGTTAAAGTCCCCGGAAAAGGAGAACATCATTTCCGGCATGGGAGAACGGGCGATCCGCTCCTGGTCGTACAGGTCGATTTTCCCATCTCCATTTAAATCCTCATACATCAGATCGCCCAGCCGTTGCACGCCACCGGGCCCGGTGGGTCGATTAATCAACTGATCTTCGGTTTGATAGAGCCCCGTAGCGTGATATCCATAGATGCCACCGATGGGTTGTCCGATGATATTTTTCCAGGAGGGGATATTATCCTGCTGGGTTCTTTCCAGCACCTTATTGCGGGCCCAGGAAACGTTTCCGCTCAACTTATATCTCAAGTCGCCCAGTTTGTTCTGGTGACCCAGCAACAGTTCTATTCCCCTGGAATCGACGGCACCTGAATTTTCAATGGTTTGGAAGTTATTGGCCAGTGAAGGTGGATACAGTCCGGTTACCGACTGTAAAATATCGTAGGTATATTTATAGAAGCCATCCAACTCAGCCGACAACAATCCGTTCCAGGCCACCAGCTCCATCCCCAGGTTAAGGGTTCGGGTCTTTTCCCAGCTGAGGTCGTACGAAGGAACCGAATTGGTTGAGTACATCACATAGGTAGGTGTGGGTGTGGTGCCAAAGGCATAAGCAGGGCTGGAGGTCATATTAAAGAATCTCTTATAAAGAAAGGCTTCCAGATTATCACTTCCCAGTTCACCGGCGGAGGCTCTCAGCTTAAACCGATCGATTTTAGGGAAGGCATTCTTAAAGAAGTCCTCCTGCGAAAGCACCCATCCCACCGAAACGGACGGGAAAAATCCCCACCGATAGTCTTTATGGAATTTATAGGAACCGTCGTACCTAAAGGCAAACTCGGCCAGATATTTATCACTGAACCCATAATTTAAGCGACCTACATAACCGGCTATACGGGTTTCGGAGCTTTCACCCTTAATGGAATTGGGAACATCTTCCTGCGCAAATGACATCTCAGGAATGGTATTTAACAGAAAATCGCGTCGGGCGGCCTGAAAGCTCGAGCCATTCCCCTGGTGGTATTCATAGAGGAATAAAGCTCCGATATCGTGGGCACCCAACTTTTTATGGTACTCCACCGAGGGACGGGATAACTTGTTGGCTCCATTGGAGGATCCCTGGAACAAGGAGGCGTTTTCGGCCGTTCCATCGGCGCGGGTGATGATATAATCATTTAATGCCGGCCGGTATTTGGCCACATTAAACGAGTCCAGAAAATTACGCTGCTCCACAAAATTGAAATCGTAGGCAAACATCATTTTAAGGGTCAACCCCTCAATAAATGGAACCGCATACTCGATGGTTGATGAGCTCTCGAAAATATAGCGGTCCAGCTTGTTGAATCCGCTCTCATTAACCGCAGCCAGGGGGCTGTAAGTGGAGGCACCATCGCCGGTAGCCGTGGGCAGCCCGTTATACTCCTGAGGGATGATGGGAAGAGCACGGATGGCAAGGGTAATGGGGCTGTAGCTGCTGTTGGGGGCAATGGAAAAGCCGGGATTCATCGTATTTTCTTTACGACCCGACACATTAAAGGACACTTTTATAGCGTTGGTCACCTTCAGGTCCACATTCGAACGCATACTGTAGCGCTTAAAATTGGTATTGGGCAATATCCCGTCCTGATTCATTACACCTCCACCCAGAAAATACTGCACCTTTTCGGTGCCGCCGGTAACCGACAGATTGTGCCGTTGGGTGCCCCCATAATTTTTAAAAAGAGACCCTAACCAATCGGTATCGCCCAGCTTGCCGTCGGGATCACCATTAACGATCTTGTCGATTTCCGACTCATCGTAATACCCCACCTCCCCGTCTAATTCACGGGCCTTATTGTGCCAATAGGCATAGTCTTCACCATTCAGGAATTTGGGAAATCGGGTGTTTACCGAAAAGGTGTAGGAACCATCGTAGGTAATCTGCGACTTTTGATCGACCCCCCCCCGTTTGGTGGTAACCAATACCACCCCATGAGCGGCACGCACGCCATACACGGCGGATGCGGCGGCATCTTTCAAAACGGAAACACTCTGTATGTCATTAGGATCCAGCGTATTAAAATTACGCTCCACCCCATCTACCAGAATCAGTGGGGAAGAGTCGTTGAAGGTACCATATCCGCGAATCACAATATTGGATTGGTCTTTACCGGGTTGTCCCGACGTCTGGCGGGCAATTAATCCGGGGAGTTTACCCGCCAGCATACTGCTCACATTTGTTTTGGAGGCTTTCATCAGCTCTTCGGAATTAATCTGTGCCACCGAACCCGTCACATGGGCTTTCTTTTGGATTCCGTAGCCAACCACCACTACTTCGTCTACACCAAAAACCTCCTCCACCATGGTCACCACAACCGAGGTGAGTGTGCCCAGGGCCACCTCCTGGGTTTTCATACCTATAAATGAAAGAACCAGAACCGCCTGATCGGGCACGGCCGACAAACTAAAGTTACCTTCCATATCGGAGATGGTTCCGGCCTTTCCGTCCTTTATCAGGATGGTGACACCCGGCACAGGTTCCCCCCGCGTATCTATCACTTTACCGGTAACCCTTTTTGTCTGAGGCTGGGATTGGTCATTCTCCATGCGCATCAGCATGATATTACTGCCCTCCATGGCATAAATAATGTCGGTACCTCTAAAGATATCGGTAAGCACCCGGGCCACCGACTGATCTTCCACATCGACCGAAACATTTTGGTTGAGGTTAATTTCGTTATTATTGTAAACAAATAAATAATCTGTTTGCGTTTCAATGGCATCAAGGACTCTTGAAATATTTTCGTTTTCAATGCCAATAGTCACTCTTGCCACCTGCGAATTAACATCAGCGGCAAACAATGATGAAGCAAACACCAGAAGCATTACAAATGTGGTTCTCATCCTTCGGTAAAATTGATTAGTTACGTCAAAAACAATTTCTGACAAATAATTTTTCATAAATTTGTTTTTCATAGGTTGATACTTGATATGGCTTGGACATGAATCAGTCGGGTCTCGACCTTTTGGCCGGGAAGTGTTCGAGCACTTTCCGGTTTTTTTATAGCATGCTACATACGCAGTGGTGTTTGCTGAGGCTTATTCAATTACGATCAAATTTTGTTTATCATCCATTTTAAATGTAAAATCGTTGCTCAGCTGCAATACCTTTAGGATATGCTCCACCCCATCTTTGGTGCGAAACTTTCCGGTGCAACGATATTTTAGGAGTTTTTCATTCCGCACTTCAATCCTCAGATCAAAATAGAGCTCCAGCTTTTTTACCAGGTCGGGGAATTTTTCGTTGTCGAAACTAATAATTCCCTCCTTCCACAAAAAGTGGTTAAAGTGGATGATGGGGGCCTTTTTCAGGCTCTTCCCATCCCAAAAAAGCCGTTCGTTGGGTTGGATAAAGGCGCCCTGCGCCCCCCCCGACTTCATCACTTCAACGGAGCCTTCGAGCAGGGAGGTTTCGAAAAGGTCGTTGCCGGGATAGGCCATGACATTAAATTCGGTACCCCAGACTTTTACATCGTAGTTTTCGGTTTTTACCAGAAACGGGTTGGTCTTATCCTTGGTTACATCGAAGTAACCTTCGCCCTGGAGCCGCACCTCCCGTTTTTGATCCGAAAACTGATTGGGAAAGGTGAAGGTTGTATTGGCATTGAGCCACACTTTTGTCCCGTCGACCAGGGTAATTAAGGCGCGCTGTCCGGCGGGTACATGCAGTGTTTGCAGGGCAACCGATTCGGGGGCCGGAGATCCGGGCAGGAGAAATTTATAAACCAAAAGAGCCAGCATAAAAATGGCAGCCACTTTGGTGGTACTTATCAGGATGGATCTCCCGAACCGGGGACCTGACTTAACCGGGACATTTGCTAAGAGAGGGGCCCTGCCCGATTCCTGCCAAAGGGTAAGATCGTGCAATTTTCGCAGAGAGAGATACTCCTTCATATTCTCCGGATCAGCGTCCAGCCAGTTTACGACAGTTGCTTTATCCTGATCGGAAACCTCACCTTCGATATACCTCAACAACAGTGTTTTATCCATCATTTTTTCGGAAATTCATTTTGGCCGGGAAACAACTTGTTTCTACTATCGGTTCTCCCCCTGTGGAGATAGAACGACTGACGAGGACAAATCACTAGTGGGTAAATAAAAAAAAAGGGAAACTATTTTATAGACCCCGAAACAGCAGCCATTAGGGTCAACACCCCCACAGACAAAAGGCAGAGGCAGATTAAATAACGGAAAGACAGAAAGCCCTTTGAGGGAGATGGCTTAGAGATCAATTCAGAAAAGTTAAAGCACCCAAAAAAGGCAGGTAGTCCTTAAGGGCCACTCTCAGATCTTTAACCGACCGGGCAATATGGTAATCCACCCCCTTGACAGAGATGTTAAACCGTTCGGCTAGCTCCTTGTGAGGTTTGTTCCCAAAACGGCTCATCATAAATATCTCACGGGTTCTTTGAGGAAGAGAGTTAAGCGTTTTTTGGATGATTTGTTGAATCTCGGCTGAGAATATTTCATTCGGATCGGTTGCTTCGAGAGATGAGATTCTAATCTCCAACTCCCGGTTCAGCGCTTGACCAAGGGTCGTGATGGCCACCCTCTTTTTGCCCTGGTGTTTCAGATAATCCAGAGAGCTGTTTTTTAGAATGGTAAAGAGAAAGGGGGGGATGGGATCAACCGGCTCCTGTTTCATTCGCTCCCACAACTTAATCAATCCTTCGGCAACAATATCTTCGGCCGTCATATCATCGTGCACGTACGATTTAACGAACACATACGATTTCCTGTAAAATGCGGAATAGATCTCGTTAAAGCTGTGTATAGAATCGGATGACATTTTCGTGGATTAGATCAACAAACTTAAACAAATATTAACCCTCCCCCTACATAAAACCATTTTTTTTAAAAACTTTAGACCATGATTTTTTTCATATCCGGACCATGGGGTTTCATGGGGTGGTGGAATCCCCAAAAACAGCCCCGCCAAATTGCAAGAAAAAAAAGGCAGTCCTTCCTAATTCTACATCACCCGCCCCGGGAGCATTAGCCCCTCTGTTTTTATGCATTAGAGCCATCAGCAGGAACCTCTGCCAAGAGCCCATTTCAAAAAAACTTAAATTTTCCCGGGCAAATGAATTACCACGCCAATTTTACATGTATTCCTTCCGGACTGTTTTCGAAGGTGAGCAATCCTGTTTGGCTTTTCTCATCCCAATCCCACAGAGCCTCCTCCAATGGTTTTCCCTTATTGTCGGTTAGCATTATCTTTCCTGGGTTGGAGGCCAATAACAGACGCATCACACAGGTGGTGTTCGAAGGGCTTTTGGCCACCAGGGAATAGCTGTCCGCCTCAACTTTTTCTTGGGTAATGCGGGCAGCGGAAGCCAGCACCTGTGGCTTATCCTGATGGGGCACCCGGTCTACATTCAACAGAAAGGCCTGCTCTCCGGGATAAACGGTTTTCTGCTCAACCACGGGCAATTTCGGATCAAACAAGTCAATCAATCGTCCATTCAGGATATAGGGCTCACTGCTCACACTTTCATCCATCACCGCAATAAGATCGTAAGGACCCCTCTCCAGAAAGAAGTTATTTTTAAAGTGGAACGGCCCCTGCGGTTCATTTTGTTCGTAGAGTTCCTTAATCCTGCTAACAAATGGCTGGTCGCTGTCAGGCTCCAGAACAAACTCTTTGGGATCGCGCCGGATAACGTAAACGGTCCCATCTCCCACCTTAAATTGAGAATCTTTATCGGCAGGAACTTTTATGTTCAGTTTTTCAAACAGATGCTCCGAGGCGGCTTTATAGTCATTATCTCCGGTATTCCACCACTCCAGAACATTTTGAAACGGATCGCTGTCCCGGCCACAGTAAACCAAAACCCCACCTCTCTTCACCCAGTCGGCAATGTATTGATGCCCCTGGGAGGAAAAGGGTTTCATATTGGAATAAGACATGAGCAGGATCTTAGTATCCTTCCAGGTCTCCCGGTTCGAAACATTTTCCAGATGCAGCGTTTTCACAGGCACGCCCCGCTTAAGAAAGGGCAAAGCCAGCCCAAAGAAGTTGGAAAGCTGAGGATCTTCATATCCCTGATGAGTGGGAAAGCGCTGAAACATCATCGAATTAGACATCAACACACTCAGGCCCGCAGGACCCGACAGTTTATTTTCCGACAAAGGCATGTCATTAAGGGCATTGACCATCACCTGCATCTGAGTGGAATAGAACCGTGGAATTGTTTCACGGGTTTCGCTGTCGGCACTCATTTGATACAGCCCCTCATAGATGCGTCCGGGCCAGGGCATTACTTCATAATTGGCGATATGGGGATACAACAACTGAGCGGTAAAGGTGGCCTGGTAATTTTTTTTATAATCGGCCCAATCACGTGGCCGGTCCTCGATGGGATCGGTAAGAAAATAGATCTTTCGCCCGGTGGGGGCGGTCATCGATTCCATACACCCATATTCAAGAAAGGCCGTCTCAAAGACCCGTTCTTTGGCTTGTCCATTAAAATAATTAGGCGTACGGGAGGTACCCGTCCACACCTGGGCAATATAACCGTCTACACAATCCAGAGACGCCAGGCTGGCTTCGGGGCTAACAATTTGCCACTGGGTGTAATTAATAAGAGAGTGGGTGGGCACATAACAGCGTACCTCCATCCCTTTGCTTTTACCGTAGGCTTTTGCATAAGAAAAACACTCCTGCAGGGCCCGGTAGTAAAGATGGTATTTTAGTTTATTCGACAGATAGGTATTCTCGGGTGACAAATGCTGAGGCCGCCAGTCGAAGCCATAAAAAGCTTTCCATTCCCTTTTAAAAGCCTCACTGTAACCGGCCCGGGACCAAAATTCGGGTTCTTCCAGATAGATGGCATCGATGCCGGCATCAACAACCCGTTTGATTTTGGTTTCCTTCATATATTCAATGAAGTTTTCGGAAGGAACAATATAAGGCACCATATGCCCGTGCCAGATGGTATCGCCCTGTTGGGTGACCTGTCCCTCATCAAAATGCGGCTCCCCATCCCATTGGCCGGTAAAATAATCCTGGTAATCGCCCCAGGCAATTCCGGTCATGAAATGCGTCACATAACCCCTGTCGCGCCAGGATTGCACGCGCTCTTCGAAGGTCATCCCATTATCGCCATGATGATCTTTTACACTATAAACGATGGCCACATCGGCTCTCACATCGATGGAGGGTTTCCATGCGTTGGCGGTTTGAAACGCCGTTTTCTCTCTTAATGCATTTCCTGCCTTTTGTTGACGGCAACCCGGCGACAATAATACGGCAACCAATAATATTCCAAAAAAACTAAACCCTTTCACTTGTGACATAACGCTAAAATTCTTAGCCATAATATCTAAACTTTTTCCTATAATAATTGGTCCCCTACAATCCGTAAGGGACGAAAAGTGTGTCGCAGCTGCCGCAGCTCTGGAATCATGCTCAAGGGCACTGATACTACCATACTGTCGACGCTGCCGCGGCTCAAAAAAACTCATACACTGGGTCTTAGGCAAACAATAATTTTTCAACTTCCCTGCTACCGCACGATTGCATCGTGTGGTTACTAAACACCCAACTACCACACGATTGTATCGTGTGGCTCTCCAGCTCTCTTAATCTTTTCCTTCGACGAGCTCCAGCTTATAACTTCCCGACAGCAGATGATACCCCTTATTTGAGCTCATCACAAGCTTGATGGACCGGCCGTCTTTGAGCGATGCTTTTTTCAGATCATACCCATCAGGGATGAAAAAATCACCACTGGCATTGGCAGGAATCACCACCCGGTAGATTACAGTTTTATTTTTCTTTTCCCAGGAGGAATGAATCCGTCCATAGGGAGAATCGTGTGAAACATCAACGCCATCGAGACCCGACACAAACGAGGGCCGCAACAAAGTATTTTTAAACCCGGGGGCCAGCGGGTCGGGATAAATACCTCCCAGCCCTTTATAGAGCCAGGCGCCAATCTCACCGAACATGATGTGGTTCATGGAGATATCGTTTTGGGCAAAGATGTCCCAATTTTCGAGCAAGGTAGTGGCCCCATTGACAATCCACCACCCCCAGGAAGGATAGGTTTCCTGCGAAGCCACCTTGTAGGCCAGGCCGGCATAGCCATTTTCACTTAAGGCATTCAAGATGGCTTTTTGGCCCAGTAACCCGACATCTAAATGAAAATTATCGGCCGCCACTCTTTTGGCCAGGTTGGCCGCCACTTGATCTCTCAAATCATCAGGCACCAGATTCCAAAAGAGCGGAGCACTCATTTCGGTTTGGGTGCCACTGGCATAAGTGGCCGTCGCGCGATTCAGATATTTCTCGTTAAAAGCCCTTTTGATCTTTTGGGCCAGCGCGGTGTATCTGGTATAATCTTCAGGTTTGTTGAGCAGTTGGGCTGTCCTGGCTAAAATGGTGGCATCAGCATAATAGTAGGCTGTTGAAGTCAGCTCCACCGGTGACTTGGACTTCACAGGCACCCAATCGCCCAGGCCCCAGGTGGTTAATCCCGAAGGACTTATCTGGGTGATGTGATCCACATATCGCCTGATGTTGTCGTAACAGGCCTCCAACAGCGACATATCGCCGTAGAACAAATATACATTCCAGGGAATCAGCGCAATGGTACTGGTCCAGTCGGGGCCGTTGCCCCATTCATACCCCCAGCCATCGGTTGGAATAATGGAAGGAAGCACCCCATTGGGTTGCTGCTCGTCGCGATGATCGGCCAGCCATTTTTCATAGATGGTGATGGCATCGAAACTGTACAAGCCGGTTTCAACGGCAATATGGGCATCCCCGGTCCACCCATTTTTCTCGCGCTGAGGGCAATCGGTGGGATATCCAAATAAATTGGAGAGGTAGGAGCTGTTGGTGGCCTGCCATATTTTATCCAGGGTTGGATTTGTTGAGCTAAACTCACCGGCTTTGGGCACATCGCTGTGCATAAAATAACCCACCAGACTCTCCTTTGTAAGGTTTATTGGTTGGTTACTTGTAACCTCCACATATTGAAAGCCTTTATAATTAAAGTGGGGCATAAAGACTTCTGACCCGTGGCCATTGAGTGTAAAAATATCGGTTTGAAACGGGTCTGAATCATCTTTTGGCCGGTAATGCACATCAATATTCGACAAATCCACGTGCCCATCTTCAAGCAACCGTTCCCCATGCTTTAAGCGAAGAACCGTCCCCCGGGTACCCTTAACCTTAATTTTACAGACGCCGGCAATGTTTCGGCCCAGATCGAAAACATAGGTTGTATCGTTCATTTGACGAACACTTTTGGGAGGGATCTCTTCCACATTGCGGATGGGATGCATCAGCTGAGAAACGATATTTACAGATGGAGCCGAACGGTAAATGACCTTATGCCAATCCGAATCATTGAATTGGGGTAAGTTCCAACCCTTTTGTTCCAGGTTAGCATCATCGTGTTCGGCGGTGTAGATGCTATTGAAGATGACCGGACTCAACGAAGTCGTCCAATCTTTCCCCGAAGTAACCGTTTCGATGGTGCCATCCTCATAGGTAATGCGCAGATCCAGGCAAAATGCCGGACGGTTTCTCCAGGGGGCTTTATCAAAGTCCCAAACAGCGGTCGACTGAAGGTTGTACCAGCCATTTCCCAGAAGAACGCCAATGGCATTAGCCCCTTTTTGCAACCGGGCAGTCACATCGTGCGTCACGTAGAGCGTGCGCCGGTCGTAACGGGTATAGGCGGGATCCATCCTATGGTCCCCAATCTTCTCACCGTTGAGGTACAACTCATACAACCCGGCCACTGCGATATAGGCACGAGCTGATTTTATGGTTTTGGCTGTTTCGAACTCTTTCCGGAAATAGGGGGCCGGTTTACAATGGATATCCCGGCCGTCGCTGATCCATGCCCCCTGCCAATTGGATTTATTCATCATCCCGGTTTCGAAGGAAGCCACGTTTGAAGCAGACGATTGACCATTCTGATCCCAAAGGGTAACCCTCCAGAAATACCTGGTAAAAGGTTCAAGGACCTCTCCGGCATAACGGGTCATAATCTCGTCCGAATCCACTTTTGGGGAGTCCCACCTATTTCCGTTTCCTCTGGCCACCTCAGCCGAGTCGGTTCCGACCACTATTTGCCAGCCCGTTTGCCGGGCACCATATTGGTCATCCTCCATCCGCCAACTCAGGCGTGGATGACTACTGTCCACCCCCATGGGGTTGGTTAAAAATTCGCACTGGAGTTGAACGACCTTTGCTTGCAGGGGTTGAATAGGTAACAAGCAAAAAACCAGAGAGGCAAGAAGAATGATTTTCATTGTGCAGGTATCTTAATTTGACAAAATCAATAATGGCAAAGCGTTCGGGATGGCCGGAAAAAGCGACCGCGGCAACCGACGCAATGGATCATTGCTTTGGCGCCTAAAAGGCAATCTGTTTGTTTCTCATAGGACTTTTAAAGAACAGAGTCGCTGCAAGCCGTGAACAGATTGCCTCGGCTATCGCCTCGCAATGACAGACGAGACTCAGGCCTGGCGATGGCGAAAACCACAGAGATCTTACCCAACTTTTGATTGAACCCCTTAGGGGTTCCGGATCCCATGCGTTTTCCATCCGCGGGTTGCACCCGTGGTTATTCATGTTGAGCCCCTTCAGGGCTAAAAAAAGCTGCCGCACGATTGCATCGTGTGGCTACTACACCCTTTCGCACTCCCCTCGGTCCCCTTTATGCTTCCGAGAACCCGAGGCGATGCCATCGAGCTGAAATATGCTGGGCCTTCAGCCCGAAACAAAACTACCAACCTCCATTTGGTTTCTCCTCCCTCATCTCCAACCTCTAACCTCTTATCTCTATTTATCTCCCTCCTCATTGGAAAGCGAGTAAGGGAAAGCCTCCGGATCGGTGCCACGTTCCCTATTGGGAAGATCGGACATCTCGACCTGCAGATAAGCCCCCTGCATCAGTTCCTGATGACTGAGCCAATTCTTCTTATAGGGTTTTCCATTCACCATCATGGATTGGATATAACAATTGGAATCGCTGTTGGCAGGAGCTTCTATGGTAATACGATTGCCATTTTCCAGGGCTATTTGCATACGGGAAAACAGGGGAGCTCCTAACACATATTGATCGCTGCCCGGGCAAACCGGATAAAAGCCCATGGCACTAAAGACGTACCAGGCGGAAGTCTGTCCGTTGTCCTCATCGCCACAATACCCGTCAGGATTGGAATGATACAGTTTATTCATCACCTGTCGCACCCAGTACTGCGTTTTCCAAGGCTGCCCGGCATAGTTATAGAGATACGGCATATGCTGGATAGGCTGGTTGCCATGGGCATATTGGCCCATATTCATGATCTGCATCTCGCGGATCTCATGAATGGTGCCCCCATAGTAAGAATCGTCGAAGAGGGGTGGCATGTTAAAAACCGAATCGAGCATCTCCACAAAAGGTTCCTTCCCTCCCATCAGATCCATCAATCCCTGGATATCGTGAAATACCGACCAGGTATAGTGCCAGCTGTTGCCTTCGGTGAAGGCATCGCCCCACTTGAGCGGATTAAAAGGTTTTTGAAAGGTACCATCTTCATTCTTTCCGCGCATCAGATGCGTCTCCGGATCGAAGAGGTTACGATAATTCAGACTACGCTTTTTAAAACGTTCAATCTCCTTTTTGGGCCGGTCCAGAGCTTTGGCCAGCTTCCAGATGGTCCAGTCGGCAAATGCATATTCCAGAGTACGGGCAGCATTCTCATTAATGCCCACATCGTAGGGCACATAACCCAATTTATTATAATATTCATGACCTAAACGCCCGGTAGCATCCACCTTGGGATGCACATTTTCAGTGCCATGCAACACCCCCTGGTAGAGGGTCTCCATATCGTAATTGCGAGCCCCTTTTAGCCAGGCGTCGGCTACGATGGTGGCCGAATTGTTGCCAATCATAACCGACCGGTGACCAGGACTGGCCCACTCAGGCAGAAATCCACTCTCCAGATAGGTATTCACCAGGCCGGCCTGAATCTTCTCATTAAGCAAGGGGTACATCAGGTTAAAAAAGGGAAATACCGCCCTGAAAGTATCCCAAAAACCATTATCGGTAAACATATATCCTGGCAATACCTTGCCGTTGTATGGACTGTAATGCACTATTTGGTTGTTGGCATCGAACTCATAAAACTTACGGGGAAAAAGCAGTGTCCGGTAAAGGGTCGAATAAAAGGTCCGGGTCTGTTCGAAAGTCCCGCCTTCCACTTTTATGCGGCTTAATTCAGCGTTCCAAATGGCCCTCCCTTTGGCCCGGGTAGCTTCAAAGCTCTCCTTCCCTATCTCATTCAGGTTAAGCATGGCCTGATCGTAACTGATGAAAGAAGAGGCCACACGGGCATGCACCTTCTCTCCTTTATGGGTCTTAAAGCCAACCACTGCGCCTGCATGATTGCTCTCCATCTCAAGTTTATCGCCCATCAACTGGTCCCCACTCCACACGACATTGTAATCAAAGGACTTATCGAACAGGATGACAAAATAGTTGCGGAAATTATCGGGCACCCCGCCGCTGTTACGGGTAGTGTAACCAATGACCTTTTTTTCGCCCGGAAGAATCTTCACATACGAACCCTTATCAAAGGCATCGATCACCACAAACGAACTGTCGTTTTCCGGAAAGGTAAACTGAAACTGCGCAGCCCGCTCGGTGGGCGTTATCTCGGTGGTCACATCATGGTCGGCCAGATAGACACTGTAATAGTGAGGCTTCACCACCTCGGCTTTGTGCGAGAACCAGCTGGCACGGGCATCCTCGGTAAACCGGAGCGTTCCGGTGACCGGCATGATCGAAAACTGCCCGTAATCGTTCATCCACGGACTGGGCTGATGCGTTTGCTTAAAGCCCCTGATCTTATCGGCCTCATAGCTGTATTGCCAGCCATCCCCCATCTTAGCAGTCTGAGGGGTCCAGAAATTCATGCCCCATGGAAGAGCTATGGCCGGATAGGTGTTCCCATTAGATAAACTAAACTTGGACTGAGTCCCCATTAAAGGATTCACATAATCTACCGCATCGAGCGCTGAGCCGGCACTGGATTGAGCCTGAACAGATGTGAATGCAATTAAGAATAAAAAAATGGTATTAAGACTAATCCGGTTCATAAGACTAACATTTTTCATTATCGATTTATTTTTTTGGATTGTGGCCCCGAAACCCCAAAATCTCTTTTCATCAATCCCCTCATCCCGGTGAGTGGAGCCTAAATAAGAAGGGAAGACAAACAACCACTATTCAAATTTTACAAAAGGGCTTACCACCTATGGCTGCCCCCAATACAATTATCGCACAACAGTATGCAAAGAATTGAAAAAAAATTCATCCAATTGCCCAAAACCTTCAAAGAAAAGGAGGGTTCAGAATTGGCTACCCCACTCTTTATGCGGAAATAACAAAGTTAAACCCTTTTAACTAAGTTACGCAAGGAGCTCTGGATGTTCCTTATAGGTTTTCCACAGGAACTCCCCAAACAGAGTGTTTGCCCAGGCAAACCAGGAACGGGAAAAGTTTTTAGGATCGTCCTTATGAAACGATTCGTGCATAAAACCGGTGTCCCCGTGAATCGATTTCAGGGCAGCCACGCAGGCCTTTATCTCCTCGGGATTGGTACTGGTCAAACCAAGCATGGTGATTGACATGGGCCAGACCATATCCATGCCCACATGCGGACCGCCAATACCTTCGGCGGCTTTCCCCTTAAAAAAGAAGGGGTTATCGAGCGACCACACGAAATTCCGGGTATTCTGATAAATGGGATCCGCAACCTCCACCGCATCCAGATAGGGCAACGACAGCAAGCTGGGCACATTTGCATCGTCCATGAGCAGATGGTTTCCATACCCGTCAATCTCGAAAGCATAGATCTTACCATATTTGGGATGCTCTACGATGGCATGTTTTTTCAGAGCCGCTTGCACCTCATCACTCAGCGCCTCCAGTTGGCGGGCCGTTTGTTCATCCCTCACAATATCGCGCATCATAGAAGCAGCCTGCTTCAAACTCACCACAGCAAAAAAGTTAGAGGGAATCAAAAAGGAGAAAACGGTGGCATCGTCACTGGGTCGAAAAGCCGAACAAATAAGGCCCACCGGCTTCACCGGATAACCATAACCATGCAATGATCTGGTATCCGAGGCTTTAGAGGTGGTGCGTTGAAAGGAATATCCCCCCCGGCTCTCTTTTTGCTGCTGATCTTTAAAGACTTTCAGAATGGATTTTATGGCCGTCTGCCATTGCGCACCAAAAGGGGCCGTGTCACCCGTTGTCTTCCAGTAGTTATAGGCCAGACGGATGGGATAGCAGAGTGAATCTATTTCCCATTTGCGCTCATGAACACCGGGCTTCATATCGGTTAGGTCGCTGGCCCACTCCCCCTCTTTATTGGGATCGTCGTAAAACGCATTGGCAAAGGGATCCTTGAGGATGTAGCGCGTTTGGCGGTTAATGACCCCGGCAATGAGATCTTTCAGCTCTTTATCCCGATCGATGAAAGCCATATAAGGCCATACCTGTGCCGAACTGTCGCGAAGCCACATGGCATCAATATCCCCGGTAATCACATAGGTGTCGGGCACCCCGTTGGGCTTTGTAAAAGTGACAGTGGTATCCAAAGTGTTGGGAAAACAGTTGTTAAAGAGCCAGCCCAACTCTTTATCTTTCACCTTTTTTTGAAACTCAGCAATGGCTTTCTCAATGGCATCACTCTCGAAATGACGTTGTCCTTCAGGCGTTCTAACCACGGGGAAATCACCGGAAGCCAACAAGGAAGAGGCCGACAACTGCATGGGATCCATCAATGTCAGCCCGCCCAAAAGGGCCGTATTTCTTAAAAATTTTCTTCTTTGCATGGAGATATCTTTTGTTGACTGAATAATTTCAGAAATTTTCATATATGTTTCAAACATACAAAATCGAAATCATTGAATTACTAAAAAGGCAAACACAAGTGTTCAATTTTTTTATATCCCCTCAGATTTCGCTTTAATCTTTTCGAAATATTCAATTCAAAAATGAAGATAAATTCACAACTTGATAGGTTCCATAATGTCCCGGTTTTACATATTTTACCCGTAATACATAAAACCTTCAATCAGTGAATATCCCCACGATAATTTCTTCCAGACAGAAACATGTACCAACAAAAACAATTAGATAACTAACACTCGGACATTCGAAACAGTATTACGTTACATCATCATTTAAAATATTAACCATCCAGTAACCCTTTCGATACCTGATATCCATAAATCCCAACATCATCTTTCGACCTCCTGAAACCCGGTCCCCCTGCAGCAATGAATTTCCTATTTTGTTACTTCTTCACCTAATTGTTAACTAATCGTTTTTCGTCGTTTAAAAACCTCTATAATTTTAGAGTCCTAGTCATCGGCTAAAATATCCTCTTCGGTAAAACTCGTCATCAGGATTATTTGCTCTTTGCTCCGGTTATAATCGTAAGTAATATAATTAGTTCCGTCACTGGTTTGTTGTCCATCGGGATACGATACTCCCGGCCGTTCATCCAACAGCAAGCCATTCGACCATGAATAACCGTCATCTTCAGAAATAAAAGCCATCAAATGGGACCGTCCCGTTCTCGTATCAATGGGGCCATGTTTTGTTAAGTGCCTTACCAATAGCCAGGGCCAAGATATCCCCGCGCTCAGGATGTCCTCTCACCCCTCTTCTTTTATGATACTGATAAAATTCATTATATTTGTTAACCGTCCAACAACAAACCTAATAATCAATTAAAGGCCAGGTCAGCATCTGCTGGTTTCAACACCCTATGCACGCCGCCAGCCCCTTTCACCATAAATCACATTTTTTTTTTTGCAAACCATTAACAGACCAACCATTATTCCCAAAAATGAAAAATCAATTACTTGCTGGAATGGTATTGGTGATGTGCGTTACTTTAGGCACACTCAATGCCCAACTTAAAGAGTGGGAAGATCCCTCCATCTTTGAAATCAACCGACTGGCCCCTCATGCTTATTTTATCCCTTACAAAACAGAACAAGCCGCCTGGGACAATAACCCATCAACCTCGGACGATTACCTTTCGCTGAATGGGCTATGGAAATTTAATCTGGTGAAGACGCCCGAGGAACGACCAGCCGATTTTTACCGCGAAGATTTCGATGTAAGCCGGTGGGAAACCATTCCGGTACCGGCCAACTGGGAACGGGAAGGATATGATACGGCCATTTATGTAAATACCACCTACCCTTTCTGGCAAATAGCCAAAAGAAAGCCTAACCCACCCGAAATACCCAAGGGCTACAATCCGGTAGGAAGTTACCGCCGCACGTTCGAGATCCCCCCCAATTGGGATGGACGACGCATCATTATCCACTTTGGGGCGGTTAAATCGGCCTTTTACCTTTGGGTAAACGGACAAAAAGTGGGCTACAGCGAAGGGTCCAAAACACCCGCCGAATTTGATTTAACTCAATTCCTGCGCTTAGGGAGCAATACCCTGGCACTGGAGGTGTATCGCTGGAGTACGGGCAGTTACCTGGAATGCCAGGATTTTTGGCGCTTAAGCGGCATTGAGCGCGACGTATACCTGTTGGCCACCCCTCGGGTTCATATTCGCGATTTCTTTGTGAATGCAGGTCTGGATGCCTCTTATACCGATGGGATATTCGATCTGGATGTGGAGCTTGAGAATACCTTGGGCACACCCAGCCTGCCGCTGACCGTTGAAGCGACCATTTATGCACAGAATCAGTCCAGGCCCTTGGCATCCTACTCCGCCAAGGGGGAGGCAAACGCGGGAGAATCGACCCACATAACCTTCCATGATGTCATCCCCAATCCGAAAAAATGGTCGGCCGAACAGCCTAACCTGTACAAGCTGATCATCACTGTAAAAGACCAGAAAGGGAACATCCAGCAAACCATCGGGCAAAATATCGGGTTTCGTACAGCCGAAATAAAAAATGGCCAATTCATGGTTAATGGACAGCCGGTCTACATCAAGGGCGCCGATCGTCACGAACACGATCCGGATAAAGCACATGTCATCAGCGAAGCCTCCATGTTAAAGGACATTCAACTGATGAAGGAATTCAACCTAAATACGGTACGAACCTGCCACTATCCCGATGACCCTAAATTTTACGAGCTATGCGATAAATATGGACTATACGTGATCGACGAAGCCAACATCGAGTCGCATGGCATGGGATACGGAGAAGCCAGCCTGGCCAAGGATGAAGTATGGGGACCTATGCACCTGGACCGCACCATCCGGATGGTTGAGCGCGACAAGAATCATCCCTGCATCGTCACCTGGTCGTTGGGCAATGAAGCCGGTGACGGCATCAACTTTCAAAACACCTACCAATGGGTCAAAACTCGTGACCGCTCCCGTCCGGTGCAATACGAACGCGCCGGCTTAAATGCCCACACCGACATTTATTGTCCCATGTACCCCGGCATAAGCCATATGATCGAATATGCTCAAGGCAATCCCGACCGTCCCCTGATTATGTGCGAATATGCTCATGCGATGGGTAACAGCTGCGGCGGATTGCAGGATTACTGGAACGCGATCGAGACCTATCCGGCCCTCCAGGGAGGATGTATCTGGGATTGGGTCGACCAGGGTCTGCGGGAGACCGACTCAAAAGGCCGTATGTACTTTACCTACGGTGGCGATTATGGGACCTCCATGCCCAGCGATAACAGCTTTTGTTTAAATGGACTGGTTAATCCCGACCGGATACCCAACCCCCAGCTCTATGAAGTCAAAAAGGTCTATCAAAACATCACCGTTACTGCTGATGACTTAAAAACAGGAGCCTTTACCATTCGCAATAAATATTTTTTCACCAACCTCAATGAGTTTGATTTGAGATGGACCATCACCGATGCTCAGGGGGTGGTTACTCAGGGAAAAACAGGACCTTTGGACATTACCCCGCTTCAAGCCCAAAGCATCCAAATAGATCTTCCTCAATTACAGGCCCCTTCTGCCGGGCAGGAGTATGTACTCCGCTTTAGTTTTACCACAAAAAAACGCAAAGGTTTGGTGAAGGCGGGTCATGAAGTAGCCTGGGAAGAGTTCGTATTGCCGATACAAGCCCAAGCCCCACTGGTCAAAAAGAATGAAGGTACCCTGATCACTTCCGCCACCGACAAAACCCAAATCATTGAGGGTCGGGATTTTCAGATGGTTTTTGATAAAACGTCCGGAATCCTCATCTCCTATCGTCTTAATGGCAAAGAACTACTGAAGCAAGGCCCCCGGTTAAACTTCTTCAGGCCGCCTACCGAAAACGATATACGCGATAAAAATGGCCTTCGCAATTGGGCTCAGGCTGGTTTGGAACAATTAATTCCCAAAGCAGAAAACCTGGAAATAACCCCTCAGGAAGACGGCAGTTGGTTGGTATTGGTCAGCACAGTCATGGGAGAAGAGCCCTACCGGATTAGTGCCATTCAGCAGTATCAGATATTTGGCGATGGAACCTTCCATCTGGCTTCGGAAGTTAACATCCCTGATGCCGTAACGGCTGTTGCAAAGGTGGGTCTGCAAATGAGGATGCCCAGGGCTTTTGAGGAGGTCAGCTGGTATGGGTTGGGAGGTGTTTCCACCTATCCCGACCGCAAAAGTGCGGGTCAACTTGGATATTATGCCGCTACCGCATCAGATTTGTATAACAAAGCGTTGGTCATTCCTCAGGAAAACGGCAACCAATCAGAGGTGAGGTGGGCATCCGTCGTCGACACCGAAGGAGTTGGTTTTATGATGCACGGTAATCAGCACATGAACTTCAGCGCCTATCCCTATGCCGATGAGGCCATTACCCGTGCCCGTCACCTCAACGAACTGGACGAAGCCGATTTTGTAACCGTTAACTTCGATGCCTTAATGACCGGACTGGGAACCGCCACCTGTGGCCCTGGAATTCTGCCTCAATACGTGGCAAAAAGTGGAAGTTACCGGTTCTCTGTAACGTTTCGGCCTATCGAATTGCAGCAACAATCGATATTCGATTATGCGGCAGAGAGCTATGTGGAAAAACCCTTTTTGGTGTCCGAAAGCCCAACGATTGTGCGCCATCCAAATGGACAAGTATCTATTGATAGCCAAGAGACTAATGAAACCATCTACTTTTCCTTAAACGATGGCAAATTCCAGCGGTATAAAAAACCTTTTAATCTTAACCATGGCGGGAAGGTTTTGGCTTATACCGTTACCAAAGGAAAGATCAAAAGTGCCATCAACGCCAGGAGGTTTGAACTCAATAAAGCCTTGTGGAAAGCGACCACCGACAGCAATTACAGGGACGAAGATGGCAGTAAAGCCATCGATAACAACCCCCAGACATTCTGGCATACCGATTGGTCGAATGCCCGGTTTGGGTTACCACATTTTATTAGTGTGGATCTGGCCGGGCCAATGGTCATTAAAGGGGTTGTATATCTGCCCCGCCAGGAAAGTTCCAACGGTCGAATAACCAAATATAATCTGGAGTTAAGCTCTGATAATATCCATTGGGAAAAGGCGGTGGTAGAAGGGACTTTTCCTGATAATAATAAAGCACAGACCGTACTTTTTGATCACCCCAGGAAAGTCCGCTACATAAAACTCACCGCGTTAAAAGAGGCCAATGGCCAGTTTTATACTTCTATTGCTGAAATAGGGGTTGTTTTATGATTGATCCTTAAGTTGTTAGTTGCGCCCATTGGGTTGGACCCCCTAAATTCATCATCCTGCAGAAAATAGACCTCTGCAGGATGTTTTTATTTAGGTGTCGGCCCGGAAAATATTTCGCTGTTGTACCAAACCCCACTAATAACCCCGATTACTTCCTGTAACGCACCACCGTGGATTCATTTACCCACCCCTCTACCGTAAAGGTCTGCCCTTCATTCAATCCACGAAAGAAGCAACTCTGTTGATCGGGAAAGTATTGTGAATAAACCTCTATTTGTTTTCTCGCCTCGTTTAAATAGGTGCTATCCACTTTTAACACTTTCATAAACTGATCTACAGCCACCCAATAAACTGCTTGCTGTTCAAACTCGTTACCCGATAGTTTAGGGGCTCTCTGTGCATAAATAGACCCCAACAACATGTAAGGAGCGCCCCACTCCGGCCGTAATGATGCGGCTTGACGGGCGTATTTCCGGGCAAGGTCGGCCTCTCCATAGTGTCCATACATTAAAACACCCAGCTCATAGCAATAAAGCGCCTTAACACTATCCTCCTCACACTTATCAATGGCTTCAAGATAATACTTCCTGGCATCATCAAAGCCCTGTCGCTGCAGGAACAATCGTGCCAGCTGAGCGGCCGCCAGTCCGTCGGGGGCATTTCTATAATCTTGCTCAATCAGGTCTACATACAGTTCCGAATCCTTGCAGTTAGTGACCTGAAGAAGCCTGATATGGCGTTTTATCTCTTCAGGGCTCAGCGTCCCCGTAGGCGCCAAACGGGCCAGGTATTGCGTGAAAAAAGCACAATCTGAAATGGCCGTACTCGAAAAGATAGTCTCCACAGCTGATAAAACCTTATCGTAGATTTCTTTTCGTGAGGCATCCGGTTCTGATGCAATCTGATCGGATAACAGTGTGTGAATTCGAATAAAATTTTCAAAAACACTGTCTGGAGCCAACAAATCCTGCACAAAAAGGCTCCGGGTGGTTTGCATCCAGGCCAACATTACCGGAGGCTCCGCCTTTTGCCCCAACAAATGGTAACTCTTTTCGAAACAACCATAAGCCTCCTGGAGAAAATCTGCCTTATCGCGTCTGTATTTCACGATTTCCAGTCCCTTTCGCCCCAGGATCCAGCCTTCAGGATACTTTTCATGATCCCCAAAATAGGTAATCCTCTGGTCATAAATCATCAATAAGGTATCCATCAGCCCGGCCTGCTTTTGTTCATCTTTCTCCAACTCAAGGTAATGGGTAATCAGATCAACCCCATCGGCATAGATACGCGTACTAATTTCAGGGCAATTTTCAAACATCGTGCGCCAGGGCCCAATGGCATAATTGTACATCTTTTTTTCCAACGCCATGCTATAAACTGAAAAGAGCTCGAGACATTTCAAACTGTCCTCGGGACTTCTTTGGGTAGATTTTTTCTGCGCCTGTATGGAAGGAAGACTCATTAGAGTAACCATCGAAAAAATCAATATCCCTGTAAAAGCAAATTTAACATCCCTCATAACTTGGTCTTTTAAATGGGTTAATTCGTGATAAATAAAATATACAAAGCTCTTGCCTAAATACACTTTCTTCTGTTTTTCAGACTCTTAACGCACTATCAACAAAATAAAAAATGCACGATTTACAACACGTCGTGTCCGATTTCGAACAAAACGATGAGGTCTTAACCCTTTTCTTTACATTTGTATTTTTGTAGAAAAAAACCGGGACCATGGAAATGGGGCAGATTTTTGTAAAAACATAATGGCCATGCAAAGCATCATCACTTATTTTGAAGAAAAAGTATCCAGTTTCGGGGAGCATCCACTTCTGTGGGAAAAGCAAGATGGCGTATACCGCTCCCTTACCTATAAGCAGACCAGAGAAACCGTCAGAATGGTGGCAGCCGGCCTGCTCGAAAGGGGCATAAAAAAAGGAGACCGCCTGGCACTTCTTTCAGAAGGACGAAACGATTGGCTCATATCAGAATTGGCCATTCTCTATTGTGGGGCCATTAACGTACCACTTTCCGTCAAACTGGAAGCAGACCAGGAGCTTATATTCCGGTTGAATCACTCGGAAAGCCGAATGGTATTGGTTTCTAAGTATCAGTTGCCAAAAATCAGACAGATACTACCCGATCTGCCATTAATCGAGAGGGTAATTATTCTGGATGACATCGACCCCTTGGAGGAGAAAGAAGAACTCCTTTCACAAATTCGTGAAGAGGGCCGACAGGCCTTGCTCAAGGACCCTGAGCCCCTCGAAACACGGATCAGGGAAGTCGGCCAAAACGACCTGGCCAACATATGTTACACATCCGGAACCACAGCCTATCCCAAAGGCATAATGCTCACCCACCGCAATTACACGGCTAATGTGGAACAAGCTTTCAGCTTCATCGATATTCCCGCCCATTACAGAACCCTCGTGGTCCTGCCCTGGGATCATGCCTTTGCCCATACAGCAGCACTCTATGCCTTTATGTACAGGGGGGCCTCTATCGCTTCGGCACAGGCGGGCAGCTCACAAATGGAGACCCTCAAGAACTTCGCCAATAATATGCTGGAGATTCAACCCCAGGTGTTAATGAGTGTGCCGGCAATCGCCAAAAACTTCCGAAAAAACATTGAAAGAGGCATTCAGGCCAAAGGCCCTTTCATCAATAAACTCTTCAAGGTGGCCATGGCCTATGCCATCTGGTACAATGGCACCGGCAACAACAGAGGGGCAGGAATCAAACGGATAACCTTCCCTCTTTATAAACTTTTCGACCGTATTTTATTCAAAGCCATCCGGACCCGGTTTGGGGGGAAACTGCAGTTTTTCATTGGGGGTGGCGCATTGCTCGATACCGACCTCCAAAAATTCTTTTACGCCTTGAACATCCCGATGTACCAGGGCTACGGGTTAAGTGAGGCAGCCCCCATCATCTCTGCCAACACCCCCAACCATCACAAGATGGGCTCTTCGGGGCCTATTCTTAAAGATCTTGAATTGAGGATTTGTGATGAAAATGAGAATGATTTGCCCATTGGAATTGCGGGTGAAATTGTGGTTAAGGGCGAAAATGTGATGGCCGGTTATTGGAAAAATGAGGTCGCGACAAAGGAGGCCCTTCGAAATGGATGGCTTTTTACGGGCGACCTGGGATATGTCGATCAGGAGGGCTATCTATACGTTCTGGGCCGTTACAAAAGCCTGTTGATAGGTTCCGACGGAGAAAAATACAGTCCCGAGGGAATTGAAGAAGCCATAACAGACCACTGTCCCCTGATCGAACAATTCATGCTTCACAACAATCAGAACCCCTATACCATCGGACTGATCGTACCTAATCGCGAAAAAGTGAACCATGTGATTAAGATGCTGGGGCCGGACCTGGAACCCGACCAACAACAAAGGGAAATTTTAAAGGCTATTGACCATCAACTGGCACAGTTCAACCCCGGTGGCAAACTGGAAAACCTGTTCCCCCAGCGCTGGCTGCCTACCGCAAGCCTTGTGGTTCCCGAACCCTTCACCGAGGAAAACAAACTCATTAACAGCACCATGAAGCTGGTCAGAAAGAAAGCAGAAGACTATTTTGAAGATGAGATCAACTTCCTCTACACCCCTGAAGGAAAAAATTTCTTGTCCCCCAGAAACCTGACGAATATTCAAAATTATATGGGTTAAGACCCAAAAGTGATTAAGGATTATGCCCCAGGACACTTTAACCTTTGAGATCTGTGCCGACTCCATCCGATCGGTCAAAAATGCAGCTTCCTCCGGGGCTCACAGAGTTGAGTTGTGCGACAACCTCTACGAAGGAGGAACCACCCCAAGCATCGGCATGATTGAATCGGCCCTCACGATTCCCGACATTCAGGTTTTTGTCATCATCCGGCCCCGTGGAGGCGACTTTCTCTATTCTGAGGAAGAATTTGATGTAATGCAGAGAGATGTCATCAGGGCCCGCGAAGCCGGGGTTCATGGCATTGTGTCGGGATTGCTTCTCCCCAATGGGGATATTGATCTGAAACGGACCAGCCTTTTAATGCAACATGCCAAAGGATTGCCCTTCACCTTCCACCGGGCCTTCGATGTTTGCAGGGCCCCCCTTGAGGCCCTGGCGCAACTTAAACAACTGGGGGTCCGCCGTCTTCTCACCTCGGGGGCCAAACCAAAAGCCATCCAGGGCAAAACCTTGATTGCCGACCTTGTGCAACAAGCCGGTCACTCACTTTCCATTATGCCCGGCTCAGGAATAGGCCCCGACAACATTGCTCAACTAATTGAAACAACAGGGGCCCGGGAGTATCATTTTTCGGCACGAAAGGCTTTTCCTTCGAAGATGGATAGAAATACCCCGCGGTTATCATTCAGTGCCCCAGGAACAGGCGAGGGGCAAATATTTTTTTCCGATCCAGAAATAATCAAATCCACGATTTTGGCCGCAAAAAACTATTTATATGGAAAAAATCGGCATTATTAAGTAAAAACTGCCACAATAGATAAAAAAAATCGGTAAAATTGTGACCTTTATTTCTGGTTCTGCGTATATCTTTTTTATATTTATTAAAGTTTTTCTCATTTTTGTATTGTCGTAATAACAATAAACAACTGCATTTTCATGCATACATCTACTAAAAGTTTAATCCTAATCCTTATAGCACTGCTTGTTGCATCATCTATTAACGCACAGTACAGGAAAAGAGGCTGGGAAAAGTTTAAGGAGGGATTATCCATTACTCCCAAGGGAGGTTACAATATATTTTTTGGTGATCTTGTAGATGAATCACGAGGTAGTTTCTCGTTAGGGGCGATGGCAGAAAAAGAGTTAACAGAAACCTTGTCGGCCCGGACCCAATTAATCGGGGGCATGATGCAGGGCACTCAAATTTTGCCCCCCGCAAACCAGGTGTATGCGAGCTTTGAGAACACTTATGTCGAGTTTACTGTCGGCGGGGCCTACCGGCCATTAAATCAATTTCTGGGTTACTTTAAACAACGGAAGTTCCAGCCCTACGCCCATTTTAATCTGGGCCTGGTTTACTATAATGCCACCGAGTATTGGGGATCTGGAAGTGGAAACCCTGAGGGGGAAGTTTGGCGAAAAGCTGCCGAGATGGCCCCGGTGATTTCTGCCGGTGGAGGAACCTCCTTTTGGATCACTCCGATAATCAGCGCCAACCTGGAACTTACCGGAGCGCTTCCCTTCACCGACAGGATGGATGTACACGACGAATGGTACGATAAAGCGGGCAACACTCATGTCACCGATGATCTGGATTTTTATTACACTCTTACTGCGGGAGTTACCATTCTGTTGAAAGAGAGCAGATTGAAAAACGACCCAAGATACAACCGAAGAGCTTACCTGAAGATGCGCAGTTTCTATCAATACAAATCCAGCAAACGAAACTCCTTTTCCAGCAAAAGCAAACGGAGAAGATAGGATTAACAACCTAAAAATAAAAGCATAACAAAATATGGGCAGTCGTTGGGATAAAAAAGAGAAAACGCTTAAAGGACAGGAGGGTTCCCTGTTATAATCATTGATATTGTCTACTTCTCTTTTTGTTTCAAAAGCTCTTCCAACCGAAACATTTCATCCCGGTATTGGGCAGCGGAGATAAAGTCCAGCTCCTTGGAAGCTTCCTGCATTGCTTTTTTGGTTTTGACAACCGCCTTTTTCAGTTGTTCCGGAGTCATATAAGAAACCACAGGGTCAGCAGCAATATCCACACTTTGAGGCCCGGCATATACCCCCTCCATAGAAACGACATCTTTGGTTTGTTCCCCTAAGACAGACCCGACCTTTTTAATAATGGCGGCAGGTGTGATGCCATTGGCCTCGTTATAGGCAAGCTGTTTTTCCCGACGATAGTTGGTGCCATCAATAGTCTCTTGCATCGACCGGGTAATCTTATCGGCATACATTATGACCCGCCCGTTTAGGTTACGGGCGGCCCTCCCGGCTGTTTGAGTAAGTGAACGGGCCGACCTGAGGAAACCTTCCTTATCGGCATCCAGAATAGCCACCAACGACACTTCCGGAAGATCCAACCCTTCGCGCAAGAGATTAACCCCCACCAGCACATCAAACAAACCATTGCGAAGATTCTCCATGATCTTCACCCGCTCGAGGGTATCCACATCAGAGTGAATATATTCACAACGGATATCGATCTTTTGAAGGTATTTGGTCAACTCCTCAGCCATTCGTTTGGTCAGGGTGGTCACCAACACCCGTTCTTTCAGCTTTATGCGTAGGCGAATCTCCTGTAATAAATCGTCAATCTGATTCAGGCTGGGTCGAACATCAATCACAGGATCCAACAATCCGGTAGGTCTGATAACCTGTTCCACGATTACCCCTTCACTCTTTTCCAGTTCGTAATCGGCAGGGGTGGCACTCACATATATGGCTTGCTGAATCACCCCGTCGAACTCCTCGAACTTGAGAGGACGGTTGTCCATCGCAGCCGGTAGCCTAAAGCCATATTCAACCAAATTTTGTTTGCGACTGTAATCACCTCCATACATGGCTTTGACCTGGGGAAGGGTCACATGGCTCTCATCCACTACCAACAAGAAATCCTGCGGAAAATAGTCGATCAGACAGAAGGGTCTTGTGCCGGGCGGACGTCCATCGAAATAACGGCTGTAGTTCTCGATGCCGGGACAATGGCCCAGTTCCCGAATCATTTCGAGATCGTAGCTCACTCGCTCCTCCAGTCGCTTAGCTTCCAAATGCTTTCCGATCTCCTTAAAAAAGGCTACCTGTTTTACCATGTCGTCCTGAATCTCCCTGATAGCCAGCTGAACCCTCTCTTTGCTGGTCACAAAAATATTGGCCGGATAGATCAATGTCCGGTCCAGGGAAGAAAGGGTGATATTATTGATGGGGTCGAAGGTTTCAATAGACTCAATCTCATCGCCCCAAAAGATAACCCTGCAGCCATGATCGGCATAAGCCAGAAAGATCTCTACCGTATCCCCTTTTACACGAAAGTTGCCCCGGTTAAATTCAATTTCATTCCGCGAATAGACCCCATCGACCAACTTACGCAAAAAAGCATTTCGGCCCACCGATTGCCCTTTCTCGATGGAAATAACATTGGCATGAAAATCTTCAGGATTTCCAATACCATACAAGCAGGAAACGGAGGAAACCACAATCACATCTCTCCGGCCGGATAACAAAGCGGAAGTAGCACTGAGTCTCAACTTCTCTATCTCGTCATTAATGGCAAGGTCCTTTTCAATATAGGTATCGGTCCCTGGAAGATAGGCTTCGGGCTGATAATAGTCATAATAGGAGACAAAATACTCCACCGAATTTTCAGGAAAAAAACTCTTAAATTCACCATAAAGCTGGGCGGCCAGTGTTTTATTATGGCTGAGCACCAGCGTGGGCCTTTGCACACGTTCAACCACATTGGCAATAGTAAAGGTTTTTCCCGATCCGGTTACCCCCAAAAGGGTCTGATACCTGCAATTCCGGTCAATTCCTTCCACCAACTGCCGAATGGCTTCGGGTTGGTCTCCGGTGGGTTTATAGTCTGAAGTAATTTTGAAATCCATAGATTAGATAAGGATTGTAGCTTTTTTAATAGAGCCCCTTCCAGAAAAGCATAAACATAAAACCTGCCCATATAGGTGGCAGAAGCATGGAGGTGGTTTAAGGGCACTTAAAACTGCATCTAAGCAATACCAAAGGGTCTTCTTTACCCTAGCCGGCAATGAACTCACCCTCAAAAACCAATTTTGCGGGTCCTGTGAGCCAGATATTCGAAAATGAGTCCCCCCTGGGCTCATCAAAGCTGACGGTGAGTTCTCCACCCGGCACTTGCATTCGAAAAAGGTGGCCTGCACCCCTTTTAACGGACAAGGCAATGGCCGATGCCACAGCGCCGGTGCCACACGACCAGGTTTCCTCCTCCACCCCCCGTTCAAAAGTCCGCATAGGCACAACTGTTCTACTGGCAGTTCGTACAAAATTCACATTGGTACCCTCAGGGGCAAAACGTTCATCGTGTCGCCATTTACGGCCTTCAACAGCCACATCTAGGGCAGAGGGTTCATCCACAAAACGCACATAATGCGGAGAACCGGTATTCAGAAAATAACCGTCCCCCAGATCCTTAACCTGAGAAACATCAGCCATCTTAAGGTCGACCTGATCGGGCCGTACCTCTGCCTCATGCAACCCATCCACCGCTTCAAAAACAAACCGGGAGGACATTGGGACTACTCCCAGATGCACGGCAAAAGCAGAAATACACCTACCTCCATTCCCACACATAGAAGCCTCATTGCCATCGCTGTTAAAATAGCGCATCGTAAATTCATGGTTCTGAGAAGGCTCAAGCAACATCAGTCCATCGGCACCAATACCAAAGCGTCGATGACACAATAAAGCAACCAACTCCTTATCCGAACCGTTAAAAGAATAATCGCGGTTATCGATCAGAACAAAATCGTTGCCTGTACCCTGATATTTGAAAAAATGAACTTTCGTCATGGTCTTTTTTATATAAATAGTCTTAGTTATTGAAACAGTTTGTGGCTTTTAATTGTTTATATAAAAAACAGTCTGCCAAAGGGTCAAAAGTACTAATTGCAGATGGATTGAAAAAACCATATACAGAAGCATTCAACGACCCTGCCACAGGCTTTATCTTTGAAATAGTTTTTTTAGGGGTTTAAGAGAATGCATTTGTAATCCATTAAATAAAAAAAATACCATTCACCAAAAAAGCATAAAAAGTGATAGAAAAATGGTCCCGGCAACTTAGATTTATCGTTTTTTAGGGTTAGGGTTACGGTAAACTAGGGGGTCGGGGCCACCTTTTTTTTAGCGCACTATTCAACTATTCAATATCCTTCTCATGATGCCGAAACAGAGCACACCCAAGTAAATTACCGCTAAAAAAAGTTAACATCTATTTAATTGCCAATTAAGGCATACCATTTGTATTTGCCAGCAAGTAAATTTATGTTGAAAACAGAATTATCATGAAAACAAAAAAAATTCTATCCGTTTTTTTAATCGCACTCATCAGTGCGTTCGTAGCAGTATTTGCTTATAGTAAGTGGTTCAGCCCACAACCCGGAATGGTCGGAACCGGCCAATCAACCACTCCCCCAGCGAGCTATGTATCGCTTCCATCCTCGCCTCAGATAGGTGTTCCGGATTTAACCAGGGCAGCCGAGAAATCGGTTCATGCGGTAGTTCACGTAAAAACCCAGATGGGTGCAAGGGAAAACCCCTATGAAGGAAATCCCTTATACGAATTCTTTTTCAATCCCAGAGGGCAGCAAATGCCGCAGCAGCAGCCGGTATTGGGTTCAGGTTCGGGAGTGATTATCACCAAAGACGGTTACATCGTAACCAACAATCACGTGATTGAGGATGCCAGCGAAATTGAGGTGACCCTAAACGACAACCGCACCTTTAAAGCCATTCTGGTGGGTACCGATCCCACCACAGACATTGCTTTATTGAAGATTGATGCTTCTGACTTAACCTTCTTATCTTATGGAAACTCAGATGCGTTAAAGATAGGTGAATGGGTTCTGGCAGTAGGCAATCCTTTTAACCTGACCTCCACGGTTACAGCAGGCATTGTAAGCGCCAAGTCGCGCAGCATTAACATCCTAAACGGAGGGGGTCGTCTGGGTATTGAATCCTTTATTCAAACCGATGCCGCGGTAAATCCCGGCAACAGTGGCGGGGCCCTGGTAAACACCAACGGGGAGTTGGTAGGGATTAACTCCGCCATTGCCTCCCGCACAGGGTCATATTCAGGTTACTCCTTTGCCGTTCCCGTAAGCATTGCCCAAAAGGTGGTTGCCGACCTCATGGAGTTTGGAGAAGTTCAGAGGGGCCTTCTGGGAATCAGCATCCAGGATGTAACCAGTGATCTGGCCAAGGAGCTTAACCTGGAAAAAGTAAATGGCGTACATGTAGCCGCAGTACAAGATGGCAGTGGAGCTAAAGAGGCCGGAATTGAAAAAGGTGATGTCATCATCAGCGTCAATAATGAGGCGGTCAACAAAACCTCTGAACTCCAGGAAAAGGTCTCTCGTCACCGCCCGGGGGACAAAGTAAATATAACCCTGATTCGCAATGGAAAAACTAAACAATTTTCTGTTACTTTGCAAAACATTTACGGCTCTACAGACGTTGTAAAATCGGGAGTAGCACTGGAAGTTCTTGGAGCCACCTTCGATGAGGTTCCCCAACAGTTAAAAGAGAAGCTTAATATTCGCAGTGGACTTCAAATCAAGAGGTTATCCGAAGGCAAGCTACTGGAGTCGGGAATAAAGGAGGGATATATTATCAGCAAGGCAAACCGGGTTCCCATAAATAATGTTGACGATCTTAGAAAAGTTGTCGATATTGCACAGGAAGGTCTGTTTTTAACGGGTATTTACCCCAATGGACAAGTGGCCTATTACGCCATTAATCTGCAACAATAAACCAATGGACCGACTTTATCCTTTGAAGAGTCGATAAATTACCGTACTTTTGCGCCGAATTTTTTTGTGAGTTTATATGAGACAACTAAAGATAACTAAATCAATAACCAACCGCGAAAGCGCTTCTTTGGACAAATATCTTCAGGAAATTGGTCGTGAAGATCTGATCTCTGTCGAGGAAGAAGTTGAGTTAGCCCAACGAATTAAAAAGGGAGACCAGATTGCTCTGGAGAAGCTGACTCGAGCCAACTTGCGATTCGTGGTATCCGTGGCTAAACAATATCAAAACCAAGGACTTAGCCTCCCCGACCTCATCAACGAGGGCAACCTTGGGTTGATTAAAGCAGCCGAGAAATTTGATGAAACACGGGGGTTTAAATTTATCTCATATGCCGTTTGGTGGATTCGTCAGTCCATTTTGCAAGCCCTGGCCGAACAGTCCAGGATTGTCCGACTGCCACTAAACCAGGTTGGATCGTTAAACAAGATCAATAAAGCCTATTCTAAGTTCGAGCAGGAAAACGAGCGAAAACCTTCCCCCGAAGAGCTTGCTGAGATTCTGGAAATTCCTGCCGACAAAGTGTCTGACACCCTTCGTGTTTCAGGTCGCCACATTTCAGTGGATGCCCCCTTTGTTGAAGGAGAAGACAACAGCCTGTTGGATGTATTGGTGAACAGCGATTCCCCAAATGCAGACAAAGCCCTTATCAATGAATCCCTGTCAAAAGAGATCGAGCGGGCACTGGCCACCCTTACCGAACGTGAGAGCGACATCATTAAACTCTTCTTCGGCATTGGATGTCAGGAGATGACCCTCGAAGAAATTGGTGAGCGGTTTGGACTTACACGCGAAAGAGTACGGCAGATTAAAGAAAAAGCCATTCGCAGACTTCGTCACACTTCAAGGAGCAAATTACTTAAGTCATATTTAGGCTAATATTACAGCCTTTTTATTCACAAAAAAGCCTTCCGGAAAAAGTTTCCGGAAGGCTTTTTTTATGGAGTTATAACAGGGCAGATAAAGCCTGTTGAATAGAAGTCTGAAGCAAGAAAAAAGGGGAGAAATGATTAACTTCTCCCCTCTCTGTACTGTAAATAACCAAAAACTGGCGCTCAGCTCACCCCAGCAGGGTTAGGCATCAATCTTGGCATAGGTAGCATGTTTCTCGATAAATTCACGGCGTGGGGGAACATCATCTCCCATCAACATACTAAACACCCGGTCGGCATCCGCAGCGCTTTCGAAGCTCACTTGCCGCAAGGTCCGCATCTCCGGATTCATAGTAGTATGCCATAACTGCTCGGCATTCATCTCTCCAAGACCTTTGTAACGCTGAATGTGGACAGAATCCTCTTTACCATCAGCATATTTCTCTACAAATTCACGTCTTTGGCCATCGTTCCAGCAATACTCCTCAATCTTCCCTTTTTTCATAAGATACAATGGCGGGGTCGCGACATAGAGATAACCCTCCTGAATAAGCTCCTTCATATATCTGAAGAAGAAAGTCATAATCAGGGTGGTAATATGACTTCCATCCACGTCGGCATCGGTCATAATAACAATCTTATGATATCTCAACTTATCAATATTCAACGCTTTACTGTCCTCTTCAGTACCAATATTAACTCCAAGAGCCGTAAAGATATTTTTGATCTCCTCATTTTCAAACACCCGGTGTTGAAGGGCCTTTTCCACGTTCAAGATCTTACCTCTCAATGGCAATATGGCTTGAAACTTCCTGTCACGGCCCTGTTTAGCGGTACCACCGGCCGAGTCTCCCTCGACGAGGAATACCTCACACAAAGCAGGATCCTTCTCAGAGCAGTCGGCCAATTTACCGGGCAACCCGCCACCGGTCAGAACGCTTTTGCGCTGCACCAGCTCTCTGGCTTTACGGGCGGCATGACGAGCTGTGGCGGCCAAAATCACTTTATTAACGATGGTCTTGGCGTCCTTGGGATTCTCTTCCAGATAGTGGGTCAACATGGCACTCACAGCCTGATCGACAGCCAGGCTCACATCACTGTTTCCCAGCTTGGTCTTGGTTTGTCCCTCAAACTGAGGTTCCGCAACCTTTACTGAGATAACGGCAGTAAGACCTTCGCGGAAATCATCCCCACTGATATCGAACTTAAGTTTAGAGAGCATCCCGGATTTATCCGCCCAGGCCTTAAGTGTGCGGGTTAACCCGCGACGAAACCCGGTAAGATGCGTTCCACCTTCAATGGTATTAATATTATTTACGTAAGAATAGATATTCTCGTTAAAGGAGGTATTGTATAGAATGGCTATTTCTACAGGGTTTTCATTTTTATCGGTAGAGATAAAGATGGGTTTGTCGATAAGCTTCTCCCGGTTACTATCAATAAACTCCACGAATTCGGAGAGTCCCTCCTCGGAGAAAAATCGTTCAGACAAAAAATTCCCCTCTTCGTCGAGTTCCCGCCTGTCGGTCAGGATTATCTCCAACCCTCTATTCAAAAAGGCAAGCTCCCTCATACGGGAAGCCAGGATACTGTATTTATACTCAGTTGTATTAAAGATGGAGGAATCCGGCTTAAAAGTCACCTGAGTACCGGTAATCTCGCTAAGTCCCACCTGATGAACAGGCGCCAAAGGTTTCCCCTTTTGATATTCCTGGATATAATTTTTTCCATCCCGATGAACTTCAACTTTAAGATCGGTAGAGAGTGCATTCACACACGAAACACCCACCCCGTGAAGACCACCCGACACTTTATAACTGTCCTTATCGAATTTTCCTCCGGCGTGCAGCACGGTCATCACCACTTCAAGTGCCGATCGGCCCTCTTTTTCATGCATGTCCACGGGAATTCCCCGGCCATTATCAATCACGGTAATGGATTCATCTTCATTTATGGATACAGAGATGGATGTGCAATAACCGCCCATGGCTTCATCAATCGAGTTATCCACGACCTCATACACCAGGTGGTGAAGACCTCGCTGACCCACATCTCCAATATACATGGCAGGACGTTTCCTTACCGCTTCAAGGCCTTCGAGCACCTGAATGCTGTTAGCCATATAATCATTGCCGGATTGTTGATTTTTATCACTCATTATAACTGTATTAGATTTGCTTCCGGGAAATATTTTCCCGGACTTTTTTTGCCTCACAAATATAATAAAAATATGCCTTTCCACGGCCAATCCGGGTCTATTTATCCGCGAAGAAATAACGGTTTAAGGCATTATTAAACAACCACCTATAATAAACCCCTGATTTATATTCCAAAATATATTTGGGGGCAGCCGGAAAGTTATTACCTCCAAAAGAATTAGTTGCTATCTTTGAAAAAAAACAAGTTGTCTTGACCAGAATCATAATCACCACATCCAATAACCTGGTGTTCGATAATCGGGTACAAAAAATTTCTCAAACCCTTGAAAAAATGGGCTTTGAAGTTTGGCAAACCGGCAGAAACTACCCGCGACAAAACTTCCCTTCGGGCCGTTCAGGAAGGCCATTTCGGTTTTCTCTCCCTTTTAATCGGGGACCTCTTTTTTATTTCACGCTCAATCTCCGACTTCTTGTGTTTCTATTAACCCACCACACTAATTATATCTGGTCGGTCGATATGGACACCTTGCCGGCTTGCCGGATAGCAGGATTTTTCAAACGCATTCCGGTAGTCTTCGACAGCCATGAGTTTTTTTCAGAGGTACCTGAACTGCATCACCGGCCTTTAAAAAAGTGGTTGTGGATCCAGCTGGAGAAATGGTTTATTCCCGGTGCCGATCACCATTTCACAGTCTCCCCGGGTCTGGTAAAGCTCTACAAGGAGCGTTACAATTGCGATTTTGAACTGTTGCGCAACCTGCCTTTGAAAAAGGAGAAGGCCTCATTGCCAGAAGTTAACACCAACAGTCGCCTCATCGTTTATCAGGGAGCCCTCAATCTGGGCCGTGGAATCGCCCCGACCATCCATGCCATGCAATACCTGCCGGGCTATCGCTTTATCATTGTTGGCCGCGGCGACGAGATGAAGGAACTTAAGGCACTTGCACACTCTCTTCAATTGGAAGAGCAGGTAATCTTTAAAGGGGCCGTCCCCTTCGAAGAACTCGAAAAATACAGCAGTGGCGCCATGGTGGGCCTGTGCCTTCTCGAAAATATGGGATTAAATTACTATCACTCCCTTCCCAACCGCATCTTTGATTATATGCAACTGGGCATCCCCGTAATTGCCTCTGACTTTCCCGACATTCAGTCCATTGTAAAGACATACCACACGGGTCTGTTGGTCAATAATCTTTCCCCCCAAACCATTGCACGGGCAATAAAGGATGCCTGCGAAAACCAGGACCTAAGACTCAAATGGAAAGAGACCATTCCCATGGCAGCAACCTTATTTACCTGGGAAAATGAAGAAAAAAAAATAAGACAGAATCTGAAAGGCCTCTAAAACGACCCTCTCAACCATCTGCTCCTGAACATTACCCATCAGGAGTAAATGGTGGCCACCAATCGTCTTGGACCTCCGTAGTTTCTGAATTCGCACAGATAAATACCCTGCCACATACCTGTTGCCAAACGATGATTAACAATGGGAATTGTAAGCGACACACCCATTAAAGAACTTTTAATATGGGCCGGCATGTCGTCCGAACCTTCCATAATATGGGTATATACCGAAGAATCTTCAGGTGCCAGCTTATTAAGAGCGGTCTCAAAATCTGTCAGGACCGAGGGGTCTGCATTTTCGTTCAGTGATATACCCGCGGAGGTATGCTGTAAAAACAAGTTGAACAATCCCTGTTCGGGCAAATCAGGAAGATGAGATACGATATGGCTGGTTATCAAATGAAACCCTCTTCCCATCTCGGGTAAGGTTATTTTTATTTGTTTAATCATAGCGACTCCGTTTTATTTTTGGATTCTTAACTGAGGCAATTGCCAAACCGTGGGGTTAATCACAGGAAAATTGTGTCTCCCCGCAAAAAAATCCCCGATAATTCCAGCCACCTCCCTGGACATCATCAGACGGGCTTCATGGGTAGCTCCTCCCACATGGGGCAGCACCACCACATTGGTCATACCCAGTAACTCGTCGGGCACATGAGGTTCATTTTCAAAAACATCCAGGGCTGCCCCCGCGATCTCTCTCTTCTTAAGCGCCTCAATCAGTGCCTGCTGTTGCACCACCGATCCCCTGGAAGTATTGACCAAAAAAGCCGAAGTTTTCATCAACTCCAACTCGGGAGCCCCGATTAAACCTCTCGTTTGGGAGTTTAGAGGCACATTGAGAGAAACAAAATCGGAATGACGCAGCAGGTTTTCCCTATCGGTATATTGAGCCTGGCAAGCCTCCTCTTCCGAAGCTTCAAGCCGACGGCGATTGTGATAGACCACACGCATACCAAAGGAAACCGCACGGCGGGCCACTGCCCTCCCGATACTTCCCATTCCCAAGATCCCTAAAGTCTTACCATACAATGTCACGCCAAGGTTATCGAGCACCCCCCAACGGTCAATCTCCTTATTGCGGAGGGAACGGTCGAACTCAGAAATCCGGCGGGCCACACTCACAATCAGACCCATCGTGAGCTCAGCCGTGGCCTCTGTAACGGTGTCGGGAGTGTTGGCCACGACAATCCCAAGGTCGGTGGCCGCTGCCACATCCAGATTATCGGTTCCGGCCCCAAAGTTGGCGATCAGCTTCAGCCTGGGAGCCGCGCTCATCAGACCGGCATCAAAAGGCTGGTTATAGACCGACACCACACCCTCGCAGGCCGGCAGATAAGCCAGCATCTCCTCACGCGAAAAGGATAAGCCTTCAGGCCAGATGAGTTCAAAATCCTGCTCAAGAACATCAAAAGGCCTTTGCGGTAAATGATGGGTCATTAAGATCTTTCGCTTCATAGGGACTCTTTATTCGGATAATACAAATTGGTTACCAATCAAATTTATCGCAATTCGTTTAAACGACCAACTTTAGTGATCCCTATTCATCCATTTTAAGACAAACATATTCCGGGGACTATATCCAAACCGTTGGATTTCCATTGAAGGATCATGGTTTTTTTGGCGGCTTACAGTCAAGATTTTACATCCCCCGGGCGAGTGAACGTTGACCACTCTTTGAAAGGCTGATTTTTTCTCTATTTTTGTTGATTAGAATTTGAACCCTCATTTTCGGAACCACATGACGTTTCAACGGCTTTTCTTATTTTTCACCATCATTCATTTGTCGGTCACGCTCTCAGGCCAGACCCTCATCAGAATAAAAGGCCGTGTGGAGTCCACCTCAGGATCCCCTCTTGAGATGGTGAACATTGCAGTACCCGGCCAAAACCGGGGAACGGCCACCAACGCAAATGGTTATTTTGTGCTGGAAGCAGAAGCCCGCTATCCCCTCCATCTCCAGTTTTCGCGCATCGATTATCTGCCCCGGGAAATTACGCTAAAAAATTCCACGCAAGCCATAGACAGTCTGTTGATTCAGTTACAGGTTCAGGAAAGACAGCTTAAAGAGGTTGAGGTGAGTGGCAGAAACAACTCGGACCAGACTGCCCAAAAAATTGACCCCCTGGTGTCGGGCAAAATTCCCATGCCTTCGGGATATGCCATTGAGGGCCTGGTGAGGTCACAGATGGGCGTTTCCTCGGGCAATGAACTGAGCACTCAATACCGGGTAAGGGGCGGCAACTTTGATGAAAACCTTGTTTACATAAACGGCATGGAAGTATACCGTCCCATGCTCATTAGAAGTGGTCAACAGGAAGGCCTTAGCATTGTCAACCCCGATTTGGTCGAATCGGTCTTCTTTTCGGCCGGCGGATTTGGGGTGCAGTATGGCGATAAATTGAGTTCTGTGCTCGACATTCGCTACAAGAAACCCGAAAAGGCAAGTGCCAGCGCCAATATAAATTTTATGGGGGCCCGGGCCCATATACAAGGGCAAACAGGCAACAAAAAACTCTCCTGGATAGGGGGATATCGCCACAAAACCAATCGCTATTTACTGGGAACCCTCGACACGAAAGGCACCTACAACCCCACCTTTTCGGATGTTCAGGCATTCTTCAACTACCAGATTTCCCCTAAACTTTCGCTGGAGTGGCTCACCTATTATGCCTTAAATCGCTATGATTTTGAGCCCACCGACCGGGAGACCACCTTTGGTACCCTCAGCGATGTAAAACGACTCAAGATCTATTTTGAAGGCCAGGAGAAAGACCGCGTTGAAACCGGCATGGGAGCTGTAAAACTTAACTTCTCACCCGCCCAGGGGCACCATATGGAGTTCTCCACCAGCCACTACAGGGCCTTTGAGGAGGAGAGTTTCGATATTGCCGGGGCCTACTGGCTGCAGGAGGTCATCGGCTCCGGTGACACCGAATCGGTGACCAACATTGGTGTGGGCGAACACCTGCAACATGCCCGTAACGATTTACTGGGAACGGTCACAGCTGCCTCGGTGAAAGGGGTTCACCCATTGAACCAGACCGACCGATTGGAGTGGGGTGTAACCGGTAAATGGGAACACTTCTCCGACAACCTTAATGAGTGGGAAATGATCGACTCAGCAGACTATTCCATTCCCCGGAATGAGGGAGAACTGGAACTGAGCTACAGTCTACACGGGCACAATGAAAGGGACACCAAACGACTGTCGGCCTTTGTGGCCCACCAAATCACGTTAAACACCTCCTGGGCCAGAATTAATCTGAATTACGGCACCCGCCTCCTCTATGCCTCCAACAATGAACCTTTTCAGGTAACCCCCCGCTTTCAGATGACGGTATTGCCCCTGGATTCCACTTCAACGCGCTACCGGTTATCGGGCGGCTGGTATTATCAGCCCCCCTTTTATAAAGAATACCGTACCCCCCAATCAGGAGAGACACCACAATTGGTTTCCCAAAAATCGATACAGGTACTGGCCGGTATTGACCATTATTTTGAAGCCTTCGAGCGACCCTTTAAATTTTCGTCGGAGCTCTATTACAAGCATTTTACCGACCTCATCCCCTATCAGGTGGACAATGTACGCATCCAATATACCGGAAGCAACGAGGCCCGGGGATACGCTGCCGGGGTTGACTTTAAGATTCACGGTGAATTTGTTCCGGGAACCGAATCATGGGCTACACTATCGTTCCTCAAAACCGAGGAGGACCTGGAGGGAGATTCCTGGCTGGATGAGTCCCTGCCGGGAGAACCTGGTTTCATTCCCCGTCCCACCGACCAACGGGTCAACTTCTCGCTGTTTTTCCAGGATTACCTCCCTCATAATCCCACCTTTAAAGTACATCTCAGCCTGCTGTTTGGCTCGGGCTTGCCCTTTGGGCCGCCACGGTCCCCACGATATCTGGCCACCAACCGGATGCCCGCCTACCGAAGAGTAGACATTGGCTTCTCAAAAGATCTCCTACCATGGCTTCACAAACACTACGACCGCACCCATCTGTTCAAAGATCTGTGGTTTGGGATGGAGATCTTTAACCTGTTCGATATCAACAACACCATCTCCTATTATTGGGTGAGTGATGTAGCCAACCGCCAATATGCTGTACCCAATTATCTTACCAGCCGAAGGATAAACCTCTCCCTCACGGTAGCTTTTTAAGCAGAAGATAAGCCCTTATCACGATCGCATACCCCAATTACCTATAGGGAAACTCACGGCTTCTATAGAAGGAGTGAATGACAAAATTCATCTTTTAATTGCATGATTTTCCTTAATTTAGTGAAAGCTTAAATCAACCATTCTTAAAACAGGTATGTTATGCAAGACCAAATGACGGCTCAGGATTACATTGCCCGGGAAAACAAGTATGGGGCCCACAATTATCACCCACTACCGGTCGTGTTGGAACGGGGCCAGGGGGTATACGTCTGGGACACCGACGGAAAACGCTATTTCGACTTCTTGTCGGCCTATTCGGCGGTCAACCAAGGACATTGCCACCCACGCATCGTCAAAGCGCTAAGTGAACAAGCCCTTCGTCTGACCCTCACTTCCCGTGCCTTTTACAACAATGTGTTGGGAGAGGCTGAAGAGTACATCGCCAAATATTTTGGGTACGATAAAGTTTTGATGATGAACAGCGGTGCCGAAGCCGATGAAACGGCTCTTAAATTGTGCCGCAAATGGGGCTATGACAAAAAAGGCATCCCTCCCAACGAAGCCAAAATCATTGTGTGCGATGGCAACTTCCACGGGCGCACCATCACCATCATCTCGATGTCGACCGACCCATTCAGCTACAGGGGATTTGGCCCCTACACCCCCGGGTTCATCAAGATTCCCTACAACGACACCCAGGCACTGGCCAGAGAACTGGAAGACCCCAACATAGCCGGATTTCTGGTAGAACCCATCCAGGGAGAGGCAGGGGTATATGTGCCCGACGACGGATTCCTGAAGAAGGCCTATGACCTGTGTAAAGCCAAAAACGTTCTTTTCATGGCCGACGAAGTACAAACCGGCCTTGCGCGAACAGGAAAATTGCTGGCCTGCGACCACGAAGGTGTAAGACCCGATGTGCTAATCCTGGGCAAAGCGATCTCCGGAGGCATATATCCCGTCTCTGCGGTTCTGGCCGACGATGAAATTATGCTGGTGATCAAACCCGGAGAACATGGTTCCACCTATGGGGGTAACCCGCTGGCCTGTAAGGTGGCCATGGAAGCCCTGCAGGTTATAAAGGACGAGAAGCTGGCCGAAAAGGCCGAACGCCTGGGAGCAATTTTCCGGGAAGAACTCAAAAAGATAGACTCCGACATGATCGAACTGGTGCGCGGCAAAGGCCTGCTCAATGCCATCGTTATAAAACCCAAAAACGGAAAGGAGGCCTGGGATGTTTGCGTGGCCATGAAAGATAACGGCCTCATAGCCAAACCCACGCACGAACACATCATCCGCTTTGCCCCTCCCCTGGTAATTAGCGAAGATCAGATACACCAGGCCATTAAAATCATTAAAAAAACGCTGGAGGAATTTAAATAAGTACCCTCCACAGTTTCATCCATAAAAGGCTCCCCTCAAAGGCTTATCTCCAGGGGGAGCCATTTTTTAACTTAACTTTCACTGGTTTATTTCCCGGCACTTAAAAGGTCCGGTTCTATTAGCCTGAAGATCTTATTATTCTCAGGGTAATTGTTTATCACTCCTTTAGTCGGCATTAAGATGCAGCCTATTCTTTCAGGGTTTGAGACCAACAAGACCCTGTTTTCTATAAATCCCATGGTTTTCTGAACTGAAATAGCATTCTGTCGCTTCAAAATCTTTCATATTTTTATTCTGAAGCAAGATTCTTGCCATTAAAATGCCGGTTAACATACTACCCGGCTACGAATTAAAAACACCGAATCATGCTTCTTCTTTATTGGTATTTTACCTTAAAACCCACATAAAACCCATCCATAAATAAAAATATAATTAATTTTATCGCTGATATTGCGCCCACAAAACCAAACCCACTATCTCATGAATCCAAGAAAAAGGATCCTTTCCATTTTAATTTTAGTGCTCTTTTCCACGACTCTTTATCCAATGCAAATCTTTGTTAAGACATTAACCGGGAAAACAATAACCCTTGATGTTGAGCCCAATGACACCATTGAAAATGTGAAGGCCAAAATTCAGGATAAAGAAGGAATCCCCCCTGATCAGCAACGATTAATATATGCAGGAAAGCAATTGGAGGATGGACGAACCCTCAGTGATTATAATATTCAAAAAGAATCGACCCTTTACCTGGTTCTTCGGGTCAGGTCTTACTTTGATTACAACCTCCCGGACACCACTATCTCAACAAATGAATCTTATTCTTATACTATTCCGGACTCCCTTTTCAGTCAGCAACCCGATTCAATACTGGCTCTCAAAAGTGACAGCACAGCGCTTCCGGATTGGTTAACATTTGATTACCAGAGCAAAACCTTTAGTGGAACCCCGCTAGTGCCGGGTCTGACAGATATTGTTGTTTATGCAAATTTCAGTTACGACACCTTCTTTTCGTCAGACACCTTTAGGATATCGACCCGTGCTGTAACCAAAATCCGGGAAAGAAGTCTAAACACGGTGAAAGTCTACCCCAATCCGGTGGTTAATCAATTGTATCTTATACAACCGGAGCCAACAGGAGACCTTGATTTTATGATTTACAATACACAAGGGGTCTGTGTTAAAAAAGGGGTATTGAAACGAGATTCATCTATTGATACTCATGATTTAATGGCAGGGGTTTATTTTCTTAACCTAAGTCAGAGGGCTGGAAATAATACAATGGTTACGTTTGTCAAGAAACAATAAGGCTTAGGTCCCAATATTTAAGTGTTACGGCAAAGAACCCGAATAAAAACGGCCCCTTGTTTGCCCACGACGGATCATTTTAAATATGCTTATCTTGCTCCATTTAAAAATCGAAAGGGAAGACACAGATGATTTATTTTGAGGAGCTATTAGAAAAGGCAAGCTTGATGGAGAATCCCATCCCAAAGGTATTGGCCATTGGAGGCAGCCCAAGAAGCGGCGGGAATACGGACCTCCTGATAAAACAAATTATATCGGGATTGAAAGATGAACAGATCGGATTTGAAAATGTAAATCTGAGAGATCTTGAATTAAAGGGATGTGTGGGTTGCGAGAAGTGTAGAAGAGACAAGATCTGCACAAAGATAAACGATGGGATGTCTACCTTATATCCGGATATCATTGAATCACAAGGATTAATTCTGGCTTCACCGGTGCATAATTACAACATCACCTCCTGGATGAAAGCCTTCATTGACCGGTTGTATTGTTTTTATGAATTTGACAACAATACCCGCCCGCGGGCCTGGAGTAGCCGCCTGGCCAACCAAAATAGAAAAGTAGTAATCTCTGCCGTTTGCGAACAAGCACAGATGGAGGACATGGGATTTGCCATGGAAGCAATGCTACGACCCATGGAGGCCCTGGGATTCGAAATAATAGGCACGCTTCCGGTCCTGCTCTCGTTTGAAAAAGGAGCCATCAAAAAGCAACCCCGGATCATGGACCAGGCCTTTGAACTGGGAAAAAAATTAGGCCAGTCATTAACCCGACAATAGCGCCTGTGGGTAACCATCCGGATAAAAGAAATCTCACGTTGCCCATCACCCATTGCAAATCCTTTTGAGCTGAACCAGGAGTTCTGTCGGGATTCCATTACCTCCCTACGATCTAATCTTCCCGTGCTGGTCCCCGAAGAGCCCAAGATCATGGGGGCACTGGGTTGCGCCCTTCACAGCCGAAAGGAAGGATTTAATTAACCATTGAATAAATTCTGCCACCCAACCTATGGGTTAGGGATTTTTATGAATCAGGCAAACTGAATTGTCCGGAATAATGGCTACGGACTTTGTAAAGATGACCATACTCACCCTTACCACCAAAGCAAAATACTGCACCCCTTAAAAAAGATGATATTTTTTGGCAATTAAATTCTATTTGGTAATTTTGCCAAATAGACAAGCACATTATTTTTGATGCCATTGAAGAAATACCTTCACCAGAACAGTACAAGTGGGGAGAATAAAAAAATATTCTATCCTGACCAAATAACCGAAATCGTATTTGAAACATTTACCATTTAATGCCGCGACCCTGTTTATTTTCGATAGAATAAACGAAAAAAATGATACCGAAAAAAGCAATCAATACTTAAAAGCAGGAATTATGAACAAAGCTATTGAAAAGGAATATTTAGAAAAGGCTGAGATCTTCAAAGCCCTGGCACATCCCACCCGCTTGTATATTATTCATGCGGTGAACGATAAAAAGTTGTCGGTAAAAGAGCTCACCGAAACAGTTGGCATTGATATATCAACCATGTCTAAACATCTTGACATCCTTAAAAAGCACAAAATAATTGAAGGAGAAAAAGATAAAAACTTCATCTATTATCGTTTAGCCATTCCCTGTGTGCTTGATTTTATGAGTTGTGCAACCCGAGTCATTAACAAGAAATTATAAATTTATTTCATCACCAAAAATTTTTTCACTGTCAATTTGGCTATTATGCCAACTTCCAAACTAACCCAAAAATGAACAGACGAAACGCTATCAAAGTGGCAGCAGGTGCAATTGTTGCCGGAACAGCAGGAATTGGGACACTGACCAATGCATTTAAACCCGAAAAGGCTTCTACCCCTTCCCCTATAAAGGTAGAACCCAACAATGCCGAAACTCAATGGAACTATACGATTCTGGATCCTGACATAACATCCGCTCAAGCCTACAAAAATTACAATATAGGGAGTTGTATGTATGGTGTTTTTAGCAGCATTATTGCTCAACTAAGCGAAAAATTTGGAGAACCCTATACCTCCTTTCCCGTTCATATGATGAAATATGGCCACGGAGGTGTTGGTGGTGCAGGAACCATCTGTGGCAGTTTAAACGGGGCTTCTGCCATATTTGGATTACTGATCAACGATAAAAACACCAGGGATATTCTTACAGCTGAGTTATTTCGCTGGTACGAAACCAATGCCTTCCCTATTTATACCCCTACTGACCCAACCTTAGATTTCACACCAATTACTTCTACCTCAGAATCGATACTTTGTCATGCCTCAACTACCAAATGGGGGAAAAAAGCCGGATACAGAATAGACAGCAAAGAGCGCACAGAACGTTGCCGACGATTAACCGCTGATGTAGCTGCTCATACCGTTGAAATGCTCAACACGTATTTCAACCATACCTTTATAACCAGTTACCAGGATAATGAAACAGTAAATGAATGCCTGGCATGCCACGGAGGTCATGGCAAATTAGGGAATACTACAGGAAAGATGAACTGTACCTCCTGTCATGAGAAGTCGGTAGCCCACAAACTATTTGGGGATATTCATTATCAATTAATGGATAAAAGGTAAGATTTTCATTCGCAAAAAACAGAAATCCACATTTTCCAGGAAACATAACTTAAAACAACACAAATGAATGATTTAGAAAAAACAATTAGTGAAATGGATTTCCAATACTTTGGCAACGGAGAACACAAGGTGGAAGTAGAAAAATTTCTTTCTGCCGGGAACACCATTTTTTTAGATGTAAGAGCAAAGGAAGAGCAGGAAACGATTAAGCTTTCTCTCTCGCATCACTGCCAAGTCATTGAGATACCCACCAATGAAATTCCAGAAAGGATAAACGAAATCCCCAGGGATAAAACCATTGGTGTTTTTTGTTCAGCAGGAGTAAGGGCAACCATCATTTTTGTTTACCTGAAAAGTAAAGGCTATAAAGATGTCAAAATCATCCTCGGGGGCTATCCTCCTTTGATGGCAGCGGTAATGCCCGGCAAACTCTATAAAAAACTCAATAACTAAGGCATGAATGTTTATTTATTAGCGGTCGTTATTTTGCTTATTGCATTTATCATGACGATGACAGGAAGAGGTGGTGGAAATTTTTATGTTTTAGCTCTGGTTTTGTCTGGTATTGGCATGAACATTTCGGCTTCAACAGGTCAGTTTATTTTAATGTGTTCATCACTGATGGCCACCATTCTTTTCAGTAAGCAAAAGATGAATCACTGGAAGTTAACCATCCTGCTGGGAAGCTTAATATTTGTATCCGCCTTGAGTGGTGGTTATTTTGGTCAGTATTTCAACGAAAAGTTGCTTAAAGGGGTTTTTGCAGTAGTGATGTTTCTGGCGGCGCTGCTTATGTTACGAAAGCCCAAACAACATCTTAAGAGTGACCGTAATTGGATTGTTTCATTGAAATCGAATGGGGAAGAATACCATGTCAACCTGTTGGTAACCATCCCCATTGTGTTACTCACCGGATTTATCTCCGGGATGGTGGGTGTTTCGGGGGGCTCCTTTCTGGTGCCTTTAATGCTGCTCACCATGAGTGTGCCCATGCATATCGCTGTGGGTACCTCTACCACCCTGGTTACCATTTCGGCGGCAGCAGGATTTTTTGGGCATCTTGGTGCAGGGATTTTTCTTCCTCACCTGGCGATACCTCTTGCGGCAGCTGGCTTGATTGGTGGATTTTTAGGGGCCAAAATGGCTCTGAACTCGAAACCCAAAAACCTGAAATACCTATTTGCAGGCACTCAACTGGTGGCATCTGTAATAATGATTATTAATGTTTTACAATAATCTAAAGAACATGAGACCGATGGAAAGCAGCAGAAGAATTTTGTCTCTTCTGCTGCTTTCCTTTTTATATGCCCACAATACCAATGCGCAACAGGATTCGGTAAAAGGAAAAAACTATTCCATAAATTTTCAGGTTTTTGCCAAGGCCGGCTTTTACCACGAGGCATCAAAACCCTTAACAGAAAAATACGACTTAAATAGAACATTGATTGTTTACAATCAACATTTTTTCAAGAGATGGAATTTTTGCCTTGCCGGAGACACTTATGTAAAAGATAATAATGAAATCTACCAACGAACACCCTATATAAAAAGAGCCTATTTGCAATATCAACAACAAGGATTGTCCCTTTTGGCAGGATTGCTTGTTTCGGAACAATTTAAATACCCACGAAAAATATGGCAATTAAGGTACGTCAGCAAAACATTCCAAAATTACTTTGACTATGGGGAAAATCGGAACATTGGAATTTTACTAAAACACACCGTGGCGGAACGTTTTTGGTATGATATAGCTTTTACTTCCGGATATTATACCCCAATTAAGGACTCCTCAAAGAAATATCAATTCATGACAGGACAAACCCTTCAAACGGTTTTTTGCACCATCAGACTTTTCAACTGTATCTCTCTGAACACCAACCACGAACATATACTTTCCCTCTTTTTAAGCAAACAAATAAAGGAAGCCCGTTTTGGAATAGAAGCCGCAAAAAAAAGCAGCCATAATAACCCGGAAAGTCAGGATCAGATTGGGTTCTCAGTCTTTGGAAATTATTTACGCTTCAAAAACATATTGCTCTTTACCCGATACGATTTGAACAAAAAATCGATAAATACACAACCTCAAAAGGTCCTTTGGGCAGGCATTCAATATTCAATAAAGAAACACTTAAATGCTTCCATCTTTTACAAGAATGAGAATCCAGATACCAATTTTTATGGTCTGGCGCTATTTTTACATTAATTCCAGGCTCCTGACAAGAGGCATAAGCAATCATTAAACTCCTTGAGATCTAATCCATCTCAAATTTATTCCGCTATGGTAAATAAGGAATCATTAAAAAAGACAAGAAATTCAATTAACAATATCTCATTTCCCCCCTCGTATCAGACCACCCATTTTTGGATTCAAAACGGTGAAAGATATTCTTGAAATTGAGGAAAATTTACGCATATTAGAAGGTAAATAATTGAGAGCACCGAAGACAGATTCAAATATCTGAGTGAAAGGTTTGAATTCAGCACCCAGGATTTGGAAATGTCCCAATCACATATTCCCAAATACCAGCCAGCGGGCAACGATGCTCAAAGATCTAATAAAACCACAAAATAATTAAACCCAAACCCATGAAAACCTACCTCTTGATCCTCACGCTCCTTTTTTCGCTGACTGCAGAAGCCCAACAAATCATTGACCTCTATCCGGGCGCCATCCCCAACAGTCGCCCCTATCCTGACCAGGAAACAACCAAAATGGAAAACGGCCGCGTTTCATGGATTAAACAGATATCCCATCCAACCCTGACCCTATTTCTTCCGCCAAAAGCCAATGCAACAGGAGCGGGTGTGATTATCTGTCCGGGAGGCGGCTACACGGGAGAAAGCTATTGGCGCGAAGGCACCATTATTGCAGAGGCCTTTCTTAGCCAGGGCATCGCTGCTTTTATCCTGAAATACCGCCTGCCTGATGATTCCATCATGCCCAACAAAGCCATAGGCCCCCTGCAAGATGCGCAACAGGCAATAAAAATCGTACGTCAACGGGCTCAGGAATGGCAATTAAATCCCACAAAAATAGGCATCATGGGATTCTCCGCCGGCGGGCATTTAGCCTCCACGGCCGGAACGCACTTCCAGAAATCGTATATCCCCAACGATGAGCAGGTGAATCTGAGACCCGATTTTATGATATTGGTCTATCCCGTCATCATGATGCAGGATGAAGTTACCCACTCCGGATCACGTACAAATCTTCTGGGCCCAGCTCCGTCCCAGGAACAGAAGAATCTCTTTTCCAACGAACTCCACGTAGGTCCCAATACCCCTCCCACCTGGCTGACCCATGCCGGTGACGATACAGTGGTCCCCGTTGAAAACAGCATACGCTTTTACCAGCAACTAATCCAGCATAAAGTACCGGCCGAGATGCACCTCTACCCAAAAGGCAACCATGGCTTCGTGTTAAAGTTACCCACCTATGAATGGATGAAACCCCTTTTTGACTGGATGAAGAAAAGTGGATTAATGAGCTGAGAAATATCAGAGAAATAATTACTTAGCCCTCACCGGGTAATTTTTTACCTAATCCGGGCCAGGTCTGAGACCAATGGGAGGTGAACTTAATAGAGAATTATGGGTTATTGTAAATGATGGTAGCCACCACTCTGGCTACGGCAAAAAAGTAACTCATCCAAATATTTTTATCCAATGACAAGAATTAAATTCATCCTGTTTTTTATGCTCATCTTCCTGACCACCTTCGCTCAGAAAGATTCTTTACAATGGCTGGATCTAAGGCTCAACAATTACAAATATCCCTTCCAGGTAGACTTTTTATCGGTAACCACACAGCACCAATCCCTGGTGATGGCTTATATGGATGTCAAGCCAGACAACCACAATGGAAAAACGATTCTGCTTTTGCACGGCAAGAATTTTAACGGAGCCTATTGGGAATCAACCATTAAAGCCTTAAAAGCAGAAGGTTACCGGGTGATTGTTCCCGACCAGATTGGCTTTGGAAAGTCCTCTAAGCCCGATCATTATCAATATTCATTTCAGGAATTGGCAAAAAACACCAAAGCCATCCTGGACCATCTAAGCATCACCAAAACGGCCGTTTTAGGCCATTCGATGGGTGGAATGCTGGCTACACGCTTTGCCTTGATGTACCCCGAAATCACCGAAAAATTAATTTTAGAAAACCCGATTGGCCTGGAAGACTGGAAGCTGGTTGTGCCCTATCAGTCGGTTGACTGGTGGTATAAATCGGAATTAAAGAAGAGCTATGAAGGCATCAAAGCCTATCAGTTAGAAAATTATTACGATGGGAAATGGAGACCCGATTATGACCGTTGGGTTAATCTTTTGGCCGGCTGGACCCTGAATTCGGAATATACAAAGATAGCCTGGAATGCGGCATTAACCTATGACATGATTTTCACACAACCCGTCCTTTACGAGTTTAAAAACCTAAAATGCCCCACACTTTTAATTATCGGCACCCGCGACAGGACCGCGCTAGGGAAACCACTGGTAGCGGAAAGCATAAGAAAAACCATGGGCTTATATAACCACCTTGGCAAGCTAACCCAAAAAACCATTCCCAACAGCGAATTGGTCGAAATTGAAGACATCGGCCATCTACCCCACATTGAGAGCTTCGAAAAGTTCATTGAACCCCTAAAGACCTTCCTGGCTAAATGAAAGGATTTTAAGAAGATACTCTCTGATTTATTTGAGAGATAAGGGTTAGTTCTGTATTTTTGATTCTGTTTATGGACCAGTTTTTTAAAAATAAACATATCTCAAAAAGCCAACATGAATTATCGTTTCAACAGATATGCCCTGATTGCCCTACTCTTGCTAAACGTTGCCTGTAGCCGGCCAATACAAAAAACCTTCACTTTTGTTCAACTGTGTGATACTCAGTTAGGATTTAATGAGAAAAGCTACGAACAAGATTTAATAAATTTCAAACAGGCAGTCGAACAAATCAATGCGCTCAATCCTGATTTTGTGGTCATTTGCGGCGACCTGGTAAATAATCCAGGCGACAGTTCTTATTCCGATTTTCTTGGAATCACGAGTGCATTAAAAATGCCCTGTTACTCAGCTCCCGGCAATCATGACATAGGCAATATACCAAACGAAACCACTCTAAGCTATTACCGGGAAACCATCGGCAAAGATTATTATGATTTTGACCATAAAGGGTATTCCTTTATCGTAACCAACTCACAATTATGGAAATCCGATATTGGGGCTGAATCGGAAAAACAGGACAACTGGTTCAAAGAAACCCTGCAGAATCAAAGACTCAAGTCTTACCCCGTATTTGTGATTGGACATTATCCTCTGTTTACCAAGTCCGCTCAGGAAGAAGAGCATTACTTCAACCTTCCGGAAGACAAAAGGCAGGAGCTGATCGATCTATTTCTTCAAAACAATGTGGTTGCCTACTTGTCGGGGCACACCCATGAAGTGGTCATCAACCATTTTAAAAACATACAACTGGTCAGTGGGGAAACCACCAGCAGAAATTTTGACCAAAGACCGTTTGGTTTTAGGCTTTGGGAAATCTCGACCGACACCATACAACAACATTTTGTTCCCCTGCAACTTTCAACACCATCCCAGGCTGAGCCCATCATACAAGAGGAGGTATTGCAACAATAACCAAAAGAAATCCTTTATTCGACAGGGTTCCGGGGAAAACAATTGGGGCCCAAACAGGAAATCTGTTTACAAGTTAACCTATTTAAAATTCAGTGTTTCTGCCCCGGGTAAAAAGATTAAACCATATCCATGACTTTTCGACCGATGGTCTAAACCACCGACAACAATCTGAATACAAACATCTTAGCGAATCTCCCAAACACCAAAACAGCAGAATAAAAAAAAGATGCCGATTCCACAATCCCCCCAAAAAAATCTACCTGGGATTAAAAAATTCAATCTAAATATAATTATTTTTATTCCGCCCTAAGGCGCATCATGAGATCACCTTCCCTCCCATTAAAAAATGATTAAGACTAAAATTAGATGACACACTACCTGAAATGTATTAACTGTGGACACCTTAACGAGGTTAAGAGTGAGTATTTAATATTCTGTTCGAAATGTGACAAGAAACTTGAGAACAATTTTACCGCCTGGAAAAAGAGGAATCCGGATAAGACCTTCAATGAGTTTAAGCAATTGGCGTGCCTCACCCAGGAGGCTGTTCAAAATAGTCCTGTTAAACCCAAACCAAAATCCCGGAAATCAAAGTATTGGATTGCCTTTGCGGTAACATTTGCCATTTTTTATGCCCTGGGACAGTTTGGTGGAGAATCGATTGCCAGGTATTTTAAATCGGAAAAAACATCGAAGGAGATATTAGCCCGGGAGTGGATTAAAGGGACCTATGGGAGCTTCGGGTTAACGGTTGAAACGCCTGAAAAGATGACCAAAGGGGATTTACCCATTCCTGAAAACATTAAGCAGATCATAGACCAGATGGATGTTTATAATTATGTGTCCAACAAAGGCTTTAAAGTCATTATAAACAGCCTGAAATATAATCCTTCCATTGGAGAGGTCAATTTACAAGGCGCCGCAGATGGTTCGGTAAACGAAATGAAAAAGCAAAAAGGGGTCACCGATTTTGACTATTCCGAAGAAGCCCTGAATAAAAATGATATTCCCGGGTTTATACAAAAAGGCACCTACAACCAGGATGGACTTGGTGTAGAATATATTAACACCGGATTTTCAAAAGGATTAATTCTCTGGCAGGTTATGGTTGTCTATCAGGCAGACGACGAAATAGGACGAACCGCTGCCAAAAGGGTTATTGATTCGATTGAGATAAATGTTGATTCGGCTATTTTTAGTTGAGTATCCAACCAACCACTTGAACCGGAACGAGAAATCATCCGGTTCAAGCGGACAAAACGGCCAATCATACTTTTAGGTCATTGTTTTTCAATAAAATTCATGGCAGCTCGTATGCCATCGGCAGCGCTTGAGATAATACCACCGGCATAACCACTGCCCTCACCCATCATATATAAGTTTTCAAAGTTCACACAAAGACCATTGGGTTCTCTAAGAGCTCTGACCGGCGAGGAGGTTTTACTTTCAAGCCCCAATAAGATTCCCTGCTCAAAGCCTTTCATCTTTTTAGAAAAATCGACCAGACCTTTCCTCAAAGCCTCACTCACGCTTCCCGGCAACAGTTCCCAAAGAGGTGCCGCCTTTAACCCCAAAGGATAACTACTTTCCATTTTCCTACCCTTTTCTTTTCCACTAATGAAATCGGGAATACTACAAGCGGGCGCTTCATAACCATTGGAATATTCAAAAAAACGTTGTTCCAATTGCTCCAGCACGTCTAGCGCCTCGAGAGGCCGGCAGGCTTTACCGGCCAGCTCATCGGGATGAATGCCCGCCACGCAGGCGGCATTGGCAAACGGCTGATTCCGCTTATAATAACTCATGCCATTTACAATATTGGACCCGGCATACGCCGTAGCAGGCACCACCATGCCACCGGGACACATGCAGAAAGAAAAAACATGATGCTTACCGTCTCCGGGAGAGGTCAACCGATACTCCGCGGCCTTCACGCCGGGAAGTTTTTTGGATCCCCACTGCGCCTGATTGATGATTTCCTGCCGGTGCTCCATTCTGCAGCCAATGGCAAAATTCTTTGGTTGAAACACCACCCCCTGCCTCATCAACATCCGATAGGTTTCATAGGCCGAATGCCCCGAGGCAATGAAAAGACCGTCCGTATCCAGGATCCCCCGCGAAGTCTTCACCTTTGTTATGGACCCTTGTTCTATGGTAATATCCTCGAACATGGTCTCAAAAAGAATGGTTCCCCCAAGCTCCAGAAACTCCTGCCGAAGATTATTGACAATAACTTTTAAGTTGTCGGTACCCAGGTGGGGATGAGCCAGATACATGATCTCATCGGGGCCGCCAGCACGGGCATAGCTCGAAAGCACAAATTGCCTCTCCCTGGAAATATGTTTCGATCGTGAAGTAAGCTTCCCATCCGAAAAAGTCCCTGCTCCCCCCTCGCCAAAAGCATAATTATTGAGCGGATCGAAAACACCTTTATGCTCGAACAGGGAAATAGAGTGACCCCGTTTTCCCACCTCCGAACCGCGCTCAATAATGGTTGTATCGAAGCCTGCTTTTTGCAGAACCAACGCGCAAAAGAAGCCGGCCGGTCCACTACCCACCACATGCAACCGGGCCTTCCGCTTTTGATAGGGAATCACTAATTCCGGAAATAGAGGGGCCGTTCCTCCCTTGAGCTCCTCCGACACCACAAGTACTCTTACCAACCAGTGAATATTAGTCTTTTTTCGGGCATCAAGGCTTTTATTCTCTATATGACATGTAAACTCCCTCAAATGCAGTTCCTGTGCAATTCGTTCCCGAAGCGTATCTTCTGTGTAATCGGTCGGTAACTTGACTGTGACTTCTTTGTACCCCATTTTCCGTCTCCTTATTTAAATCCATTCGGATACAAAAGTATGAAAAAACTCCAAGGGATAGCTGAACTGTTTAAGCACTCATAGCAGGTAAAAAACGAGGGCTTCATTCGGGATTCCGGTAATCCCTGTTGCGAAAAAAGATTATCATCCTTCTGACGGATTAACCTAACCAACCATTGAGATAAAAAATTCAACCCTTTTCCCACCGTGCTTGCGGCCCAGCTCAGACGGGTTATCGCCTAAAAACCTAATCGGATAAATATAATTTACCTGATTAGGTCTGGTTACCAGATGACTTGTTGGAACTCCGGCCTACTCCCTTACTGTACCGAAAACTTATAAACACAAACAGAGTAATACTCTTGCCCCGGATTAAGAATGGTTGAAGGAAAGCTCTCGTGATTGGGACTGTCGGGAAAATGTTGGGTTTCCATACAGAAAGCGGAACGGTATTCATAGGTTTTGTCATTTTTACCGATATCCATTCCATTTAAAAAATTTCCGGTATAAAACTGCATCCCCGGCTCATTGGTGAATACTTCAAGAACCCTTCCGGATTCAGGATCCAACACTCTGGCGGCGAAGTTCATTTCATCAGAACCTTGATTTAACACATAGTTATGATCATATCCCCCACCAAGTTTCAGCTGGTCAAAATCGCTGTCTATGCGGCTTCCAATAGTTGTTGGTTGTCTGAAATCCATCGGGGTTCCTTCAACCTGTGCCATCTCACCGGTTGGAATCAGACCTGAATCTACCGGGGTGAAGTTATCGGCATTGATCTCCACAAGGTGGTCCTTGATGGCACCATTCCCGGCCCCGTGCAGGTTAAAAAAGGAATGATGTGTTAGGTTGACAGGGGTAGGCGCATCGGTAGTTGCCCGGTACTCAATTTTTAATTCGTCGTTATTGGTCAACTGGTAAACAACTGTGGTTTGAAGATTTCCCGGATATCCCTCTTCCATATCTCTCGACATATAAGTGAGTTCCAGCGTTTGCCCATCCACCTGGGTGGCTTCCCAAACTACGTTATTGAACCCTTTGATGCCACCATGCAGATGATTCCCATTGTTATTGGTTGCCAGGGTATATTCCCTGTCATTGAGGATAAATTGGCCCCTGGCAATGCGATTGCCATAGCGCCCTATTGTGGCCCCAAAATAAGACCCACTGCCTTTCAGATAGCCCTCCGGAGTAGGATAACCCAGAACAATATCGTCGAAATGACCATCCCTGTCGGGCACCCAAAGGGCCACCACCCGTCCGCCAAAATTGGTTATCTGGACGCACAGGTCATTTTTATTCTTCAAAGTAAAAAGCATCACCATTTTACCGTCAACAACAACATCAAATGATTTGTCATCCAAGACCTTATAGCCCACATGAGTCACACACGACAGCGTACAAAACAAAACGATTCCAAACAAACAGAGTTTCATGGGTTTTAGGATTTAATTATAGCGCTTACCCCATTAGGTAACAATTGAAAAACAAAAAGCCGTCCGAGTATCCGTGCATCAATTATCCAGGGATTTACAGATCTTTTGATTCATCTCCCGGACTCGGTTCAGATCCACCTTTATGACCTTGCGATCGTAGGTAATCAATCCGTTTACTTCGCTCTCCACATCGGTTGTTTGGGTATAAACAGCTGCCGAGAATCCTGCCTTAATAAGCTTCAAGAGCTCCTCAGCATATTGGATATACCTATCCGTCACTTCATCAGACGATTTAAACTGCACATAGCCCCAATTCTTATCGGTATCCCAGAGATGCCCTTCCAACGGCAGGCCGATACCACCATATTCACCAAGTACGTTAGCCCTTTGCCCGTCGAACAGATACAATGCCGGTCCGGGGTAGTTATGCAGATCCAAAATATCGCCTGTCGGATAAAAATTACCTCCGCTGGCTGGATTAATCAACCGGGAAGGATCATAATTGGCCAGCCATTCGGTTATCTCTGTTGTTTTAAACTGGCCCCAGGCTTCGTTAAAGGGCACCCAGCAGATCACGCAGGGAGAAGAGTAAAGATAATCCACCAACTCCTTAAGCTCCTGCCGGTAATTCTCTTCCGATTCAGCACTTCTGATCATTTCTGTCCCATCGAAATATTGTTTCATCTGCCATTGGGGACTTTTATCCCCACTGGGCATATCCTGCCAAACCAACATCCCTTCGCGGTCGCAATGATAATACCACCGGGCAGGCTCCACCTTCACATGCTTTCGAATCATATTAAAGCCCAGCTCCTTAGTCTTAATAATATCATATTTCAGTGCATCATCCGAGGGGGCCGTATACAAACCGTCGGGCCACCACCCCTGATCGAGCGGGCCAAACTGAAAATAATCCTTATTGTTGAGCTGAAGCCGGACGATGCCATTCTGGTCTCTCTTCTTAGAAACCTTTCGCATGGCAAAATAGCTGTCCACCTGATCCACAATCTTACCCCGGCTGTATAGATTAATCTTAAGCTGGTATAGAAAAGGAGATTCGGGACTCCATAATTTAGCATCCTTCACCACCATTTCGAGGGCTTCGGTCACGGCAGCTTTTCCTGTGACCAATTGGGTGTTCCCATCGAGCACAATGGCTTCGTACCACTCCACACCAGTGGTGCCGGCAGTATTCAACGCAATCCCAATCCTTTCCCTATCAATATCGGGTGTTCTACGCACCGCGGTGATATACTTCACCGCCACAGGCTCCAACCAAACAGTTTGCCAAATTCCCGAAACCGGGGTATACCAAATACCTTGAGGATTACTCACCTGTTTCCCCCTGGGTTGATATCCCTTATCGGTAGGATCCCACACCCTCACCATCAGCCGCTGGTGGCCGTTTGTATTCAGAAAGGGGGAGATATCGAACGAAAAGGGGGTATACCCACCTTTATGAGAACCAACCTTAATATCATTCACCCAAATATCTGTTTTCCAATCTACTGCCCCAAAATGCAGCAACACCCTCTGTCCTTTCCACTCTTTAGGAACCATGAAATCACGCTGGTACCACAGTTCTTTTTCATGGCCCAAGCGTTTTTGAACCCCCGACAAGCTCGATTCAACCGCAAAAGGAACCAGTATTTGTCCATCAAATTGGATCGGGGTCGCAGCACCGGCATCGGTAATGGCATAATCCCATAAACCATTCAGGCTGGTCCAGTCACCTCTTTTCATCGCAGGTCGCGGATATTCCGAAAGGATATGATTGACATCAAGACGCTCCGACCAGGAAGTCTTTATTTTATCACCTGCCGGTTGCCATGCTTGCGCATTACCCAGTTGAATTAAACCGACCAGGAGCAACAAAAATAAAATTGGTTTCATATGGGATGGTGGGAATTAGTTTCTGGTGGCAGCGACGACCCCTCTAAAATAACCAATCGACTCGGCAATCCCCATAAAAGGATCGTCCATATTGCGTTCATGCTCCAGGCTGACCACGCCGGTATAATTTACTTTTCGAAGCATTTTCACAAACCCGGGGATATCCAGAATGCCCCGTCCAACTTCCACAGAATACCCGAGTTTTGAAGCGCCCGTCACATCTTTTAAGTGAATATCGAACACCCTGGCCTGATACTTTTTCAAATCAGCCACCGGGTCTTTTCCATTTCTTCTGTCATGGCCGATATCCAGACACATCCCCATACGAGGATCCAAATCCTTTACATTTTCCCATACATCATCGGCATCCTGAAATTTATCAATATCAGGTCCGTGCAGATGAATGGCAAATTTCATGTCACACTCTGCCACTTTTTTACTCACATAAGGAAGCAGCTCATAGGTTGGGACCCCCACGATGGTTTTTACGCCTACCCGTTTTGCGTATTCGAAAACTTTATCCACCTCCTCGTCGGTTTTCATATAGATTGGCCCCACGGCATAACCAATCACATCAAAAGCTTCCAACTTGGCATGAAAAGCTTCAATCTCTTTATCGGTACTTTTCATAGGCAAATGAAAGTCTTTTATGCACAGGTAATGTACATCGGCTCGTTTGAGTGTTTCAAGCGTTTTATCCAGATCAAACCGGGCAAAAGTATAACCGGCCATACCTAATTTAAATGGCTCACTCGTTTCCGGCGCAGGCTGGGGGTCGGGACGTTCAGGTTTTTGGGCTTCTGCCACCGGAGACAGGATCAGGAGAATTAATAGAGTTCTTAAAAGTGTTTTCATTATAAAGGTGTTTATGATTTTAATATAGTGTCTGTATGATTTTTCAGTGAACCCTCTTGAACCCACGTTGGAGCTGCAGACAACTGGATTTGCTTTACCTCCATCTTGCCGGTTCATCAACCATAAAGTTAGTATTTTTCAACAAAGTAATGCCTCTGCGTTACCGGGACTTATACAATTCTCATCCTGAAAGGTCAAAACTTCTGTTTCGGGCCGATCCCTGGTGCCCTGTATTCAGGGCATGGTCAAAATTTGGTTTCGTGAATCGAGTTGGGCTTTTAATTTTGAATAGGGAACTTCCTGCACCGCACAGTTCAAATCGATGGCCAGCTCAGCAGCAACAGCCGCCGATTGCCCCAGAATCATAAATACCGGTTCCATACGAATAGAGCCGAAAGCGATGTGGCTGCTCGAGACACAAACAGGGACCAGTAAATTGGAGCATTCTTCCTTCTTAGGCAGAATTGAACCATAACCAATAGAATAGGGACCCGGAGGAGAAACACCTATATCTCCCTCATTTTGAACATATCCCTGTGGGGTGATATAACGTTGCACATTATGTGAATCCATGGCATAAGAGCCCATTCCAACCGGCTCAGGCACTTCACGTTTCAGAAGCACATCGTTTTCGGTCGTCACATACTCTCCAGTCATCCGCCGGGCTTCACGCACGTAGATCTGGTGGGGCCAATTCCCATTATCGACAAACTCGTCTTTGGCCAATCCCCAGGTGGCCATTTTTGTTCGAATATCATCGGGGACACGCGGGTCGTTGGCAACAAACCATAGAAGCCCCATTTGGTAATCTTTATGTTCCTGAATGATCTCCATACGGCGCTGATAGCCGGCTTCCGGGTAATCGTAATTCATCCCGATAAAATCGCTGCTAAAAGGGCCATGATTGTTGGTATCCGTTTTTCTATTGGGAATGGGATCAAATTTCGAAAAAAAATCTTTTCTCCCGGTTTCAAAAGAGCGCAACAACAATTCATAGGTGGCTGCATCGTAGTTTTCAGGTTTGGGAAACGGGAGCCGGTTTTCATCAACATCGGTCATGCACATTCGAAAACAATAGGCCTGAATCTTTTCATCGCCGGCACCTTTTTCTCCAGGAGGTTGATCCGAGATACAGGGCAATATCCCACTGGAAGGATCCCCGGGAATTTTGTAGGGCGAAATATTGGATTTAAAATAATGTGCATGATGGAAAACACCGGTTTGAACGCCGTTAAATTCTTCACCGTATTCTTCCACACTTTCCCTTCCTACATGATAACTCACCCCTGCAGAAGCCATCAAATCACCTTCATAAGTGGCATCGATAAATATTTTTCCTTTGAAGGTTTTCCCCGAAAGAGTCTTGAAAGAAATAATTTTACCCTGATTTTTGGTTACCCCATTTTCACGGTCGAGCCATTCATCACGATAAATGGTGAGGTTATTCTCCGACACAAAATCTTCAAAAACCTGCTCGGCAACGTGTGGTTCAAAAATCCACATGGTACGGTTTTCACCATCCATAGCCACTGTTCCCTGCCCCTTGTTTCCGTAGTCGGCATGTTTTTGCCAAACCCAGGCGGCTGTGTCGTTGTAATGCAACCAAACCCGATGGTAAAATTCCCGGGATAATCCGCCAATGACCGATTTATTACCGGTATCGGTGTACCCCAGCCCGCCGGAGGTTAACCCCCCAAGGTGCTTGTCGGGAGAAACCACAATAACCGATTTCCCCGATTGGGCTGTCTCAACGGCGGCCGTTATGGCTGCCGAAGTTCCTCCATAGACAATTACGTCGGCTTCATAGGTTTCCTGCCCGCTGTTCTGGCAGCATTGAAGTCCGATTGCCAAAAGCATCATTCCCAAAAGGGCACCTACTTTGAAAAAAACATTCCGATTGATCTTCATTCTCATTAAATTTGAGTCCCTTTAGGCAAACCTTTCGTTGGTCGGCCAGGATTGAATAGGGACATTGTGAAACTGAACAGACTCTATTTTCCGAGAATTCCTGCCAAAAGGCAGGATTCCAAAATCAGATTTGTTAATAAAACATCTTACGCATTATTATTTTTGCCCATGGCGACTCATCCTAAAAAACACCTTATGCTTAATCCGGCCCAACAGAAACCGTTTCATTCATCCACACAACCATCTGCCCACCCCTCTATTCGACCAGGCATAGTAAGGAATGGCTTTAAAGGGGGAGGGCTTCTCTTCACCGTTTCTCTGGACTTTACCCTCCAGCACCCCAATTCCGTTTAACAGGTCAGGGTCAAACGCATAATGGAGTTTTTGATGGGTGTTTATTCCGGCCTCAAGAATCCCTTTAAAATTATCGATCTCCTCGGCGCAAAAGACCAGGGGACCCCTTTCAAGGGCAACCCTCCCGCGGTTGGCCTCTATGTTAGGGTTACTTTTCACAAAACGGACAGGCATTTTCAGCTCCAGAATCACGGTGGTATTCCCTTTCCACTTTCGGTCAATGATCAAATAACCCTCCTCTATTTTAACCGGCTGCATCTCACCATTTACAAATAAGGATATGGGCTCTTCTTGGTCCGACAGATAGTGGTACAACTCGCCGGGCAATACCTGGTTTCGACTCCAGCCCGGAATGCGAATTTTTAATTTGGCCCGTGTGCCTTTATCCGTCCCGATATCCATATGAATTTTACCTTCCCACGGATAGGCAGATTGCTGGAGAATTCTGAAATCGTTATTATCTACTTCAAGTTGAGTGGTGCTGTTCACAAATAGGTTAACATACACTTCATTTTGATTTTGGGAATAGATGTATCCCGGCAACGAAGGCAACAACCTGACAATGTTTACCGGACAGCAAGAACATCCAAACCAGGGAGAACGGGTACAAGCCCCCTGGTTAAATGTCTGCACTCCGTTGGCTTCCAAGGGGTTGGAATAGAAAAACTCATCTCCTTCGAGGGAAATCCCCGCCAGAAAACCATTGTACAAAGTACGTTCGAACACGTCCATATATTTGACCTCTCCGCTCAGCAGAAACATCCTGTAATTCCACAACATAGAGGCAATGGCGGCGCAAGTTTCGGTATAGGCTGTGGCATTAGGCAACTCGTAGGAAGGGCCAAATCCCTCATATCTGGGTTCGGCACCAATACCTCCGGTCAGATAAGTCTTGGTATAAACCATATCTTCCCATATTTTTTCCAGGGCCTCCACATATTGGCCCTCTCCGGTCAGGGCAGCGACATCGGCAGCACCGGCATAGAAATAGCCTGCCCGAACGGAATGCCCCACGGCTTTATCCTGCAGCACCAGAGGCCTATGGTCCTGGCAATATTCCCCATATAAAGCATGTCCCTGTTCATTTCCGCGTTGATCGATAAAAAAGCGGGCCATTTCGAGGTATTTGGCCTGGCCCGTTGTACGGTATAGCTTTACCAGCCCGATTTCAATTTCCTGATGACCGGGGACCCCCATATGTTTGCCGGGGCCAAAGACCTCACAGATTAAGTCGGCATTTTTCAGGGCTACATCGAGAAGGGTTCTCTTTCCTGTGGCATTAAAATGAGCCACAGCCGCCTCGTACAGATGCCCCACATTATACAATTCATGAGAATGATTAAGAGCCGACCACCGCTCCTTACCACAATTACCCTGCACTTTGTCAGGATTTATCGTACGAATGGAATAGTGGTAACCGTCGGCTTCCTGAGCTGCCGCGATCTTTGAAATGAGATCATCCAGATAGGCCTCCAATTGCTCATCGGGATGAACATGAAGGGAATAGGAAGCACCTTCAATGACCTTGAAAACATCCGAATCGTTAAAATAGATTCCTTCAAAATCCCCCTCTTCAAGTCGGCCGGCCTTTGCAAAGTTACTGATCCTGCCCGTCTCTTCACATTTCAGGAAATTATAGGGAATCGTTACTTTCCGGTTGGTTTCAAGCCGATGAAACCAGAACCCGGGATGCACCTGCACCTGGGTAAAAGGAACCGGGCGGATTGGATATTCCCTTACGGGAGCCTGGATGCAACCCTCAAAAACAATACTTAACCATACGATTAAGATCAAAGAGAGAACGCTTTGTTTGTTTTTCAGACAAATGGGTCGCATAGAAAAGAGAATTAATGTAAAGTCCCAGAAAGTTAATCCATCCCTTCATGATGGTTTGGAAACACCACCCCCCCTTTAATCGTGAACAAAGGAGCCAACCCTATTTTTATTGATCACCAGACAGGAGATAAATTTAAACAATAATTGTTTTATCTCAAATTACGGGCAGCTAATTTATGTTGCCTGTTGTTTGATCCACAGGGGCCATGAGCTCCGACTCATAAAAAAAGGATCCTCGAACGCCACGAAATCAACCCTATGTTAAGCTTTCCAAGATTTTTTTGAACTCCTTAACACCTCAACTGTTTTATTTATATCTTTACTAAAGTATTAAACGCAATTTCCAGATAAGAGACCCATGACCACAAAAGAAAATACCCCCATCAGCCCGGAAGTCGCATTGCTCAACGATCGGCTAAAAAAATTGGAAGACAAAAACCTGGATTGGGCCGCCTGGAAAAAAGGAACCCTGCTGGTACTGGAAAAGATATTTGGGAAGACAAGTCTCTATGTGGCCGAATTGGTACGTACGGATTATGAGTTCAGTAGTTGGTCGTTGCGGGACACTTCCGGGGGAGGTGACCCGGTAAAGGCCAGCTGCAAAGAGCTGCTGCAGATTTGTGTGACGGATGTTTCGAGTCGTTTGCCCAATGAGACCGGAACCCCGGCACAATTAAAAGAGAAGGTGGCCGAGACTCTTGGTCAGTTTCTGGACCCCAAAAGTATGGAGGAATTGGTTGCTATCATCAATGCACAAAGCCCCCCTATGGAAAAGGAGGAACGGCTCCTTGCCTTTCTGAAAAAGAAACTGCCCAAACATCAGGGAGCGATGCTGGGCAGATTGTTGTTGTTATTACTCCGTACCGAATAGAAACCCGGATTCACTGAGGTTATCACCTCATCATCCGAAGAGGACTACATCCTTTCGGGGACATCTATTCCCAGCAGCCACATAGCCTGCCTTATGGTGCGCCCCACCACCGAGCTCAAGGCGAAACGCATATTTCGAACAGCGGAATCTTCTTCATAAGCGATGGGCGATTCGTGATAAAACTGGTTGAACTCTTTGGCCAGATCGAACACATAGTTGGCCACTAAAGCCGGACTAAAGGCCTCGGAAGCATCCTGTACCACCTTGGGGAAGTTGGCCAGCATCCTTAAAAGATTGTTCTCCTTTTCGGTCAGGCTCAGGCCGGATTCGACCTTCATGGTCACTTCAAGACCCAATTCTTTGGCTTTGCGAAATACCGACTGCACCCTGGCAAAGGTATATTGGATAAACGGACCGGTATTGCCATTAAAATCGATGGATTCCTGTGGGTCGAAAGTCATCGACTTTCGGGGATCCACCTTGAGAATGAAATACTTAAGGGCGCCCAGAGCAATGGTCCGATAGATGCGGGCGGCATCCTCGTCACTGTAACCATCCAGTTTGCCCAGTTCGCGTGACATGTCGCGGGCGGTATCCACCATCTCCTGAATCAAATCGTCGGCATCGACCACGGTGCCTTCGCGCGATTTCATTTTACCATGGGGCAGCTCCACCATGCCATAGCTGAAATGAACCAGGCTCTTACCCCAATCGAAGCCCAGTCGGTCGAGCAGAATGGAGAGAACCTTAAAATGATAGTCTTGTTCATTGCCCACCACATAGACCATCTTATCGATGTTAAAGTCATCGTAACGGAGTTTGGCGGTACCAATATCCTGGGTCATATACACGGAGGTTCCATCGGAGCGAAGCAATAACTTTTCGTCCAGGCCATCCTTCGACAAATCGGCCCAAACGCTGCCATCCTCACGGCGGTAAAAGCGCTCCTGCCGAAGGCCTTCAAGCACCATCTCACGGCCCACCTTGTAGGTTTGCGACTCGTAATATATTTTATCAAAATCAACACCCAAAGCCTTATAGGATTCATCGAATCCTTTGTACACCCACTCATTCATGGTCTTCCACAGCTCCACCACGGCAGGGTCGCCTGCCTCCCATGCAAGCAGCATCTCACGCGCCTCGGCCATGAGGGCCGATTCTTTGACAGCCTCCTCTTCAGAAAGGCCCCTGGCCTTTAACGAAGCCAGCTCCTTTTTATAGTTCTGGTCGAACAATACATAAAAGTCACCCACCAGGTGATCGCCTTTTTTACCGGTCGATTCAGGAGTAACGCCCTCGCCCCACTTTTTCCAGGCCAGCATGGATTTACAAATGTGGATCCCCCTATCGTTTACGATATTGGTTTTAACCACCTTGTTTCCATTGGCATGAGCAATCCGCGACAAAGAATACCCCAACAGATTGTTACGGATATGTCCCAGATGCAACGGTTTGTTGGTATTGGGTGATGAATATTCGATCATAACCAACGGGGCATCATCGGCTACGGGCTTAAACCCATAGGTTTCCTTCTCCGAGATTGTCTCCAAAACCGACAACCAATAGTCGTGAGACAATTCCAGATTCAGGAACCCCTTTATCACATTAAAACTGGCAATGGCAGGTAATTGGTCTTTCAGAAAGCTGCCCATTTCGGAAGCCGTTTCCTCTGGCTTTTTTCGGGAGAGTTTCAATAAGGGAAACACCACAACGGTAAAATCTCCCTTTTGATCTTTGCGGGTTATTTCCAAAGGCACCTTTTCTAATTCCAAATCGGCCCCATATAGCTCCTTGAGGGCTTGCACCACTTTTTGCTTAATCTGCTGTTCTATTGCCATTCGATTGCATGTTTTCGATAAAAATCGAACAAAGATAACCCAAATTGAAAGATTTTCATTCAAAAAAAGCAGAAGTGTACCTCATTCACCGCGTCAACAAGGCCATCACACCCTATCTTCCGGCCCTATTGCTCAAAGATGATGGCCATCTCGAACTTATCGGCAACGTTCACCCCCTTTTTTCGGGCCGGCAGCCAGCGCCAATCAGAGGGGAATTTTTGGGAGGCTTCCAGCACCACCCGGGCAAAGATATCCAGGTTGCTTTGGGAGATGTAACGATCGGTAATGATACCCTCCGAGTCGATCTCCAGGGTGAGAACGGTCTTCCCGGCCAACCCTTGTGAGTTGGCTTCTTCGGGAAAAAACACATTATTAACAATAAAAAGATAGGGAATAAAGGGACTTCCATTAAACAAACAAGGATGATCGCCCGGAGGATAGCTCGCATCCTCGTGGGGCACCATCCGGGTTAACGAATCGGCGTCGTAATCGTACTCGTATTCAAAAAAAGAGCCGAAACTGAAATATTGCCACTTTCCACACTTGTGCCCTTCACAATAATGTCCCTTCTCGAGAATTTCGCCCTTATAAAACAGGTTGTACGGGCCATCCTTGAGGGCAGTATCGGAATTGGCCACCTGAAAGACTTCTCGCAAAAAGCCATCCGTTCTCTCCCTAACCTCCTGACCCAGGCCACTTTGGCCCAGGACCCCAATCAAAAGAAGAAATGCGATGACTTTATGCATCCGGTCAGATATTATTCAAGATAAGTGTATCCATAAAGGCCGGAACGGTAGTTCGACAAAAACTCCTTCCCCTCCTCGGCTGAGATTAAGCTGGCTTTGACCGAAGAGGTCACCCAGGTTTCAACGGTGCGAACCAGTTTTTTGGAATTATACTGCACATATTCGAGTACTTCGGCCACAGTTTCCCCATCAATGACCTGATCGATGCTGTAACCTTTTTCGTCGACCGAGACGTGTACGGCATTGGTATCTCCAAAAAGGTTGTGCAAATCGCCCAGAATCTCCTGATAAGCACCCACCAGAAAGACACCAATATAGTAGGATTCATTTTTCCGAAGGCGGTGTACCGGCAGATAATAGGAGATGTTCTTGGTGGAGATAAAGTTATCTATCTTACCGTCCGAGTCACAGGTGATATCCTGCAGTGTGGCCGAGCGGTCGGGTTTTTCGTTATGTCTGTGCAAGGGAATAATGGGAAATATCTGATCAATCGCCCATGAATCGGGCAAGGACTGAAACAAAGAAAAGTTACAGAAGTATTTATCCGCCAACAACTTACGCAAACCAGCCAACTCGCCGGGAATATGTTTAAGGTTGCCGGTCATCTGCTGGATTTCGCGTGCAATGGACCAAAAAAGTCGTTCTATCCGGGCCCGGTCTTTCAGGTCGAGCAATCCCAGGCTGAAACGGTCGAGGGCCTCCTCCCTTATTTGCTGGGCATCGTGCCAGGCTTCGAGCATCCTGGGCTGGTTGAGGGTATCCCACAAAGAGTGAAGATCCTTTACCAGTTCATGATCGGCCTCTTCAATCTCCTCATCATCGGGCCATTTGGGTGTTGAAGTGGATTCAAGGGCCTCGAAAATAAGCACCGAATGATGCGCAGCCAGTGCTCTTCCCGATTCGGTGATGATGTTGGGATGGGGAATTTCGTTTTTGTTACTTACATCCACCATGGTATAGATGGCATCGTTCACATACTCCTGGATGGAATAATTCACGCTGCTTTCACTGCTTGAGGATTTGGTTCCATCGTAATCGACACCCAGGCCACCTCCAATATCGACAAATTCCACACTGAATCCCAGCGCATAGAGTTGCGCATAGAACTGAGAGGCCTCCCGGAGAGCATTCTTTATACGCCTGATTTTATTAACCTGGCTTCCGATATGGAAATGCACCAATTTAAGACAATCCTTCATCTCATTGGCCTCGAGATAATCGAGTGCTTCGAGCAATTCGCTCGAGTTAAGACCAAACTTACTGACATCGCCCCCGGAGCTTTCCCATTTGCCGGAGCCCGAGCTGGCCAGTTTGATGCGAATTCCCAGGTTGGGTCTTATTTTATGTTTACGGGCGATCCGGGTAATCAGCTTTAATTCATTCATTTTTTCGATCACCAGATAAATCCGTCGGCCCATCTTCTGAGCGAGCAACGCCAGCTCCACGTAATCCTCATCTTTGTATCCATTACAGATGATGAGAGAATCACTATCGGGATTGATTCCGATTACCGCATGCAACTCAGGTTTTGATCCTGCTTCCAGTCCTATATTGAATTTCTTCCCATGACCAATAATCTCTTCAACCACCGGGCGCATCTGGTTGACTTTTATAGGGTATACGATAAAGTTTTGCCCTGTAAACTCATACTCATCCGAAGCGATCTTAAAACATTGCTGCATGGATTCAATACGGCTGTCCAGAATATCCGGAAAGCGCACCAAAAGAGGGGCAGAGACATCCCTCAATTGCAACTCTTCAACCAGCTCCTTCAAATCCACCTGAGCACATCCGGCCTTGGGGGTCACCACTACATTTCCCTCTTCATTGATAGAGAAATAATTTATTCCCCAGCCATTGATATTATATAACTCAGCTGAATCTTCGATACGCCATTTTCTCATCTCGATAACAATTGCTTAAATTTTTTACAAAAGAACAACTCACACAAACAAAAAACAACAGAAAAAAAAACAAATTTGATTCCCCGGGGGATTAAAACCCGATAAGGATAATCCGCAAACCCTACAAACGGACATTCAATGAGTTAGAATCCGGGCGAAATACTTTAAAAATTACACCTAATCCTAAAAAGCGCTGCCGACACCATTCCAATGGTTGACACGCGTCCTGTTAGACCATTTTCGGTGCATCCAATTATTTTTCTTTTGGTCCGATAATTCTTCATTTGGGAAAAACAAATACCCCTATCTAAAACAAATACCCGACCCTTTTGGGGACAATGAAACCTTGAAGAATCACAAACACAAATTAAAAAGAGTACCCGGCGCCCACCCTGAAATTAACACCTTGCATAGGATAGCCACTCCAGCGATAATATTTATCACCAAAAAGGTTTTGCACCCTGGCAAAAAAGTTAAGGCGGGAAGTGAACTGATAGTCACCCCCCAGATTAAAATCGGCGACCGACTCAAGTTGTTTCATGCCATCAACAGCGTTACGATCCTCTGCCATTCTCTTACCCAACACATTAAAGGCGGCGCTCAACAAAAGATTATTATTCCACCGAAATTGACCTCTCAGCCCCAGCTCCATATCCGGCCGATGCCATGGTTGAGCTAAATGATCGAGGGTCCAATCGTAATAGGCCCCTTTCAGCAGGATGTTAAGACCGGTGACCGGTTTCACCAGGAGCTCGCCCGAGAGCGTCAAAAGGGTTCCGTCATCGTACTGCACATCAAACAAATTAGAGGCTCCAAAATCGTCAATCGTCAACTGATTAAGAAAAGTGCGGTTGACAAAAAAGTGCTCATTGGTGAGAAACTCATAATCCACCCGCGCCGAAAAGGACGTTGAGCTGCTGAAGTTTCCTTTAACCCCGGCAAAAAACATCAGGTTATGAAAAGCCGACTTCACGTGCACATCGGGAGAGACAAAAGGATTCTCGGCCATGATTCGCTGATAGTTGGCCGGACGCACCTCTCCGGTAACGCCCCCGAAAGCCGACACAATACCTTCGGCCACCAGCAAGTTGGCCGTCAGGTGAGGCGCCAGGAAGAATTCATCCCCCAAATCATCCAGCACACCGGTAAATTTGAGTCCCCCCTCAATGGTCAAATTATTGGGATTAAACACCACCATGGGGTTAAGGGTCACCATGGTCTGCTGGCGCTCTGCGAACTGCCACAGGCCAGGCCGTTCGTTGGCAGAAGGCTCCGAGACGTTAAAAAAGTCGAGCCCTCCATCTACAGAAAAAATCAGGTTGTCGAAAGGCTTCTTCAGATCCCCTTTGAGGGAGATACGATTTTCATTCACCCCTGTTTTGTTCCCAAAGGCGCCCAATCCCAGTCCCACATTAAACCGGGTTTCGTCAATATCTGCCTGTTGCCCCGACAGCTTCAACTCGGCATTAAAAGCCGACAAGCGCTGACCCTTTTCAGGAATCAGATCGGCCCCCGCAAGTATTTCACTGCTCCCATCTTCCATACTGGGACCATAATAGTTTTGGGATTCCTCGATGGTTTGGAAACCATAATAATTATAGGCGTGACGGCGAAAGTCGAGATCGAGGGAAAGGGTTTTATCGTCAAAGAAATGGCGGAGATAAAATCCCCCATTGGTCTGATGATAAGGTGACTCCACCGTTTCCCCATCTTCGAGTTCCAGCTCGCCCCATGAGGATTCCTGCCCCAACTTGAGGGCCAGGGCAAACTTTTCATTCCGCAGGAGATTGTAATAAATGTCACCAAAGAGGAGCTCATAATTACCCAATCCCGCTTTCACATAGGAAGAGTAGAGTTCATCTTTGGGTTCTCCGGCCAAACTGGCGGGAGGGATGGGTCCGATCGCAGGGGTGGTAACCATGGCTTTCCCGGGCACCTGATACCTAAACTGAGGGGAGACGGTGAGGGTATCCTCACGGTGAGGCATTTGGTTTAACTTCTGGGCATCGGATACAGATGGGGCATACTCACGCACCACATGCACATCTTTTTGGATGGTCTCCTGAGCATTGGTACTCCAGACAACTGACAGTATAAAAACGATAAAAAAGATATTTCTGGTCTTCATAACCTCCTTGAATGAAATTTGTTAAATAGGGAAAGATGCGGTTGCAGGGATTAAATACGTTTGATTTTCCTCCCCTCAAGGCTTCTCTGCCCCACTCTTTGCCTTTATTTGTTCCAATTTAGCAGTGGCCGATTCACGAATGCCATCGGTCTGATCCTGATAATTTTCGAGTAAGCTCTCCAGGTATTGACGGGCCTGAAACAGCTCGCCCCGGCCTTCATAGATATCGGCCAACAACAGGAAACACTTGGCCAGCCAATACTGATGAGGGGTTCCCTTGTCCACGAAATCAAAAATGGCCTCCTCGGCACCCTCCATTTTACCCTGCTGAAAGAGGATCTGTGCCACCCGGAATCGCGCTTCCGCACCTTCGGGGCTGGCGGTATTTTTAGCCAACACCTGAAATTCAAACAGCGCCTGCTGGCTTTTTCCCTGTGCCATGAAGGCCGAAGCCTTTAGGTAATGAGCCTGTCGCACAATCTCGGGCGACATCTTGGCATCGGCCATCACCTTTTCGGTTGAGGCGATGATTTTGTCGGGGTCGCCCAGTTCGGAAAGACAACGCATCTGCCCGATAAGGGCCTCCCTGCGGTTCTCATCGACCTCTGCTTCGCTGTAAAGACGTTCGAAATAGCCCAGGGCATCATCGAATCGTTTTTGCCGGAAACTAATCTCGGCCACCCTTATGAGGGCATCTTCGGTAAACAGGTTACGGGGGCTGCCGGCAACATACTCAAATGAGGGCAGGGCGTTTTCATAATCCTGATTTTGATACTGACAATCGGCTTTATAATAATGGGCATTGAGTTCGAACCGCCCCTTGGGGTAATTGCGAAGATAGGCCTCAAACTGGTTGATCGCCTGCAGGCATTTCCCCTGCATATACAACCGCTCGGCCGCCACATAGGTCAATGAGTCCTGTTGCCTTTGATCGACCCGGGCAAAGCCACCCAGCTGATTGGTATAGGCAATATACCCGTCGGCATCATTGCGGTCGATATAAATATTGCGGATCCCCAGCAAGGCATCCTCGGCTTCGGCCGACCCGGGGAACTCATTCACCACACGTTTGTAAAATGAGAGGGACTGTTCCAGATCATTATTGTTGTAGTATACCAGGCCCAATTGAAGCATCGCTTTTTTGGCATAGCTACTGCGGGGATAATCTTCCTTAATTGTTTTGTAGGTTCGAATGGCCTGGTCAAGATTGTTGAGCGCCACGTAAGAGCGCCCCATCTCAAAGAGAGCATCGTCCACATACTGGGATTCGGGGAATCGGTTGATCAACTTTTGGAGCTGGGCAATCTTCCCTGCATGGTCTTTTGCGATGCCCATGGCAAACCCTTTTTGAAACATGGCATAGTCGGGCGAAGCACCGGGCACCTGGGCTGCCTGATTGTAATACTCGATGGCGGTGGGAAAATCACGCTCCATAAAAAAGGCATCCCCCACCCGGTTAAGGGCATCGCCCACCATGGCATTTTGGGTCCCCTTCATCAGGTTCACATATTTGCGAAACCAGGAAGCGGCCTGTGGATAATCGAGTTGCTTAAAACAGGCATACCCAAGGTTGTAATGGGCCGTTTTGAATTCATCGGTCTTAAACGAGCCAGGCAAATGGATAAAGGTGGTGTAATGACTGATTGCGTTGGGATAGTTTCCCTGGCGGTACCAGGCTTCACCCAGCCAGTAGTGTGCTTTCATTTTCAGATCCCGGTCGTAATCGCCATACTTAAGGCTATAGTCGAGCATCTCGATGGCCTCACCAAACTGGAGATTGGTAAAAAGCTCCAGGCCTCTGTAGTAGGCGATACGCTGAAGTGCCTTATAACTGTTAGCGCTTTTATTCTTGACCCGCTCCAAGGCAGCCAAAGCCTCTTTGTAATTCCGAGAGGTTAACAGAGCCTGCCCCAGATAGTCATAGGCTTCATCGATATGGCGACTTTTTGGAAATTTATCGATAAAGGTCAGAAAGCTGTTAATGATTTCGTTGAAGGGCGAAAAAGAAAGGTCGTAATTCAACTTAATATAGGTAAACATCGCATCCTCAGTCACTACCGCGTCGAAATCGTATTGAGAGGCGGCCTCGAAGGCGATACGGGCCCGTTTTTTGTCATCCAGCTTAAGATAGCAGTCTCCCAAATGGTAATAGGCATTCTGAGACATGGCATCTTCTTTACCGGTGACTTGAGCCAGGTAGCTGGAAGCTTTTTCGTAGTCTTTAAGAAAGTAATAACTCAACCCGAGGTGGTAAAAGTCGTCACGACCGGGTTCTTTTGCTGTTTCAACCGCCACGGAGAGGTAGCGGGCGGCATTGGAATAGTCTTTAAGGGCAAACCAGGCGTTGCCCAAAACCTGAGCCATGGCAGCTTTTCTCTCCCCTTTGGCTTCCTCGAAGAGGGGCATCCCATAATCTATGGCCTTTTGATACTCTCCCTGCATGTAGTAAATCTGGGCGATATAAAAAGGCACCACCTTTTCGAAGCCGGTTTCCTTTTTCAGCTTTTCAAAGGTTTCGAGAGCCACCTGATAGTTGCCCTGTTCGTATTGAATGTGGGCGTAGTAATAGTTTGCCGATGACCACCATTTGGATTGCACATTGCGCACCTCCGAAAAAGCAGACAAGGCTTTATCGTAATTGCCTTCCATAAAATGGGCATATCCATATTTGAAACGATAATCCAGCCTTGTGTCCCGGTCCAGCTTTCGCACCTCCACCTTATCGTACCATCGGGCAGCCTGCCTGTAATTTTCATCTTCCTGGGCCAATTCACCCAACTGAAAAAAGACATAGGGTCTTTTCCCACTCTCGGGGAATTCTACCAGAAACCTCTCCAAGAGTTCTTTAGCATCCTCATTCCCCAGCCTGGAAGCCGACAAGGCTTCATAAAAAGCAGCCTCTGAGTCAAGATTGCTCTTTCCCCGGGGTATGGAGAGTTGCAACTGTTCGAACATCTGACGTGCTACGCCATAATGTTCCATTTGATATTGCTGCATGGCCTCCTCAAACAATCGTTCGGATTGTTGTGCATCGAGAGATTGCTGTGCCATAGCCCCCAGCACTGACAGAGAGAGTAAGGAGACTGAAAAAATAAATCGCTTAAATATCATATTGGGAAATTATTATATAACCTTACGATTGCTCAAACAATAAAACCATTTGTTTTAGAACGCCAAAAGGTAAAATTTGTTATTGTCCACCCCTTATTGGATGAACCAATAAAAATAAAAGCGGTTATCAGACGATGGGCAATTCCCATGGAGCCCTGTAATGGGCTTTGATCAGCGCGTTGGCCTCTTCATCGTTTCCGAAGCTTTGCTGTTTTGGGTTCCACATTACCTTGCGGCCCAGGCGGTAAGAGATATTTCCCATATGCGAAAAACGAGCGATATGCGCCCCTGTTTCGATATCACAATTGGGTTTTTCGCGTGTTTCAATGCATTCCAGGAAGTTCTTCACATGCAGATCGATTCCATTGTGAGTGCTTTTTTGCAAAGGCATCCCTTCATATCCTTTTTTGGCGCATTTACTTTTGGTTTCGGGATAGACTTGCCAGCCCGAGCGATCGACCACCAGGGTCCCATATTCGCCGATAAATTCCACCCCATGTCCACGACCATATTTGGCCCCATAAATGCCAATGGCATGGTCCCAAAGCACGTTAAAATCGCCAAAGTCGTACATGGCCATCATGGTGTCGGGGGTTTGATGGGCATCATCGGGGAAGGCATATTTCCCGCCCACCGACACAATGGAGTCGGGCACATAGCGATCCATCCCCAGCAGGGCATAGTCGAGCAGGTGAACGCCCCAGTCGGCCATGAGCCCGCCGGCATAATCCCAGTACCAGCGAAAGTTGTGGTGAAAGCGATTGGGATTAAAGGCTCTTTGGGGAGCAGGCCCTAACCACATATCATAGTTGACTCCCGCGGGTGGGGCACTGTCGGGCATCACGGGTAAAGCCCCTTTCCAGCCCACATACGACCAGGCCCGTACCGAGCGAATCCGTCCGATGTTACCACCGTGCAGATAGGCCACCGCATCGTTCCAGTGGGGGTCACTTCGCTGCCACTGTCCCACCTGCACCACGGTGCCATATTTTTTTTGGGCTTTGATCATTAAATTACACTCCTCAATGGAGTTGGCCAATGGCTTTTCGGTGTAGAGATCCTTGCCGGCCTGGCACGCATAAATTCCAACCAGGGCATGCCAGTGATCGGGCGTCCCATTAATAACCACATCAATATCCTTATTATCAATAAGATGCCTGAAATCCTCATAAAGAACAGGTTTTTTCCCCTGTATCTTCTCCACCTCGGCTGCCCTCTTTTCCAGAACATTACGATCCACATCACAAATAGCCCCACACTCCACATTGGGTTGTTTCATGAAATAGGTCAGGTCGGTAAATCCCATACTGTTGCACCCCACCAATCCAACTACAATTTTCTTGTTAGGAGAAGCACAGGCTTGTATTAAAGTAGGAGCAGCACTCACTGCTCCGGCGACATACGCTGATGTTTTAATAAATTTTCTGCGATCGAAAGTCATGATATTAAAGAGGTGATATGATTATAAAAAAGAAATATTTTCCGTTAACGACATAGTTAAAAGATGAGTCTTTTGCAAAAGTTCAAATGTAACAATTTTTTATGGGTTGTGTTTGGCTAAACCGACCCTTCTTTCACGTAAGTTAAGCAACAGGCGTTCAGCGACGCATCGTTCCACTCAGATAACAGACCTTTTCGGGGCAGAGAAATGGAATCACCCCTTTGCTTATTTAACCAATTCAAATCCGGTTTTAATTAAAGGAAGGGGTATCCGTAAAGAATTATCACATCACAATACACTGATCTAATACTACTTAAACACGCCCCCTGCTAAATATCTTTGAATTGTAAGATCTTTTCGTACTTTTATCACCGGCTATTTTTTTGACAAAGCCTTGTTTCGTTTAAGAAAAAAGTCTGGCACTCTTATTGAGCCAGTCCCCAAAAAAGTGACAACCTAAATTGTTTGCCACCCAAATGAAAATAAACAAAGACCTGGTTTTAAGAAAAATAAAAAACAACAGTCCCATCGTATTGGCTGGATTAGCCCTGATAGTGATCGCGGTGGTTTGGATCACCCTTCACAACAACCTTCAACCGGACCGATACCCTGTTACCATCAAAGAAGCCACTTCGATCGACTCCATTGTTCTGCACAAGGACAGCCTTGTGGTACCCATTATTTATTCCAGGATCCCCGACTTATCGATTCTGAAAGCTAAAGACCGGAAAGAACAGTTTATCCACCTGATGTTGCCTTCTATTTTACTGGCCCGGGAAAAGATGGCGACCCAAAGAAAAGAGCTGAAAAAGATTATCGATCGGATGCAAAACGGAACGGTTTCGAGCCAGGACAGCCTCTTGTTGAAGACCAGTATCGAAAAATTCAAAGCCAAGGGGCCACAGGATCTGCTCAAACGCATGCAACCGCACCCGGCGAGTATCATTTTGGCTCAGGCAGCCATCGAGAGCGGATGGGGAACCTCCCGTTTTTTTAAGGAAGCCAATAATATTTATGGCATTTGGTCGTACAACAGTAAAGAAGACCGAATAAGAGCGGAGATCATGCGCCAGGGAAAAAGTATATATCTGCGCAAATACAAAACCATGTTCGATTCGGTTTACGACTACCTGCTCACCATTGCGCGGTCGCATGCTTACAAGGATTTCCGCGACGCACGCGCCAACTCCCAAAACCCCTACCGACTCATCTGGTTTCTAAGCAATTACTCGGAACAACGCGTTAAATATGTCAATGACCTACGATTGATGATCGAATACAATAACCTCACCCAGTACGACCACTTTCACCTGGTAGAAATCGACAAGAAAGATGAAACATGGAAAAAACTACTGGCCTCATAGTTCATTAAAATTCAATCTGTTGGCATTGTTTTTTCTTGAGATGGGAAGCTTTTGGGGGCCAGCCAGAGCCCAAATTGGCCCACCATTTGCCTGGCAACAGATAAACCGAAAGTATCAGGTAACCTGTCTGGTCTACCACCGCTTTGGCGACCCCCGTTATCCATCGACCAACACACCTGAAGCCACCTTCGAAGCCCATCTGAAGTATCTCCAACAGAAGGGATTTAAATCCTACACGGTAACCGGCTTATTAAAGGATACAACCCATTTGGTTGATGCACCCAAAAAGCTATTGATTACCGTCGACGATGGCTTCGCCTCTTTCCTGGAAAAAGGCGTCCCGCTGCTCGGGAAATACAAGATGAAGGCCACCCTTTTTATCAATACACAGAGTGTGGGCTGGAGCGACTATCTTAGCTGGGACCAACTCAGGGAACTGAGAACCAAAGGGGTTGAGATTGGGAGCCATTCACACGAACACACCTATTTTGTAAATTTACCAAAAACAGAGCGTGCCAGAGTTTTCGAAGAAGACCTGCTCAAAGCCGAGGCCCTGTTTCAGGAGCATCTTGGTTTTGTCCCCAAAATTTACGTCTATCCATACGGGGAGTTTCTACCCGACCTGATTGAAGTACTTAAGAAACATGGTTACCGTATTGCTTTTGGGCAAAACTCCGGGGTGATGTGTGAAGCGTCGCATGCTTATGCCATTCCCCGGTTTCCCTTAGCGGGCGCTCATGTGAGCATGGATCAGTTTATTTCGAAAGTCAATATGGGTCCAATAAGGATCAGTACCAATAACCAGCTCCCCTTAATGGTTAAGGCCAACCAGGACCTAACCTTCCCCCTGGTTCTGACAGACAGGGAATTGAAAGGTTCATTCAATTGTTTCGTAGCGGGTCAGCCTTCCAGGGAGGTTCTAACGAAAAAAGGGGATACACTAACCTTCCGGTTGAGTGTTCCCCCAAATCGTCGTAGAACGCTGGTAACCATTACCTCCAGGAATGAAGATGGAGGATGGCATTGGTTCAGCAAATTGTTGATTAATGGGGCAATTAACGAAGAGGCACTCTAACTCCTTAGATAACCTAAAATGAACCCTACTCATACATCATTAACGCCCCATATAAGTTACTGGTATTAATCTACAACACCGGTTTCCAGCCCGGCTCATAGGTTCGGCTCCAAAGATCCATGGCCTCACGGCTAAACATCCGGCCTGTCTGGTCATCTATATCGAAACCCCGACCTATTCGATAGGCGATATTAGTATAATGTACCATAGCCATACTAATGGAAGCATCCTGAATGGGAGCAGTTAATTTTTCTTTTCCACGAATAGCCTCAAAGAAGTTTATCACATGGGTCGTCGTGGTATCACCACCACCTCCCAGTGCCGTTCCTTGTTCGTTGGAAACAGACTTACTGTCTTTTATAATCTTTCCGGCCCGGTCGTAAAGGATATACTTTCCCCGGTCGACAAACACAGAGCCCTCACTTCCGTAGATAATTGTTCCTCGTCCTCCGCCATAGGTATCGTAACCATTACGGCTTTTGCCATCCCATTTAATAACTTTATCACCAGCAAAACGAAAGGTGGCATCCATGGTATCATACATCTCCCAGCCGTCATCCAAAAAGTGTCGTTTAGCCCCTTCTACTTCCACATGTAAGGGTAAATCCACTCCCAGGGCCCACCGGGCCACATCCAGTTCGTGAGTGGCATTATTACCCGCCTCGGCGGTGCCGAAGCTCCATCCATACCAGTGCCAGTTATAATCCCAGGTTTCACTGGTATAAGGCCGACGGGGTGCCGGTCCCTGAAACAACTCCCAGTCGAGACCGGCAGGGACAGCCACTTTTTGCTGCAGAGGCACCTCTCCACGTTGGTTGGTATAGAAGGCCACGGCCTTGTATGGGGTCCCAATAATACCGTTGTGGATGGCATTGATAATTTCGATGGTATGTTTCGAGGATCGTTGTTGGTTACCCATCTGAACAACTTTGTTCATTTTATTGGCCGCTTCCACCAACAAATCATTCTCAAACATATTGTGACTGCAAGGTTTTTCGACATAGACATGCTTACCCCCCTTCATAGCCATAATGGACCCTGGGGTATGCCAATGGTCGGGGGTTGCATTGAAAACCACATCCACTTTGGAATCTTCCACCACCTTGCGAATATCATTCTCAAGCTTTGGCTGGTAATCGATGTGTTTAGCAAAATTCAGCGCAGCCCTTTCGCGCTGACTTTTCATCACATCGCACAGGTACACCAGTCTGGCGTTACTCTCTTTTCTGGCTATGGGTTCGTAATAGGCACCCACGCGGCGGCCAAGGCCAACGATGGCCACATTAATTCGTTCGTTGGCACCAACAATATTGGCATAACTACTGGAACTCATACCCAATCCAGCCATGGTGATTCCTGCGGCCCCCAGAGCACTGGTCTTGAGAAAATCTCTTCTTGATTTATTGTTATCAGTCATATCCTACGGTTTTAATTCAGCTCTTTAATTTTGATATTCTTAAACATCACTTCATTGCCATGGTCTTGCAACAGGATATTGCCCATCTCGTACTCGCCAAAGTTGGGCCAGTTGTGGTACTTGCTGTAAGCCACCAGAGCCCGCCACATTTGGGTATTCCGCTCATATTCCACTACTTTAATCCCATTTAAGATGTGCTGCACTTTTTTACCGTCAACCACCACACAAGCCCTATTCCAACCGCCATTGACATATTTTTTAGAAGGCAGGTAGGCATTAAATTCCAAGCCATTGGCTTCAATCAGATCATAAAGGGACCCCAGCGTGCGGTTGCCACTAACTCCCTTCTTGGCATCAGGATGATTTTTATCGTCCAAAATCTGGAATTCACAACCGATAGAGGATCCTTCCCCTTTGTTTAGTTCGGTATCCACAAAATATTTTATACCACTGTTGGCACCTTTGGTAAGTTGAAAATCCAACTGCAGCACAAAGTTTTTATATTTCTTTTCGGTTACGATATCACCGCCATTGGTCGATTCGCCGCCATCCGAAGCTTCTACTTTCAGGACCCCATCGTTAATGGTCCATCCCTCTTTTGGGAAGTGCTGCAACTTGGCCCCACGCCAACCGTTGTTGGTTTTTCCATCCCACAACAGTTTCCACCCCTGGGCTTGTTCCTCGGCGGTAAGTTCATTTTTAAGGTAACTCACCTGGGGTGCTTTCATCTGACGATAAGGCTCAAAGTCCGCTTCAGAAATTTCGCTAAACCGGATATTTTTCCACTGAATATTTTTGCCATCCATGGCCTTATTGTTTCCAATCCCATGAACCTGAAAGGCAATGAAGCCGGTTTCTACTGCCTCTTCCAATAAGTTAGCAGCAGGTACACCATTTACCCAGGTCATGATGTGGTGCTCATAGGCCACCACCTTAAATGCATTCCACTCCCCTTTTTTAAAGGCTGTTTTGGCCTCCGGATTGTATTCCAGGGGATAGCGCCAGCCCATTCGGGCTTCATCATAAATGCCGCCGGCCCAACCGCGCTTGGTGTCCTCACACTCAATTTGGGTACCATGAACCCGCCCGTTGTTATACGATTCGAGGCTATGACTGCGGATCTGAACCCCTGAGTTCAGCCCTTCATCAATTCTCATATCATACTCCAGAATAAAATTGGTGTATTCCTTCTCGGTAGCCAAAAAGGTGTTGGGAGAGCCTGTTTTTGAGGTCCCCGTTATCACACCATTTTCTACTTTATAGGAGGCCGACCCATTGAGAATATGCCACCCTTTCAAATTTTTTCCATTAAAGATTTCCACCTTTTTCCCACCAATGCTGAACGCATTTACCGACAACAAAAGGGCGACAGAAAGCAGCCAAAATGTAATTTTCATTTTATTAAGGTATTAAGTTAATGAAACGCCTCTACCAGTTAGGGCCTCTCTAAAAAGTCCAACTCCTGTCCCGATCATCCGGGCCTTGCTCTCAAAATAGTTCCCGAATCAAGTTGGGGAATTATGTTTTTTGTTGGTTTAAATAAAAACCTTATAAAAGCTATTCCGACACTCACATTTTTCGAGCTATTGCCACCGCAGAAAGCTATGGCGACACCCGGTCGGAAGCCTCCGCTATGACAAAGAAATTTAACTTTTCAGCTCAAACGCCCTACTTTAGGGACAGGAACTAACAAAGAGGTTTATAAAAGTTAGAGTCGATTTCCTTTTCGGGTTTATCGAATTTAATAAATTAGTATTAATTTGGCATGCAATCTATAAATTTTGATGCACGAATAACCGATGTTTTTGTCTCGAAAAATGACGAATTTGTTTCAAATCAACCTTTTTTAACCAAATGAGATTAGCGGCAACACTCCTATTATGCCTTCTCCCTATTTTTATTGCCGATGGCCAAACCCCGCGGTTCGATCGGTTTGACATTTTCAACGGCCTTTCGCAAAACAACATCAATGCTTTGGAGATAGATGACAATGGGAATATATGGGTTGGGACCCTTGACGGGTTGAATCGTTACAATGGTTATACCTTCGATATCTTTAAGCCCTTTCATGACAGAGCCGGCCACCTCACGGGCAATCATATTTTAGCCATGGGAAAAGGGTTAAAGGGTAATATGTGGGTCACTACCCGAAGTGGAGGGCTCAACTATTACGAGGCCGCCACCAACCGCTTTCATTTGCTCAGCGACACTCTTTTTCAAAAAACGGGCATCTCACCCGGCCATAATCTCACCCAGTCTGATGACTCCACCCTTTGGTTCAGTCACTCATCCACCGTGGGGGTACTCAATCTTAATACGGAGATGTGCTCATCCTACCAGGCACCCGGTGACCTAAGAGGCATCGAAACACACGAGGGTTCAGCACTGATTTATGGTTCGTTTGGCATTATTTCGGTCTCCCTGGTGAAGGGTTCAAGTCTCCCCGAAATTCAAACCCACTCTTTAACGAAAGAGCCGTGCTACCAGCTGCAACACGAAAGGGGTAAATGGTATGCGGTAAACACCGGAGGGGTAACGTTACTAAATAAACACTTCGAGAGTGAACACGTGTTACTCCCCCTGCCTCATGTTGGGCCTCCAACTCTTGATCCGGCACACATTGATGCTTTTGCAGTGCATAATGGCACATTCTGGTTGGGGGCCCGAAACCTTCTGGCCCGAAGCATCCTCCGGGATTCAACCTACACCCTTGAGCACTTTAAGTATGATGCGCAAAACCCCTATTCGTTCAAAGGTTACGCGGTAACCCATTTGAAATTTGATGTGTTGGGTAACCTTTGGATAGGAACCGAAAAAAACGGAGTGAATCATTTCAACCATCAGAAAAACCAGTTTCTGCTTTACAACGGAGATATACAAGCTATTAACAACCCCGGCTTCGATCCGGTACGTGCCATTTGTAAAACGAATTCGGGGGACTTATGGCTGGGTTTCGATCGCCAGGGAGTGGGTGTGCTTCCGGTGAATGGCCGACAGCGTTTTTATCTCAACTACCTGACCAAAGACAATAAACTAAGAGTCATTCATAATGTAAGAACCCTCTTTCAGGACTCGGAGGGCACGCTTTGGATGGGGGCAGCCAACCAACTCTGCCTCTATAATCGGCAAAAAGACCGTTTCGAAGCAGTCAATTGCCGCTACGACTGGAACTGGCCTTTCTCATGCTATGCCATTAAGGAGCTGGAGAGAGGCACCCTCACCCTCACTGCCTCACCCAACATTGGCTTCGTGAATCTACGGGATGGTCAGCTCAACACCCTGCCCCAGATAAAGGGAAAAATAGGTATTTCAGGGACCATCCGGGACTTTACCCAGGATAAATACCGCAATTTATGGCTGGCCAAAGACGACAATGGCATTCATAAAATCACCTATCCCGGCATGGACTATGAAATCATCAACACCCAAACTCATCAGCTGTCCGACAATAAAGTCTATTGTTTGCTTGCCTCGGGCGACTCCCTGTGGATTGGCACCAATGCAGGTCTTAACCTCTTCAGCATCCGCCAGCAAAAGATCATCCGAAAATTCTTTGAGACCGACGGGCTTTGTAACAATGTGATTTACAGCATCGACCAGGACAAGTTCCACAATTTATGGTTAAGTACGAATAAAGGCATTAGCCATCTGGAGGTGGCCACCAATCAATTTACGACCTATCTGCCCAACGATTTTTTCATGGATGACGCCCACTTTAAAGACGCTGAGGGGAACATCTATTACGGTGGCTATTCGGGAGTGGTCTCCTTTGATCCATCCAGAATCCGGAAGCGGGAAAACAGACTCAAGATCACACTGGAATCCTTTCAGCTATTTAACCAAACAGTATATCCCGCTGACACCCTCAACGGGCGAATTCTCCTGACCCAGGCCCTGGACGAAACTCTGCAAATGAAATTATCGCACCGCCAAAACGGCTTTTCCATAGGGTTCAATGCCTATCCATTCGACTACCCCAACACCAATGTGTTTCGATATCGGCTAAAGGGGCTTCAGGACCAATGGAGTTTCTCGGATGGAACCATTCGTAAGGCCACCTATACAGGCGTGCCCCCCGGCGACTATATCTTCCAGATTGAGGCAGCTCCCTATCAGCAGGCCTTTGGCCATAGCAGGGAACTGCACATTTGCATAATCCCACCCTTTTGGCAAACCACCTGGTTTAAAGTCTTGTCGGCCATCTTCATTCTGGTCCTGATTTTGGCGGGCTACAGGATCCGGCTTCGCCAGATACGAAAACAAAACTTAACGCTGCAAAGCAGGGTGGCAGACCAAACAGCCGAGCTGAGGGCCCAAAACAAGAAGATAAGGCATATCTCCGAAAAACTTCATGAAGCCGACCAATCGAAACTGCGGTTTTTCACCAACCTGTCGCACGAATTTCGAACTCCCCTCACCTTAATTCTGGGACACCTCGAAAACCTTAACCTGGATCCCCACACGGGTGCACGGGTAATCCGCAACAACGCCCTGCGATTACTACGTCTTGTAAATCAACTTATTGACCTCAGGAAATTGGACCAACAGCAGCTTCAGCTCTCCATCACTGAATTCGACATGGTACCCTTCACCTCCGAAATAGTGGATTCATTCAAGGTGATGGCACAACAAAAAAATATCCAGTTACGATTCCAATCTCAGGTGGAAAAGCTCGATGTTTGGTTGGACCAGGACCTGATGGAAAAGATTCTTTACAACTTGATTGCCAATGCACTGCAATACACCCCGAACCACAAATCGGTAGAGATTATGCTCCACACCAGCGAAAAGCCTTCCCACTTTGAACTAACCATTCGTGATGAAGGCATCGGCCTGTCCCTGGAGGAACAGAAGCATATCTTCGAGCGCTTTTATCGGTCAAAGAAGGGACAAATGCAGGCCGAAGGTCATGGCATTGGTCTGGCCATAGTTAAAGGACTTACCGATGCGCAAAGGGGAACCATACACATTGAAAGTGAACCAGGAAAAGGGACGAGCTTCGAACTGACCTTCCCCATTCAAAATCAGGACACCCCCCCCACCCAACCAGGCCCGGGAAAGTTCCACCCAGACCATTGGAATGTTCCGGAGGCCGCTGCCACCAAACAAAACCTATTCTCGAAACTGGGAGGGAAAAACATTCTAATTGTCGAAGACAACCAGGAACTCACCCAATTTTTGATGGAACAGCTGCAGGATAGCTTCACCCTAAAAACGGCGGGCAACGGAAAGGAGGCGCTGAGTATAATGCAATTTTTCACCCCCGAACTCATCATCTCCGACATCATGATGCCCGGCATGGATGGCATTGAATTTTGCAAAACAGTGAAGACCAACCTGGAGACCTCGCACATCCCCATTATTTTGCTGACGGCCAAGGCCGATCAGGAAACCCGCATCGAAGGTTTTGAAATGGGCATTGACGATTACATAGAGAAACCCTTCAACACCCACCTATTGCTGGTGCGCATCAAAGCCCTTCTGGAAAACCGCGACCTTCTTAAAAAACGATTCGAAGAGCTGGCCGGCCATTCCCTACCCTCCGATGGAATGAACCAAACCGACCAGGCCTTCATCGACCTGGTCAATCAGGCCCTCGACCACCACTATTCCGATCCGCTCTTCAACATAGAGAAGTTGAGCGAGCAGGTTTACATGAGCCGCTCCACCTTCTATCGCAAGTTCAGTGGTTTAACCGGCATGGGCCCCGCCGACTACCTGCGTAAAATACGACTAAAGAAAGCCACGGTCCTCCTGAACCAACAAACTATCCCCATATCACAAATTGCAGAAAACATTGGGTTTCAGAGTGCAGCACACTTCCGAAAATGTTTCAAAGAGGAATTTGGAGTCACACCGGGTGGATGGAGAAAAAGAAAATCCCATCCTGTTTCGCCACCCGGCCATAATTAGAGGGGCCAACCACACCTGCTTTTTTGGTGCTTTAAAGTTCCCAAAATTGCTTAATTTTATGATTGCTTATTGAGTCCGACCGCCACCATAAAGTTCACATCCACAGGGGCATAAAATAATAATTACATGAAACTGCTACACACCTCCGACTGGCATTTGGGCCATCGGTTTCAGGAACAATCACAACACGAAGAACAACAACAATTTTTAGAATGGCTGGAAGCCTTCATCAAGAATTCAGGAGTGGATATTTTGCTGGTGTCGGGCGACATCTTCGATTCAGGTGTCCCCTCGGCACAAAGTCAAAAGATGTATTACGATTTTCTGGTGCGGCTCACCCAAAGCCCCTGCAAGCATGTGGTGATTACCGGAGGCAACCACGATGCTCCAGGCACGATTAATGCGCCTAAAGAGTTGCTTTCGGCACTATCGGTGCATGTGGTTGGAAAGGTTACCGAAAATCCGGAAGAAGAGGTTTTTCAACTCTCGGCTAACGATGAGCAGGTTATCATAGCGGCTGTGCCCTATCTGAGAGATCAGGACATCCGACGAGCCGTGGCAGGAGAATCGTTCGATCAATTGGGTGACCGCTACAAACAGGCTTTGGTTAGCCATTACACGGAAGTAGGCAGCTATTGCAAGGCCTTAAAAACCGCCTCCACACCGGTTATAGGCATGGGACATTTGTTTGCCCTGGGAGGTTCAACCTCAGAGAGCGAACAAAGCATTTACGTAGGAAATCTGGGCGACATAGGAGCCTCCGACTTTCCCGACATCTTCGATTACATCGCTCTGGGGCATCTGCATCGCCCGCAAAAAGTTGGCGGGACCACTCATATTCGTTATTCCGGATCCCCCAATATTCTGAGCTTTAGCGAAATTGGGTACGACAAAAATGTGGTCCTGATCCAAACCCATGAAAACGATCCCCTGACCATCCAAAACATGGTGGTACCCAAATTCAGAGAAGTACTGAGGGTAACCGGAACGGTTCAGGAGTGCCTCCTGCATTTAAAAAACATCGATCAGCTCCCCCACGCCTTAACCCCCTGGGTAGAGGTGATAATCGACAATACGGAAAACACCAAAATTGAGAGTCAGGAGATAAATAAAGCCGCCGAAGAGCTTAACCTTCAGGTTTTAAAAATAAGCCTCAAGCATCAACGAAATCCAGAAGGGCTCGAAGCACTCGTAGAACATTCGAAAAAAATCCATGAGTTAGAACCCATAGAGGTGTTTAAACTGAAATGCCAGGAGCAGAATTTTGATCTCAAGAACCACGAGGAGATCTTAGATGCCTTTAACGAAGCCTTACAAATGGCCAAAAACCATTAACGTCGAATGGCTTTGCCACCCTTTACCGGACTCAACACACAACGACCGCTTTTTTCCGCAAACAGCATAAAATGAAGATCTTAAAAATAGAATTACAAAACATCAATTCCCTGAAATCCAAGAACCCTATCGTGATCGATTTTGAGAGTGATCGGTTCAGGGATGTGGGATTGTATGCCATAACGGGTTCCACCGGCGCAGGCAAAACCACCCTTTTAGATGCCATCACCATTGCCATGTATCACAATGTGCCCCGGTTTAACAACCCAACGGTTAAGGCCAACCTTCAGGACGTGGTAAGCTATGGAGCCCGGGAGGCCATGGCCAGAGTAAGTTTCGAGAATCAGGGAAAGCGTTACGAGGCCCAATGGAACATGCGACTAACCTCCAAAACCGGAAAGCTTCTCACTAACCCAAAAGAGGAGGTTAGACTAAAAGACTTAACTACCGGAAAGATTGTGGCGGAGAAAAAAACGGAGGTCAAAACCGAAGTGGAACGGCTCACCCAACTCAATTATCAGCAATTCCTGCGATCGGCCATGTTGGCCCAGGGCGAGTTCGCCGCTTTTCTGTCAGCCAGTTCACCGGAAAAAGGCAGGCTCCTCGAGCAAATCACCGGAGAGGAGATATATAAAAAGATCGGGGATGTCATTGGAAATAAGATCACCGAAGAGAAAAAAAGACTGGATGAAATAAAAGCCAGAATAAACGCCGACGATTTGCTCACCGACGAGGTGCGTCAGGAACTTAAGATCGAACAATCCATTCTGAAAAAGGATATGGAAGCTCTCTCAGGAAAGTTGAAGCAACTGGAAGCCATCTTAACCTGGCACAGGAAGGAAGCCGAACTTAATAAAGAGCAGGCCCTCTTAAAAGATAACATAGCCCTTCTGGAGGCAGACAGGCAAAATAACCGGGAGAGCATTGAGGCTTTAAGATGGCACCAAAAGGCAGAACCTTTCAAAGACCTGCTTGAGGAAATAAAACGAATTGAGCAGGATAGAACGGGTAAACAAAAACGCCTTCAGATGCTGGAGGAATCTTTAAAAAAACTGGCTTTGAGCTTAACAGAAGCTCAACAACGGGAGGCCGAATGTAAAAGGAAAAATCAGCAGGCAGAAGCTGAATTTAATGCCTGGTTGCCTAAACTGGACAGGGTTACCCAATACGATTCGACCATTGAACATGGTCAGGGAACCAAAAAACAGACTCAACAATCCCTGGAGGATTGCCAAAAACAGATTGCTCAACTGGAAGAACTTTATACGGCCAAAAAGAAAACCCAAACGGAGCAGTCAGAACAACTCAACCAAATAGAGACCTTCCTGGTTAAGCACCAAAACAGGTTGGAATGGGGCAGGGAAATTGGGGACTGGCGCCACCTTCTTACTACCCGCCAAAAAAATTGGGTCAGGCTGACAACCGACCTAAAGGAACTGGAAATCAAGAAAAAAACCCTGACCGACACCCAAGCCAACCTGGCGAAAACCAACACACTGGTGGAGCAGGAACAGACCAAGCTTAATGAAGCAAAGGAAGCCCTGAACCAGACCACCCAAAAAATAACCCAAAACACCCTTGAAAAACTTTTGCTCCAGCGTGAACAACTCGAACGGGAAAAAGCAAATTGGAAAGAAGGGGAAAGACTTTCCAGGCAAACCAAAGAACTTGCCAGCAGTCAGCAAAATTCAGAGACAGAAGCCAAACAACTAAAGGATGAGCAACAGCGATTGCTTAAGCAAATTCAGTGGTTGCAGGCAAAAAAAACGGAAACCACCACCGCCGTGAAGGATGCTGAAAAAATTCTGGATCTGGAAACCCGAATTCTGAGTTTCGATGAAGAACGAAAAAAATTAGAGGAGGGAACCCCCTGCCCCTTATGCGGCTCATCGGAGCATCCCTATGTGACTCATTACGAAGCCATAACCCTTTCGGAAACTCAAGCCCGGCTTCAAGAGCGAAAAAAAGCACTGGAACAGGTTGTAAACGAGGAACAGCTAACAAACCTGGGTTTGGCTCAGATCAAGGTGAAAATAGAGACCAATACAACCCAACAAAAAACGTTGACCGAGCAGTTGAGAAAAGCATCAGAGACCTTTGCTACCTTGAAGCTGACACTCAAAATAGAAGAAACAGAGGCCATTGGACAACAGGTGGTGGAACTGGGAAAAAAAGAGGAAGCCTTATCCGGAGACATAACGGCGAGACAGAACCAGCAAAAGATAAAAGATCAACAGGAGGAGGCTTTAAAAAATCAAACCCGGGTGGTGAATGAGTTAAAAACCCGGCAAGCCATCCTCACCGAGAAACTGGGGAATCTGAAAGAAAATTTAAACCAAACACAGAACGATTTAACAAAGCTTCGGGAAGAAACCAACGCATTGGAAGATGAACTAAGAGAGCGCCTGGGAAAACAGGACCTGGTGCTGCCAGAAAATGAGGAGAGTGCTGCTTTCCTGAATACCATTGAGAAGGAAATCGAGACCTGGCAAACCCGGAGCCAGCAACTAAATGAGCTAAAAACCCTGATGGCACAGCGGGAAATTGAACTGACCAACAACCGGGATCAGCTTAAAGAGAAAGTCCATACCCGGATGAAGCTGGAGAAGGACCTGGCGGAGGTAGACCAACAACTACAAGCCTCGAAAGCGGCACGAGCCCTCATCATCCCGGCCGAAATCTCCGTCGCCGCCAAGCGGGTGCAGCTGCTAAAGGAAAAAGATCAGGCAAAAGCAGCCCTCGACAAAGCCATAGCGGTTCTTCAGGATTTGAACACCCAAAGGGTCAGTCAAACCAAGGAGAGCGCAAATCTGCAGGAGGAACTTACTGCTGCTGAAACTGCATTGGCCCAACGTTTGGAGACCTTGAATGTTGCTATCGAAGCCAGTGACTTTGAATCGCGCACAGACCTGGAAAAAGCCATTCTCAGCCAGGAGGATAAAAACAGACTGGTGAAAATTGAAGAGGAACTGAAGGCCCGAAACGAAAGACTAAAAGCACTTGATGAAAGGTTAAAACAAGATTTGGCACGACAATCCAGGCTGAAAGACTTTGAGTTAACAGCCGAAGAGGTGATGAAACAGCAAGAACTGACCGAGAAAGAACGAAATAAATTTTTGGAACGAACCGGGGAAATCAGGCAGAAATTTGAACTGGACAATAAAATAAGGGAGCGAAATCGGAGCGTGACGGAGGAGATCGCCAGGCAGGAAATGGTTCTAAAAAAATGGACCGACCTCATGACCTTAATAGGAGGTTCAAAGCATGCCTTTAACACATACGTGCAACGGCTCACCCTATTTAATCTCATTCAGCTGGCCAACGTGCATCTTTACAAACTCAACAAACGGTATTCATTAAGAATGGATGCCACCTACAAACTAAGCGAGGAACTCAACTTTAAACTGATCGATCATTACCAGACCGATGAGGCACGTTATGTAGATACTTCCAGTGGTGGAGAGAAATTCATCATATCCCTGGCCCTTGCCCTGGGCTTGTCCGACCTATCGAGCCATAATGTGAGCATCGACTCCCTCTTTATCGACGAGGGCTTCGGTTCTCTCGACACCCATACCCTGGAAACGGTGATCTCCACACTGGAGACCCTCCAGGCCCAGGGCAAGATGATTGGCATCATATCGCACGTCGACAGCCTGAAGGAACGCATCCCGGCCCAGATAAGGGTGTTGAAAAAGAGCAATGGCGTGAGTGAGGTGGAGATCTTGTAACCTCATTTTATTAGTCCTTAAAATTCAGTCACTTTTGTAAATACTCTAAGGAATAGAATTCTCAACCCTAATAAAGACCACCGTTTTTGGGTATCCATCAAAAAATAAAACAGTACTTTTACAGGTCATTTTTCCCGGATAAGCCAGGCATGATCAGGGACCTCATACAAAAGGGATTTTCGACCACTACGGGCCCCCGTTGTCCCCGAGGCATCCTTACAGTCGGGATATTGCCTTACAAATCGGCCTGATTTAAAAGTTGAATAAGATACTTTTCGAACTCCTGCCAAACAGGATTAAAAACATAATATAAATGGAAGAACAAATAAAACAAATTGCCGATCGTCTATACGGGATGCGTGAGGTTTTAGAAATCACACCCGAAGAGGCTGCCAAAATCTGTGCAGTGACCAAGGAGCAATATTTAAAATTTGAAAGTGGAAAAGAGGATATCCCGGTAAGCATTCTCTTCAGCATGGCTCAACACTATAAATTTGACCTGAACGCCCTTTTATCGGGCGAAGAGCCACTGATGCGTTCTTACACCCTGACCCGCAAAGACAGGGGGCACAGCGTGAATCGACAAAAGGCTTATGCCTATCAGGCGCTGGCCGGTAATTTTCAAAACCGGAAGTGCGAACCGTTTCTGGTGAAGGTCGAACCCAAAGAAAATGCGGAAGTCTCCTTTAATTCGCATCCCGGACAGGAGTTTAACTATATGCTTTCGGGGAAGATGAAATTTTTTATCGGCACCAAAGAGATGATTTTGGAGGAAGGCGACTCCATCTATTTTAATTCCGAGTTGAGCCACGGCATGGTTGCAATGGATAACCAACCTGCCCATTTTCTGGCCATTATTTTATAAAATCAATATTGCATGTTTAAAAAATATTTAAGACAGTCTGAATTTACATCACTTGAAGATTTTCAACAGAACTTCGAATTAATTGTTCCCGATCATTTTAATTTTGCCTACGATGTGGTGGATGAATATGCCCGCACGGCCCCATCTAAAAGGGCTATTTGCTGGGTGAACGATCAGGGAGAAACGCATAATTTCACCTTTGCCGATTTGAAGAAAGCCAGTGATGAAACCGCTTCCTATTTTCAATCGTTAGGTATTCACCGGGGAGATAAGGTGATGTTGATATTAAAAAGAAGATATGAGTTCTGGTTTTCGATTCTGGCTCTGCACAAGATTGGGGCCGTTGGCGTTCCCGCAACCCATTTGTTAACGCATAAAGATATCAGCTACCGGAACAATGCTGCCGGGATCAAGATGATTTTGGCGGTTTCTGAGCCGGAATTGGTAAACAGCGTTAACGATGCTTTGGCTGAATCTCCAACCGTAGAGAAGCTTGTCTCAGTGGGAGATGCCACACCAGAAGGCTGGTTATCCTTTCATAAAGGGATAGAGAAGGCAGTGCCTTTCATCCGTCCACAGGGAGAGGCGGCACAGACAAACTCAGACATTTCGTTGCTGTACTTCACCTCGGGCACCACTGCCGAACCCAAGATGGTTGCCCACAATTTTGCCTACCCCTTAAGCCATATTGTAACGGCAAAATTTTGGCAGAATGTGGAAGATAACGGGCTCCACCTTACGGTAGCAGATACCGGATGGGCCAAATCGGTCTGGGGCAAGCTTTATGGACAATGGCTCTGTGGATCGGCCGTATTTGTCTACGATTTTGAAAAGTTTACACCCGCCGATCTTTTAGAGAAACTTAGCACCTATGGAGTAACCAGCTTCTGTGCCCCTCCTACCATCTACCGTTTTTTGATCCGTGAGGATTTCTCCAAACACGATCTTTCGGCGCTTAAGTCGGCTTCGGTAGCGGGTGAGCCACTTAATCCGGTTATCTACGACACCTTTTACAAACAGACCGGCCTGAAACTCCGGGAAGCTTTCGGACAGACCGAAACGACGGTGCAAATTGCCACCTTCCCCTGGATGGAACCCAAACCAGGATCCACAGGCGTTCCATCACCCGTTTATGATATCCGGCTTGTCAACAGCGAAGGCCGCCCCTGTGAAGATGGAGAAGTGGGCGAAATCACTATACATACCGCCGAGAAAATGCCTGCAGGATTATTCATGGGCTATTATCGTGATGAGGAGAAAACCGCCTCCTGTCATTATGGGGGCAATTACCATACCGGCGACCTGGCCTGGCGCGACGAAGATGGCTATTATTGGTTTGTGGGCCGGTTAGATGATGTGATAAAAAGTTCGGGTTACCGCATTGGACCCTTTGAAGTGGAAAATGCCCTGATGACTCATCCCGCCGTGGTGGAATGCGCCATCACGGCAGCCCCCGACGAGATTCGCGGACAGGTGGTAAAAGCCACCATCGTGTTGGCGCCCCAATACCAACCTGGAGATGAGGCGTTGGTGAAGCAAATTCAGGAACATGTTAAGTCGGTGACAGCTCCTTATAAATACCCAAGAATTATTGAGTTTGTTACTGAATTACCTAAAACCATCAGCGGTAAAATACGCCGCGTGGAGATCAGAGAACGCCACAAATAAGGATCAAACATAGGCGCATGAATGGATCCCGTTAAATATACGGGATCCATTCTTTTTATCTCTTCTGGTCTATGGTTCTATTAACTAATGAGAGTCTTGAATGCAGGGGTAACGACGACTTTTAGCCCCCGGGTTCATTCATTCGTATTGGATAAAACCCAGTGAGCAAAAAAATAGAACTCACCGATGTTATTTCCTTCTTTACTGTAAAAGCTCTCTCGTGGCCCAATCCAAAAATCTTTGTTTCCGGCAAAAAGGAGAGCGCTTAAGGCTATGTACGTCCATACGGGTATTGAAACCTTAATCCTTGCCTTGTATTCAAAACGGGATTTTTATTGTAATAAAAATCTTAGCGGGGCAAACGAGTTTCTATAAAACGATGATCTCATCAATTTTCAGGTAACCCTTTTTCCCGGCCTGATGGTGTCCCTCGGGAATTGGATCGACTTTCTTGGCCTTAACCCGCAGGTTTCTAATGCCAGTAGCTTCACAAGCCAAATCGGAAGAGATTCGGTTACGCCCTTGCACCTGGCTGGTTTCCAGAAACCCGGAATCCCCAATTTTGGTAAATTCGACCCCATCTTTTGAGCCGAAGAGCTCAATTTGTGTGGGGGGATAGGTCCCACGAATAGTCTTTTTCAGGGAGATAATTCGTACGGTTTGAATGTCGATGGGTTGATCAAACACGATCTCCACATCCAGGTCATTCTCAAAGCCCTGCCAGTTGTGGTCGCCCTGTACATCCAGTTGTCCATAGTTAAGGTCGGTAAGGGCATACTGCCCCCCTGCAGAATCTTTTGGGGAAAAAGGCATGTGATAGATTACCCGGGCTCCTGCGGCTTTATGTATAGGATACCACACACTTGAAACGTCCCCGGACATCTTCCCGTCTTTGAATATAGCGGCCTTTATTGTGTGACTCGACGTCAAAACAAAAGGAGCCGTGTATTTTGAACTGTTGGCCTTTGGCGTGGACCCATCTAAGGTATATCTGATGTCCGGATTGGAGAGTTCAGAATCCAGGGTAATTTCGATGGTGTTATCCACCCCTTTCTGATGCACCCAAACATTGTACACACTCTTGGCATAGCGCACCTTTTTGGCTTTCATCCGGGCCAGATGGGGTCTAAGTCGCTCCACAAAATCGTCAAAATCCTGCAAATATTCGGGCGTCCAGCCATTTTCAGCCACGGCAAACAAGCGGGGAAAGGTCATATAGGTGAGTTTTCCCCAATCCGAAATCGATTCGGTCCACAAGTTCCCCTGGGTACCCATGATGAATTTGGCCTCCTCCCCGGTGAGTTCTTTGGGAATAACCGAATAGTTGTAACAGGTTGATAGTAAGGCCAGCGAATAACCCAGATTAGGTTCAAAGTCGGATTGGCCCTGCTTCAGATCCAGATAGTTGGCATAACTGGGCGACATAATGACCCGGTGCCCCGATTTTGCGGCGGCAATGCCCCCTCGTTGGCCCCTCCATGACATCACCGTGGCATTGGGGGCCAATCCTCCCTCCAGGATCTCATCCCAGCCAATCAGGTTTTTACCCCGGTTGTTCACTATTTTTTCCACCCGTTTAATAAAATAGCTCTGCAATTCATGCTCATCCTTCAACCCATTTTTTTTCATGAAGAGCTGACAAGCCTGGTGATTCTTCCATCCCTCTTTGTTGCATTCGTCGCCTCCTATGTGGATATATTCGAAAGGAAACAGATCCATGACTTCGTCCAACACCCCTTCCAGAAAGGTATAGGTAAATTCATTGGACGGACACAAGGCATTGTCCCTGGAAACGCCACCGGTGGCCACCTTATAACGTGGTTGGCCATCGCAGGACACTTCGGGATAAGAAGCCAGTATTTCCATGGAGTGTCCCGGGACGTCAATCTCGGGAAGGATTTCGATATACCGTTCTTTGGCATAGGCGACCAACTCTTTTATATCTTCCTGAGTATAGAATCCTCCGTAGGTGGCTTTTTCGCCCTCTTTCTGCACGGGCCTCCCCCACCAATTGCTGACGGTTTCATCATAATTTACATAATCCACTCGCCAGGCCCCCACAGAGGTGAGTTTCGGATATTTCTTTATTTCAACCCGCCAGCCCTGATCATCGGCCAGGTGCCAGTGAAAACGGTTAAGTTTTAGCATGGCCATAAAATCCAATACCTCCTTAATTTTTTCTTTCCCAAAAAAATGGCGCGAAACATCCAACATATAACCCCGCCAGGCAAAAGTCGGCTGATCGGCGATTCGAACCGTAGGTATTTTGCAGTTACAATTCTTAGGTTTATCACTCCCGGCAAATTCAACGGGAATAAGTTGTTTGAGGGTTTGAAGGGCGTAAAAAGCCCCGGCAGGACTCCCTGCCTTAATAATTATTTGCTCTGGATTTACCTCTAACACATAAGCTTCTGAGGCAATCGAATCCTCTAAGATCAGTTCAATTCCGTTTCTGTTTAAGGGGATTTTTGAGATCCCGATTTCGATGCCGGTTTCATTTTTTATCTCCTCCTGAAACGTTTCATTCAACACCGACAGCTCAGAAAAACCTGTATATACATTGGTTGCAGAATTAACTTCGAAGAATCCGGTTCCGGGAACCACCTCGGTGGGTTGGGGAATAATCTTTATGGGATCCGCCTTCTCAGGCTTACAGCCCTGAAAAAACACCAGGGCAATAATAATCAACAAAACTACCTGAAATCTCATCATCTATAAGTTTTTTAAATTTTCAAACTATTCTCTTCAAACAACCCCGGTTTGGCCGTGGCAAAATCCCATCTCTACACATATGTCGTTTTCAAAACCATTTATCCCTTCACCACAGTCAGACGCCAACCGGAGAAAAAGAAATATTCGAAACTTCAAAAACATGGCAGATTACAGGCAACAAATCAAATGCTTAAAACACCAACATATTTGAAAAACCATACGTTCTAACACAGAAATAATTATAATTCGTCACTTTCAACAGCAGGTTCCCCTCCTTGTCGAAGAGATCGATAACACTACTATATTCGGGTTGGACAGGCAATGATGTAACAATATAAGCCTCTCCATATTTTTGAACACATCCTCTGTTGGGAGAATAATAAGGTAAATCAAGGTTAAAAACCTCTTTTGCCGTTCCTGTTTGCCCGGAGATCATATAGCTTGAGATCATTGAGTTGGGGTAAGTCAAACCCAGCTTATCCTTTGGGAAAAATGAGACATATGAGTCTTCCCCATTATTAAACATCAATAACTCCCCGTTATCCAAAATAGAAAGGGAATGTTGTCCAATATTAATATTCCCCTCTGTTAAGTGAAGTGCATAGTGACGCAAAGTATCAAGTGAATGCCAGTATTTCGTAGAATCGCCAAGTATCCATTTTATTTCTTTATCACTATACCCCACCTTGATCACAAAATTCTCCCTGCTCGAAATAAAAACCGTATTATCACTTGCATCGTACACCTGCGAATTCATATGAAACCAATCAATGGCATTAGCACTATTATAGGCATTACGAATAAAAGTATCGACCGGCAACCCTGATTCTGCCAAACACTTTCCAATAATCTCATCCATATCCCAGGTTTGAAGCAGTTTCCCTTCTTTATCCACTTCAATTAAAACGCTATTCCTCTTTTCGAACGACTTTCCGTTTTTAATATTTAATTCCAGTAAAATACCCTTATCACTCAGGTTTATTTCATGGTGAAAGGCTGCACCCGGGTAATCTCCACATTCAACAGCAATCGAATCCCGGTTACCGTCAAAGCCCAGCTTTGTCAGGTAGTTAAAGGGAGTGTTTTGTGTTTTACAATAGAAATTATTTTCCAGGAATACGTATGCAGGATTTGTTTCAGCCAGAAACTCTTCTGCTACCCATCGAATATTCCCTTCTATATCCATGATCATGGCCCCGTAATCGGTTTCCATCAAGAAATAACTAACCCCGATATCCGTTGTGGGGGAAACCATTGTCATATTATTTTCTTCCGAATTCGGATAGAGTTTAGTCTCTATTTTAAGGGTGCTCTCCCAGTTCTGCCCATTGGAAAACCTGCTGGTGATTAAAATGGTATTAAGATAAGCGTCGAACAGTCCAAAAACCGGAAACGTAATTTGCATTGAAGTGGAATCGAAGTAACACTTACTTTCGATATAAGGCTTTGAATAAGAAACCGTAAATGTATCCACCAAAGAACTTTCACCTTTGGGTAAAACCCTAAAGGAAATCTCCTTTAATGCCTCGTACTGTTTGGTGTTTATGGAAAACGAAACATCCTCCAGGAAGATCGCTCCATATGCATCCTCCGAATGTACTAAAGAGGTATCTAATGAAGAAACAAAATAATCGGTTGTTTCACCTATTTCTAAATTGGGAAAAACTGAATCATCCTCACAACCACCCATCAGGATGAGTATTAAACAGACCCAAATTAATCCTGTCCCCTTCTTCATATCTCGATAATCCATTTCCTGTGTTTTATTTAAATATTTATTAAAACAACTACTGATAGTGCATAATTTCCAGCCAGTCAAACTCCACTTCATAATCATGTCCTGAAATATGATCCCCTAAAAATTTAAGGTTCTCGAGACTTAAAATGGGTCTAAATTGCACCTCACTCCCAAAAGATTGTTGCAGGGTAGATTTCACCTCCCCGTCAACGATCCATTGCACAAAATAACTGCCATTTTTCAGCGAAAGATCGATATCAATTACATACCACTTATTCATCTTCAGGGTCACAATTTCGCTGTGAAAAGGAAATCCCTGAGAAGTCATGTAGCATAAAACTTCATCGGACTGAGCACTCTTTTGAATCCGCGTTTGAGCTTTCCCATATCCAATTTCGAAATCAATCTCGTGCTGATCATCACTGTAAAGAAAGGAGGCAATACTCGTTTGGTCGTTGGCATACATCGTTGGAATATATAAACGACATGAACTTTTTCCTGCGCCCATCTTTGTGGCAATAAGATTGGCTTTTGTGCGGTCGTAGGTCCCGGCACGGGTGGACAGAAACAGATTACCCTGGGCTATTCTATACTGTTCAATGGTGGCCGTATCCTGATGCATATAACTCCAATCCTTAAAGGTCACAAAGTCATAACGGACGCCTTGCGCAGGATCTTCCTCATCGGACAATGGATTTATTACTGATACCGGGACACTAAAAATGCTCGACGCGTAACTATTGTACGATTTAATTTTGTAAAATTTTTGCGCGTTCCGCTCAATTGATTTATCGGTATATTCATTGGTTGTAACATCTGCCAAAAAAGTATACGCTGACGTTTCGGAATATGAATACCAAATGGAATATCCCTCTGCTTCAACAACCCGATCCCAGGTTAAGCGGGCACTTTCTGTTTCCGCACTAAAGGAAATCTCCACGTTACCCGGGTAATCGATTTCATTCTCAAAATAATTACTGTTGGTATTTTCCTTGTTGCATGAGCAGTTCCATACAAACAGGGAGATTAACAGCAGTTTAATCAAACTTTTTAATGATGCCATATAATGGGTATCTGTAACATTAATTATTATTCACCAATATTGAAGGAACTGTTAAAATTTCTCCCTTCGATACCTTTTTGTGCGTAAGGCTTTTCGGCCTGACTAACTTAAAAGGGATTCTCAAAAAAGAAAAACATCCCCCCCCAAAAAAACAGCTCCCTATTCATCCTCCGATTGCAACAAAGAGGCATCAAATGAGAAACCATAACAGTCCATTCTTAACCCCACCACCGGGGCAAAGGCTTCTTTAGGAAAGGCGGCAAAGGAAATCAACACCCAAGCCACGGACAGGATGCCCTAACGACGCCAAATCATCCGGTAAGCTTCTTAATCCTTTAATTCGACATAGGTCTTATAATGATGGATGGCCATGCCCCCAAACCCACTATTATTTTTGTAATAGTCCGCTACTTTGGTAATTTCTCCTTCCATATATTCATTTCCTTCCTCGTAGAAATTGATGAAACCGCCTCCGGCGCCCACGCTTTCGGTATCCATGGTTTCCAACCCTACCCACGCCTTCTTGCCCAGACTTTCCATTAGGGAAACCTCAACATTTGAGATCTCAATTATGGTGGAAGCAATATCCCGATAGCTCATAATGGCAAAGTAGTCTACGATTTCGGCCAGGTGATAAAGGGCATTTTGATTCTTCCCCTGATAATCTAATTTTAATTCTTCACCCTGATTTTCCATCCAGGCACTGATGGCCATTCCATATTGAAAGTCATCCGGATGGTCGAGTTCTGACTTAAAAATATCGGCAGCCTGTTTATTTACATCGACAAAATAAGTAAGGTTCTTGACACGTTCGGCGGTCGGTAAATCGCTGCCATAATATTTATAGGGCTCAATATCGGCCTGATAACCGTCAAAACGTTCATCTTCTTCAACTAAATTATTATAGGCCACGAGACTTCTGACGGCATCCAGATAAACATTTTGTTTTTCTGGAAGGATCCAGTCCGGACTACCCGTTAACCCATGCACCTTAATATGGTTATTATGAGCATCCCGAATAAAAGTCCTGGTGCTCAGCACTAAGTCCGCATCAGACAAATAATCGTTACGTCCGGTGCTGAAATAAAGGATTTTAATGTCTTTTTCCAGACAGAAAGCCAGCAAGGCTGATCTTTTGGTATCGTCCAGCCCGTCGGTTTTATCCCACATCCACATGCCTCTTGGGGTAAGATCTTCCTCGAACGACAAGGTATTGGTGACCGAGACAGACACACTAAAAATGCTCTCCTCGATACTGTTGTAGGCTTTAATTTTATAGTATTTTTTTGAATTCCTCTCTATGGAGGTGTCGGTATATTCATTGTTTGTAACATCGGCCAATAAGGTATAAGCCCCGGTTTCGGAATAAGAATACCATATGGAATAGCCCACTGCTTCTACTACCCGATCCCATGTTAAGTGCGCACTTTCTGTATCCTCATCAAAGGAAGCCTGCACGTTAACGGGATAACCCAGCTCATCTTCAAAATTATTATTAACACTTTCCTTACAGGAAGTATTCCACACCAACAGGCAAACTAACAGTAAATTAACCATACTTTTTAATTGGGGCATATAACTGGTATTTGAGATATTAATGTTCATTCACTTAAATTTAAGAAACTGTTTAAACTCTATCCCTGAGCCTCTTTTTAACCTTCGGCTTTTCCGGCCAAAATCCGTAAAAAGGGAAGCTTAAAGAAAAAAGCTTAAACAGTTTCTTTTAAATTTCTATCTCTTAGTATTTATAGGGTTCGTACACAAGAGATTTTGGCTGGAATATGGCAGCTACCTCCTTCTCATAATAATTGTAAATCCAGAAAGACAGAACCATGGGATCTCCTTTGGCAAAACCGTCAAGTCCCTCTTCACTTACCAACAGTTGATCGTTAATATAGTAATCAATATTTACCATACCCGGGGTCTCTGATTTGCGGACATCAATAACGTATTTTTTTATGTCTGCCCGTAAGATATCATTGTCCACACGTTGACGCATCTTGCTACCAAACGAATCCGAAATCCAGTATTCTGAAGCCCATCCATCGGAATAAGAGGTCTTAGCAATAGCCCCCCAGGAGATCCCTCCGTTAAACTTATCAGCCGTTGTGATACACATCAACATGGTACTGGAGGACTGGGCTATTTGGATATTTTCAAAAGTAACCGTGTATTTGCCATAACTAAAGTCCTCTAATTTAGACTTCATATACTTACTTCCCGTTTTGGGAGCAGCATAAAGCGTTGCAGAACCATCCGAGTTAAATGTCACACTTGCATTAGCATGCCAGAATTCTTCGGTAAACGGAATCTCACCCTGCTGATCGAAGAGAATAGAATCCATCACCAGTGGAGGATCACTCTCAAGCTTCACATAAACCGAACGGGAAAGACCAATATTGGGTTGAACCGTAAAGGTTAGGGTTTCATCCCCATTGCCGGAAGTTTTGTCGACCGACAACCAGCTTTGCGCACTTTCGGGAATGGTTAGATTCCAATCGGTGTTTGCATTTAGCCCTACTTCCAGGTTCCCACCAGCGATGGCAATCTGTCCGGGTGCATTTACAACCTCCAAATATAAACCCTGCTGATAGATGGTAACGGTGTCGGCAATGAGGTCGTTTCTGTCATAAACAAAAACCTGTCCTGATTTACGCAGGGAACCATTGTCTTTTAAACTCACTAATGAAATGGTACCATCACCATTACCAGAAGAACTGCCATCGATAGCCATCCAATCGATACCCTCTTCCACCACGGCACTCCAATCCTGGTTTGAACTCACATCGATGGAGATGTGATCGCCCACATACTCGGCCAGAGTGGGATTGGCGGCTGATGCACTTAAATAAGCGGTTCCTTTTTGGAATATAACGAAGGTTTTCCCTTCCCACCCTTCACTAATCAAAGTTAAGGTATCAACCCGGTCGTCCAGCACGGTATTGTCATCAGGAACGATTCCAACACGGTACAAGGTGGCGGCCTCTCCCGAACTTGGGGTTATTTGGTACCAGGGACTTTTGGCCGTTCCGATGATCTCCCATTTGTGATAGAGCGACTTAACATCGAAAGAATCAGCAATAGCCTGGCTAGCCGGATAACTGTATGCATCGGCAATATTGGCAAATCTAAGGTCCGGGAAAGAAGTATTTATTTTTAAGTCCTCTGGGTTAAATACCTCAACCTCTTTGTCGCAGTAGGTAAACAGAAGAATACTCAACCCAAGAAGGAGAAAACGCCAATCTCTTAGTTTTATATTATTTATTTTCATTGTGTTACTCATTTAAAATATAACATTCAGTTGAAAGATTCTACCCTAGTAGGGTTCATAAATAAGAGAAATAGGCTCAAAGACAGCAGGATTCGCCTTATCGTAGTAGTTATAAATCCAGAACGATAAGATCATCGGGTCGCCACTGGCAAAGCCATCGTTGCCCTGTTCACTTTTCAGGAGGATATCATTAATATAAAAATCGATATCTACTTTTCCTTCGGTTTCAGATTTCCGAACATCAATGATGAATTTTTCAATATCCTCTCTTAACACATCATTATCGAAACGTTGACGTATTTTGCTGCCAAAGGCATCTGAAATCCAGTATTCGGAGGCCCAGCTATCGGTGTAGGTTTCTTTGGCAAATGCACCCCATGAAATCCCCCCATAGGTTTTGTCCTGAGCCGTTATACTCATCAACATGGTACCGGAAGTATAGGCAATCACGATATCTGAGAAATAAACGGTGTATTTCCCGTAACTAAAATCAGAAATAGTGGATTTCAACACTTTACTTCCCGAACCCGGAGCGGCATAAAGAGTTGCAGAACCATCGTCGTTAAAGGTAACGCTATTGGCAGGAACGCCAACGAAATACTCAGCCGTGAAAGGAATAGGATCCGCTTTTTGTACAATTAAGATGGAATCCTTTAGGGAGGCTAAAGGTGTTTCAAAATAAACATACGACTTTCTTTGGTAGAGGCCGGGATTTTCACCCACGGTAAAGGTAACGGTTCCGTCTCCGTCGCCACTGTTAACGTTGGCTGAAATCCAATCGTTTGACTGGGGAATAACCACACTCCAACTGGAGGTAGTCACCAGGTTAACCTCAAGGGATGATCCGGTTTGGGAAACATAACGTGTTTTTTCACCATCGATCTCAAAGCCAATGCCCGCCTGATTTACCACCAACTCTTTTTGTTGATCATTGGTTTTAATCAGAACTACGGCCGACCGTTTCTCTTGTCCGGCATTACTTGAGGCCGTAACACTTATCGTTTGTTCCTGATCAGAAGGGGTCCCATTCATGGGACTGATATTTAACCAATCGGCTGAAGTGGTGATGGTATAATCCCGGTTAGAAAGAACCGAAAAGGTTTTGGTCTCTCCCCCTTCTGCGATAACTTCAATTTCACCAACCTCCAGACGAGACAATCCATATTGAACTATTTCGACCTTTTTTTCCACCCCAATGCCTTGGGCAGAGAAGGTTAAGGTGGCGGTTCGTTCAGTAAAACTTTCCGTATTCTCCTCAATAGTAAGGGTAATGTCTTCTATCAGAGAACTCATATCGCTGGAAGCGGGATCTACCGAGCACCAATCTTCTGAGCTAATGCATTCCCAGGCCGAGGATGAATTTAAACTCATCACAACCTCACGCGGACTGGTGGCTTCAAAATAATAAACTGAATCGGACACCACAGTCAGACTTTTCTCAAATTTCCCTGTCTGAGAATCTATCTCGTATCTATCTGCACACGAGAATAAGATTCCCATAGAAATTACAGGAAATACTATTTTTTTCAAGATATTCTTCATCTCCATATATTTTTTAGTAATCATTACCAGCCTAAGTTTTGTGGTTGCAAATTAGGATTCTTATACAACTCTTGCTGTTGAATGGGATACAAATTCATCTTCTCGTTCCAAACACGCGACTCATACTTAAATTTAATATAAGTATAATCACCAGCATTCTCAACAATTTGGACGCCGTATAACTCTTTTTGGGTTGAAGAACCCAGTTCCCATCGCCTTACATCCCAGAATCTATGATCCTCAAAAGCCAGTTCAACACGCCTTTCGTTTCGTAAAAGAGTCAAAAAAGCAACCGGGTTGGTTTCTGTGATGGCCGGCATAGGCACTGCTGTTCTCACCTCGTTAAGGGCTTCCAGTGCGGAAATGGTATAGGTGGCATCGGTATAAGTGGGATCGTTAAAAGCCCCCATCATCGCTTCAGCGTAATTAAGAAGGATCTCACCATACCTGAAAATCACCCAATAATGCGGTTTTGAGACCAGGGCACCCGGCGTAAAATTCACCTCTTCAAAAATATATTTTTTCAGAAAATAACCGGTAGCACTTCCTCCATCAGTAACCGACCCATCGTCGAGACCGCCCACAAAGGTCTCGATGGTTTCCCCTTTGAAGTTGGCTCCGTTGTATAAGACGGTTTGATAAAACCGCGGATCCCTGTTGGCATAAGGCGTCTGAGCGTTAAACGCAGGATCACTGCTGACCCAACCGGTACTCCCTAAAGTAACGGGATATCCATTCGCCGTCTCAAAGGCATCGACTAAATTTTGAGATGGACAAACACCTGCATGGGAAGTCCCCCCGGCAGTGAACCTTATGGGGAAGTTATACAATTCGAAGCCGGAACTGTTGGAATTGTTCTTAAACAAAATGACTTCCTTGGAATTAAAATTGTTGGTTCCATTGGCGCCTGATTCTTTTTCGTACCAACCTTTTAAACGAGCCGAATCTATTAGTGCTTTAGCTGCAGCTGCGGCACTTTTCCATTTTTCGGTGTTCCCCGACTCATTGTGGAGGGGGCTCGCAGCATAAAGCAGGGCTCTCGATTTAAGGGCCATAACAAAACCTTTGGTTACCCGACCCGTTTCAGTGTTCTTGGTTTCGAGGTAGCTGTAAGGCAGATGATCGACGATGTCATCGCATTCGCTGGCAATAAAGTCAATCACATTCTGAAAAGGCGTTTTACTAATTGAATTGGCCTCGTCAATTAACAACACATCCGTTGTCAGGGGAACATCCCCATATCGCTTGGCCAACTCAAAATACATATAGGCTCTTAAGGCTCTTGCCTCATAAGGATAATACTGAAGGGCATCTTCCCATTTCGGATAATCCGTATGATACTTATAATCTAAATAAGCGGTATCACTAAAGTGAACCAGAAAATTATTGGCAGCTCTTATCCCCTGGTACATAGAGGAAAAAACATCGTCTTTAACATTTAGGGCCGACCAACTTCCATTATTCATATCCTGTACCGAGTTATTGGGATGGGCATATTCAGCGTCATCCGAGGCACAATCTCTCATCGCACCAGAACCCATCACCCCAAAATCTTGCTTAACATAGGAGTAGATGTTGTTTAAAATATTGGTGGTATAGTCAAAATTCGTAAAAACGGATTCCTCATCATATAGCCTGTCACTCTCATCAAAGTCCAGATACTCACATCCGGAAAAAGAGAGAACCATCCCTAAAAGGCAGCCCAGGACCAGTCTGTTATATTTTTTACTCAATTTATTCATAATAAAAAGTCATTAAAATTTAACATTTAAACCAGCCCAATAGGACCGCAACGAAGGATAATTATCAGAGATGCTTTCAGGATCGGCAAAACCAATATTATCTATGGAAAACAAGTTATTGCCAGCCACATAAATCTCTACAAAGGGTAACAACCGTGCCGTATTTTCAAAGGTATAAGACACCCTCAAATCCCTCAGCTTAAAATACGAAGCATTTCTGTACCACAGTGAACTAGCGCGGTAATTGTTCGCATTCGATAAGGTGGTTAACCGGGGCATGGTCGCCTGGGAACTGTTTCTGGCCGTCCAGAAAATCTCATTTTCTAGAAATGTGTCAGAGATGGTATAGTTATTTACCAAAGGTTTATACAAGGAAGAACTGAGTAAACTCTCGGTGTAATTTCCAACGCCCTGGAAGTTGGCATACAAAGAAACGTTCTTGTATTTCAGCTTTAGGTTGATGCCGTAATACAATTCAGGAACCGTAGGGGCATACATCCTTATAACATCATTGTTGTCAATGAGGTTATCCCCATTCTGGTCTTTATATTTAACGTCGCCCGGACTTACCGTATAAAATGATTGTACGGGAGAATTATTAATTTCTACCTCGGTCTCAAAAAAACCATCGGCTTCCAGTCCATAGGCCTGATTAACACTGTTTCCCTTTCGTGACAAATAGTCATAAGGTAAATACCCTTCATTATTCTCCACTATTTCAGAGGTGGTAAACGAAAAAACAGTTCCCACTTCGTAGGAGAAGTCGCCCATTTTATCTTTCCAGCCCAGGGCCATATCTACACCCTTGTAATTATAGTCCCCGTCGTTTTGACTTTTGGAGGACAACCCTAAAACACTTGAGGTGGTACTGCCGGTTCCCAGCAATACATCGTAACGCCGACTAAAAAAAGCATCCGCACTCAGTGACAATCTGGAATGCATCATCAAAAGATCGGCACCAAAAGTAGTTTTACGTACCTTCTCAAGCTCCAGGTTGTTCGTGGGTAAAGAACTTTCACCCCAACCCGATTTTTCTACCGGAGATCCGGTGGACCCGGTGGCCACATAGCCATCTAATCCGGAGGTATAATAGACCTTTTCCAGATCATAAGGAATGGAGGCATCATAAGCAGAATAACCAAAGGATCCTTTTATTTTCAGGTGATCGATAAAACCAGCCTGAAAGAAATCTTCATCGGAAATTAACCAGGCACCTGAAACGGCCGGATAAAAATCAAAACGGTCTCCTAACTGAATAGAGGAGGATCCGGCGTAGTTAACCACGGCATCCACAAAGTATTTTTGACTATAATTATACGAGGTATAGGCTGCAATAGACTGTCTGAGCCGCGACTGGTTTTGTCCGGTCACTGAGTTCGATTGCATATTATAAATCAGGGAGGCGTCTACATTATTTTCACCAAACGAATGTTGGTAGTTGATATCTGTATTGAAATAGGAGTTAAAATAAGTAGAGTTTATACCCGAACCATGTGACAGGGTTTGTGAATTGGTTCCATAAACCACCGGAGAGGTAACCAAAGTCCCATCCGACAAAAGGCTTGGGTTAAGATCCTGATATTTATAGTTCAAATTCGAGTTTTCATATAACGCCCCGCTGTTATCGATGGCAAAAAGAGCGGTAGCCGACAGGCCTTCTGTCAGGATATCCAAATCCTGGGTCAGACTAACATCCAGGTTTAAGGAGTTAATCATGGTTTTATAATGACCATTTTGGCTCAAAAGGGCTACCGGATTGTTCGCACCATAAATGGTGTTTCCACCCCAAATATTATTGGTTTTTATTGGGAAGGCAGCACTAGGGGTTTTATAGGCAGCTGTCAGCACTGATCCTGCTCCGTTGGGACCATTATACTCTTTTAGCGTTGCCTGTACATTTGCCCTCACCTCAGTGGTGTTGGTTACATCAACTCTAAAATTGGTTCTTAGATTCAGGCGGGTGTCTAACAGTTGATTATTAAACCTGTCATCCAAATTAGAATAATTAAATAAGCCTTCATTCCGGGAATAGGCAATTATTGCAAAGTAGTCGAACTTATCTCTTCCACCTTTCACATCGAACGAAAACTGATGGTTGAACTCAAAATCGGAATACACCTCGTTATACCAGTCCACGTTGGCATAAGCCTCGGGATAGGTTCCGTTTTTAAAAGCCTCCAACTCAAGTGTGGAGTATTTCTCAGGCAGTCCATCAGAAATGAGGGCGGTATTGAGAGCTTTCCCATAGGTATAGGAATCGGAGAACTCGGGACTTCTGAATTTTGAGGCGGCCCCAAACTGATAAGAAGCTTTCATCTCAAGTTTGGGTTGATTTTTACCTTTTTTGGTGATGATATTCACCACCCCTCTGGCACCTCTCACGCCATATAAGGCAGAGGCTACCGCATCTTTATAAACGATAACATCTTCCACTTCATCGATTACCAGATTATCAATGTCACGGGGAATCCCGTCAACAAGGATAAGCGGCGAAAAACCCTGAAGGGAAAAAGAGGGGTTTCGTTGATACGAGTATCCATTACCCTGGAAAACGTTTAGCCCGGAAATCTGCCCAAATAAGGCCTCCATCACATGGCTTTTACTTGAATTAGTAAGGGCTTCATGGTCTGAAAGAGAGAAATCCATCGCAGAGGTCTCCAGATCAGAAATCACCCCCTTGATTTTTGTTGAATCCACTCCTACCTGGCCTTGGACTAGTGCGCTATTTAAAAGACCAATAGACAAGGACATTATGAATATATATACAATTTTTTTCATGTCTTATTTTTTAGATTATTTTTCCTACCAACCTGGATTTTGAACGAGTCCATAGTCTTTATTGATTTCATCCAGTGGGATGGGTGCCAAATACCATTTAGTATCGAAAGTTCCCTCTGCCCACGCACGAGGTGATGTGGAAATCTTTTCGAAGGTGTAAGTCAATGGCTCAGCGGCCGTAGAACCATAAGTGTCGAGTGTGGTCTTAAGTCTAAATATGGGGGTTTGAAAAGCTTCCTGAAGGTTATTACGCACCATATCGTACCAACGGACTTCCTCATAACCTAACTCCATGGATCTCTCCTTTAAGAGCTCAGCAATAAATTCTTCCTCGCTAAGATTCTCGGCAATATTTGGCAGACCTACGCGGGCCCTGACATCCCCAATCATTTGATAAGCCAAAGCATTAGGGCCTCCGTTGGCTCTGCAAATAGCCTCTGCGTAACTCAACATGACTTCCGGGAGCCTTAAGTAGGGCCATTGAGTGAATCGTCCCACCCGGTCGGAGACCTCGGGCAGCATCCATTTCATCAATCTGAAACCTGTACATTCTGATTTATAGGAGCCGTTTCCTCCAATATAAAGAGGCATCGGGTCGCCCATCACATGATCGCCTGGCACCGCTACCGTTTCATACATACGGGGGTCACGCTGAGGGATAAATTCCTGGGCGCTGGTTACTTCAAAGAAGGGCTGACGAGTGGGGTTTTCCCAGTCGAAATCTTCAGGGAAAGGAGTTCCGTCTTCCCATGAAAACATATTAACATAGTTCAGGGTAGGGCCTAATAGTTGCCAGAAGGCCGTTTGAGATCCTGCAAACCAGTCATGAGCCGATTGATTATAAACCCTGAGTCGGTCCGAGATCAAAACTTCGGTTCCTCCACGGTCGTAGTAGGCACTTCGAAAGGCCAGGCGACGGGCCTGGTGAGTTTCCTCAGCCGGCATGGTTAAACCATATTGACCCTGGGAGGCCATTTGGAGAAAAAACTCTTCCCCAGCTTTCTCCGCTTTCACCCACCGGTCTGCATCATAGTTGGTATAGCAAGTCAGCGTATCGGCTTCTGAGTGCCAAAGGGTATTTGAATTAAAGGTAGGGCTGGCAGCAAATAACAGCACACGCAACTTTAAGCCCATAGCGCCCGCTTTAGTCATTCGTCCATCGTCCGAAGCAGGCTGTTTCCAGGGAAGTTGGGAGGCAATGACCTGATCCAACAGGGCAACAATATTGTCTACCGATCTTTTAAATGAGATTCGGGGAAAATTCATTTCCTCAGCAGGACTTACCTGATGATCAATCCAGGGTACACCGCCAATATTTCTAAGAATTTCCGTGTAACTGATGGCCAAAATCATCCTGGCTTCGGCTTTCTTTATGTTTTTTTCTGCTTCTGAAAGGTCTTTAACCCGGTCGATGTTTGACAAATAAATCCAGGCATATTTAATGGCATACCACATGGGCTCTCTATTGAGCAGAAAAGCCTGACCGCCGGCCTGGGTACTGCTGGTGAGTGCTCCAGTGTAGTAATACTGCATGGGTCCAACCCCTGCCTGACTATTGAATGAAAGACTCAAGTCGGTTAGATCTTCTAATAAACCTCCTGCCAATTTATTCCAATCGGCTCCGGGTCCACCTGCTGTAACCGGTAAGCCATAAGGCAAATAGGAATAGGCCCGGGTCAAAACCAGCTCTGAGTTAATGGCATTGGCAAATAAAGTATCCAGGGTGGCCCCTGATTGCTCTGGCTGAGTTCCTAAAAACTCATCCCCAAATTCCACCTCAGTACATGAAACCATCACTGCACAGAGTAGAATTAAGCTATATTTAATAAATCTCATAGTTATAATATTTATGGTTTATAGAATCACTAGAACGTAACACGCAATGAACAGTTATATATCCTGGTCAAAGGGTAGGATCCTGCCCAGTCTGTTATGTCTGCTCCCTCCGGATCAAAATAGTCTAGTTTGTCAAAAGTGAGCAGGTTATATCCGCTTAAGGTGACAGAGGCCTGACTAATACCAAATTTTGAGATGAAATTTGATTTTGTATTAATGTCGTAGGATATGGCTAAGTTTTTGAGTCTTAAATAACTGGCATCCAGATCCCACAAGGTGGATTCAGCGCCATTCCATGCCATTCCGGCTACCGTTGCTTTTGGCCATGGGGAATCGGTACGATCGGGTGTCCATACATTTTCGACCCACATCTGATTCAATCCCATATTTTTGGGAATCCCATATATTTGCCGGTGACCCTCATGTGCCATCTTATTGACATTGGTCACTCCGGTCCATTGCATGAATAAGGTCCACTTTTTGTAATTCAAGGTCGAGTTAAACCCGAACGTATACTCGGGCACAGAAGAATATCCCCATACACTCTTGTCCAGGTCGTTCACAATACCATCCTCGCTTACATCTTTATACCTGGCATCTCCTGCCGAAACGCTGTAAGAGGGTTGAGGCAGTTCGGGGTTCAGGATAATATTACCCGAGCCGTCGTTGATAAAATCCTCTTCCTGATACAATCCTTCAAAAATATACTCCAGATTGCCTCTTCCGGTGGATCCCCCTTCATAAAGTTGCCAGGCATAGTCGGAAGGTAACTCATCCTGATCGATAATTTCATTCCTTGCGTACGAAACACTTGCCGAAATATCGTACCGAAAGTTTTGGCTTGGATTGTCCCTCCAGCCCAAAAGAACCTCATACCCTTTGTTGGTTACCTTTCCGATATTCAGCTTAGGAGAACTGGTTACAATAATACCAGGGACCGAGTTGGGCGAAATCAGGATTCCTTCCCGCTCATCCGAGAATAAATCAGCGGTAACAGATAACCTGTTTTCAAGAAACTTAACATCTACCCCTATATTGGTTTTGGTGGCTGTTTCCCAGGTAACCTGGTCATTACCCGGCGTTCCCTGCGTATAAGCTGGCTGTAAGGATGTATTATCCACCCCAAAACTCACTCCTGAACCCGCGCTCCAGGTCTCAGGCATATATAGGAATCGGGTTCCACTTTTATCACTTCCAACCTGTCCATAACTTCCCCTGATCTTTAGATAGGTAACTACATTTTGTGACTGGGCAAAGGCCTCTTCGGTCAAAACCCAACCGGCAGACACAGAAGGGAAAAAGCCATATCGCGTTGAACCGGGTGCAAAATTTTCCGATCCATTATACCCCATACTCACATCGAGCAGGTACTTTTGTTTATAGTCGTAAGTCAAACGGCCCACATACCCGATATAACTTAATGGAATGTACCAGTATGAACCGGGATAATAGTCTCTGGATTGATTATAAAGGAAAAGAGCCCCCACATTATGATTGTTAAAGGAACGGTTATAATTAAGCCTTCCCTCAAAATACCAGTTTCTGCCTCTGGATGAATTCTCGGCATAATCCAAATCACTCACGTTTCCTGCCCGTTCAACGAGGATTTCCTTATCAAAAGCGGGGTCGGTAATAGAAAGAGTGGGTGTTTCCAGGGTACTTCGATACACCGGATAATAGGTAGGTTGCCCTCCCGAAAAGGCCTTGATGGTTTGATAATTAACGTCATAAGCACCCTTAATGGAAGCCTCAAGACCCTTGGTAATCATAGATAAATCCTGTGTAATTTCCAGGTCTGTAGTCAGACGATTGGAATTAACATTACGGTAGCCATAACCATACAGCGCCCAAATACCTTCCCGCATACCAAAGCCGGTGGGTAATAATCCCCGTCCCGTCTTCAACTTATAGTGCTTCCCATCCACAAACCCGGGGCTGGCAAAGGGAAGCGTCCAACGGGTGGCATAGATAAAAGGCCGGTCATACAAGTGGCCCAGACTGCCATTCAACCCGGTACAGATAATAGGATCCTGCAAGGAATTATATACCCCACCGATATTCATCTTCATCTTGGTGGTTTCCGTAAGATTGACCGTGATATTAGAGCGATAGTTGTACCGGTTATTTTTAAAGTTATTATCGTATCCCTGAAGCGCCTCCATAGACTTCATGAGGCCATTCTGATACTGATACCCCAGCGAAACAAAATACTTCACTTTCTTGGTCCCTCCGGAGACAGAAATATTTTGTTTGCTCTGCATATAGAAATCGTTAAACATATAATCGGCCCAGTCGATACTTGGATACATGATAGGGTCTGAACCTGTACGAAAAGCTTCGAGCATTTCGGGGGTAAATTTGTTGGAATTACCATCTGCATCCATCATGTAGTTCCAATGCGTGGCATAATCATAACTACTGGCACTTTGATACAAGTCGTCAGGTTTTTCCATTCCGATGGAACTGCTGAAGGATATTTTGGGCTTACCTGTTGTCCCTTCTTTGGTGGTAACCAACACCACTCCGTTAGCCCCTCTAACCCCAAACACGGCGGTAGAAGAAGCATCTTTTAACACGGAGATACTTTCAATTTCGTTGGGATCTAAATCGGTGAAAGGCCTTTCAACACCATCTACCAATATTAAGGGCGATACATCCGATCCTAAAGAAGCCACCCCACGCACATAGATGGAAGCGGCATCTTTTCCGGGCTGGCCACTCTCCTGAATGGTGGTGACTCCCGGCATTACACCAGCCAGGGAGTTTACCACACTGTTGGCAGGCGTCCTCAGAAGCTCTTCTGTTTCGACCGTAGTTAAGGCCCCGGTGATGGTCGCTTTTTTCTTGGTTCCATAGGCCACCACAACCACCTCTTCAAGGTCGGATATCTTGGGAACCATAGCAACATTAAGCCAGCTCCCGGAGGTAAGGGTTATCTTTTGCTGCTCGTAACCTACAAAAGAGAATTCCAGCACAGGATTCCCGGTTACAACCAATTCAAAGACCCCCTCCATATTTGAGACGGTACCTGATTGGGTTTCCTGGATGAAGATCGTAACCCCGGGAAGAGGTTCTCCATTTTCATCCACAACCTTCCCCTTTATGGTTCTTTCCTGGTTCTGCTGCAGGTCTGAACCGATAGGTCCACTGTTTAAGCCACCTTTTGGGGCGGCAAAAGTTGGCAAAACAATGAAAAAGCATAAGCTTATCAAACAGATTTGCCGGTAGAAACCTAAAAAGCTTCTTTTTAACCTTAGTTTGTAATAATCCCTTTTATTCATATTTCATAGATTATTTGGTATAAAAATTATATTAACATAAACCCAATACATAACTCCTTGACAATACCCTCTTCCAAACAGGTTTTCAATGCTGACCTTTTCGAATTTTACGCCTCACCTATCGACAACTGAATGGAAGTGCACACAGGGAAAAAATCTACAGATGAACGCTCCTCAATACATTTATGCTTCAAAACCATTTCATCAGGATCATTCGTTTTTCCTATTCTGCAGTGTAAATAAAAGCAGTTAAAACCGTAAAAAATTCCAAAAAAAAATGTATTTCTTTTTAAAAAAATACATTACCCTATAAATTAGCATCTTAAGGAAGAAAAAACGGCTCTCTTTTAATGGGTTTTTAAAATCGTACGACTAGTTATCAAATTCTTCCAATCCACTCTTTTTTTGACACTTAGAAGCCTAAGAGCTCCAAAAAAGCACAAATCTCGTATGGGGATTCTCACTGGAAAAAGGCTTATTTTTTTATTTTTTTAACAAAAATAAACATCATTCCAGCCATAACACCCCGAAATTTTAACAACCTAAGGGAATTAATACTTTTCTTAAATAAATACTTAATAGGAGAATAACAGCATTACTGGCTTATGGCTTTCTTCTTTTTCATAAAGTCAGTCCGATACTGGGAGGGAGATTTTAGAAAGGATTTTTTAAAGGCCGTACTAAAATAGGAAGCGCTGTTAAACCCGCACTCAAAGGAGATATCATTGATGTTGATACCGGGATCTTCAAGCATCCTTTTGGCCTTTTCCAAACGAACTTTATTAATGAAGGCTTTCACAGAATAGCCCGAGGTTTTTTTCACCTTTTCATATAAAACCGTTCGGCTAACATTAAGATCCATGGCGATTTCATCAACATGCAGGTCACAATTTGATATGTTTTTTTCTATGACATTTTTAAATTGCCGGATAAATAGTTCCTCGTTATTATGGTTATCCTTAAAAACAAGCTTGGATTTTTCCTGAATGTTCCAGTCCACAACAATCTCGGATTTTATTCTCTTTCTGTAAAAATGAAGCAAAAGAAGCATGATCCCTAAAATAAGGAACACATAAAAAGCCATAAAAAGATTAGACAATAACAGAGGTGATTCAATATTCACCTTCAAAACGGTATCCGTCCCCTGAAGGCCTCTGTTATCAATACTCTTGATACGAAACACATAATTTCCGGCGCCCAATTGGCTATAAGTAACCTGCCCATTTTCCACAACCTTCCAATCATCATCAATCCCTTCCAGAAAGTATTTATACTTTACCTGATTCAGATTCGCGATCATGGAACTTTGAAAGAAAAAGGTGTAATCTGAGACCGGCCTTCTAAAGGTGATCTCCTCTGCCCCATTAAATAAAACAAAGGAGGTGTCGGCGACATTATAATATCCGTCATGTCCTTTCAATCGTAACAATAATATCTCATTGTCCCTGGCTTGATAAGACAAATCATTAACGCTAAAGGAACAGATGCCCCCATCATATCCGGCATATAACTCATCGTTTATTAACTGGGTTGAATGATAAAAATACATTCTGCTATTCAAACTGCTGGTATTGACTATTGCAATATCCAACACAGAGTCTGAAATCCGCGCCGTAACGATGTCCTTGGTGGTCATAAAAATATAAAGGTCATTTCCGGGATGATAAAATGCCTGTATAATATTCCTGTCGTAAACAGGGAAATGTAACTTTACAACTTCAGATGTACGGGTATTGACTTTATAGATAAAATCTTTTGATGTCAAAATAATTTCGTCATTCTTGCCTGCACAAATGGAGGAATAAGAATTTTCATCCAATTCAATATGTCCTATATATTTATCCTGATTAATATCATAGCCCAACAAATCACGGTCGGAAATAAACCAGAGCCTTCCCTTGGAATCCTGGGTGATTCGTTCGGTAGGCAAAAGAGGTTCTCCGGGGGTAAAGGGCTTAATTGCTTTAATACCTTCTCTGTTGGACTCAATACAATATAACCTGTCAGAAAAAATCCAGATGTTATCGTGGCGGTCCGTAAACATTTTGCTGTCAGGCCGCATCCTGATGGCATTCAAATTATCCACCTGTGATACAGGGGAGTACACGCCTGTTTTTTTATTGAACAGGTAGATGCCTTCAGGATAAACCGATACCAGAAGCTCATCCGGAGAATAGGCAGAAATGGCATTAATCACTCTAAACTTTTCTTGGAAGTAACTCTTAACCTCCCCTAAAGAGTCCACAGAAAACAGGCCTAAATTATCAGTTCCCCCCCAGACCATGTTACCGGAATCTTTGTGAACCGCGAGAACGATGGGGTTAAAAGGGTTTGTTTGGGTTCCGGGAATAAGTTCCCGAAAAGGGGAAGTAACAGCAATCAGCACACCTTCATACACCGTACCGGCATATATATTGTTGTATTTGTCTATTTGAATAGAGGTTATAGACTTGTTCATAAAACCCTTATAATCCGACAAATTCCCAACATTATAAGTCTCCAGTTTATTGTTTATCGCATGTATTCCATAATTATCAAGAACGACCCACACTTCATCTCTACTCCGGTTTATGCATAAATCCATAACAACATTGCCCGGCAAATTACTATTAGACTTATTTATCATCTTCACGAACTCACCGTTGATATTAAATACCAACACACCCGAATAAGTTGCGATATAAATTTGTTGATTAAACTCTATTATTTTCCTATAGTTCCATACATGGGTTCTATAGGCGTTTTCAACCTGGAAGTCATCTGTATTTACTGTTAATACCCCATAATTACTGAGCGTAAGAATCATTTTTCCCTCAGATGTAAAAAAGATCCTGGTCAATTTGGCATTGTCCGGCAACCCCTCTATTATATCATTTAAATCAACCAGTTGTTTGAGGGAATCCTCACAACAGTACAATATATTATCATCATCGGTCAGGTACAGCTTATTGTTATAAAGATAAAAGCTGGAAAAGTTTTTATCTTCAGAACCTATTCGCTTAATGTCATTGCTTTTATAGGAATAGTGAAATAGCCCTTCATTTGACAAGATTAAAACCTCACCTTTTTCCAACTGGTGTATAGATTGAATCTCTTTCCCCGTAAAAAAGTTATAAGTAACAACATTATCGTTGTTATAACTGTGCAAACCTAAGGCAGTCCCTATCCATAAAGTATTTAAACTATCTACCTCAAGGGCATTAATACGATTAGAGATCAGGCTGTTATTCATTGTTAGCGACTCTATCCTGTAACTCCCCAGTATAGAAAATGGCACTAACAAACCCAACAACAAAATCAACAATCTGACCATAATAAGTAAGCTGTATTAATTTGATATCCTTAAAGCCGGATAGCCGGATATCGCGAATTTTACCTGGTTTTTACTTTTCGTAGAACAAACATACATTTATTCCTTCAATTTTCAAGATTCGAAATGACAAATGGCTCTCTGCGAACATAAGTGAAATATCAAAACCAGGTCAGAACTCTTTCCAAACCATTTCGATAAAGCGAACCCACGCTTGGCCTGTTATCCCGAAGAATGAATTTGAACCTTTGAACCCGGAGCGGCCCCCTTACACCTGACCACCCCCCTGACAAATGGATTTGCGTCACAAGCCGGCAGGGGTCATCGTTCATTTCCTTTTATCGGAGTAAAAAGGTCCCTTCCCGGCCGGGTTTCCCACATATTTTGGATCATCAGCCAGCTTGATTGGCGTCGTCTCCGATTTTGGGTGTTGGGGTAAATACTTGCTTTTCAAAATTGGCCATTCGATCCACCCTCCTCTAAGGCCGGGTTAAAATAGCGATCCCAAAAATTGGACAACCACAAATTAGAAATGACCAATCGCAAACCCCTTTCAGGGGGAGCAAAGTTGGTCCTGATCGTTTGTTTTGCCGAAATGGGGTAAAAAAGTATCCCGTGGAATATCAGGCCCGAAAAAACCATTCCCACGGGATAACCCTATTTACCGGCCAATACCCCCTTACTTAATCGTCAATTGAATAATTTGATCCACAGGATTCTCTTTCAGACCATCCAAATAAATGAATACCCCTTCGGCCTGTTGCTTAAATTTCAGTTTTACGTCTCCCTCAAAAGTTTGAGCAGAGACCACCTTGGGTTCAAAGTTGGGAATAAAGAGATAGGAATTCCCGGTAGGCTCCAAAACATGAACATACAGCGTTTTACCTTTGGAAGTAATTACCCCCCAATCCTGAGAAGGATATAGGTTTCCGCGGGTGCCATAAACCGTTTCTCCATATTTGGAAGTCCATTCACCCACTTCTTTAAGTGTTTCCACAAACTCAGGTTGAATTTTACCGTTGGGCATGGGACCCACATTAAGCAAAAAATTACCGTCTTTCCCAGCTGCTTTTACCAGGAAGTGAATAATTTCTTTGGTGCTTTTAAATTTCTTATCGTTCAAATCAAAGCCCCATGATTTGGCCATGGTAGCACACGATTCCAGGGGCAGCTGGCTTACGGTCACCCCGTGGCTGAATCCCCCTTTGTTTTCACCCGGCAAGTCACGTTCAAACGTTTGAATATCTTCTCCCGGAATGGGCGTCAAATGGTGATTATTGGCAATTAGGGTATTGGGACTCAACTCATGAATAAGCGAATAAATCTCGTCGTAATGCCAGTTAGCGGTTTTTCGTTCCCAGTGTCCGTCAAACCAGATACAACCAATTTCGCCATAGTTGGTGAGCAATTCCGTAAGCTGGGTCTTCATAAACTTAATGTAGCTGTCCCAATCGGTATCCACGGGAGCGCCATCCACAATCTTTTTCCCAAAGCCATAATCGTCTCTGGCCCAATCCAACAACGAGTAGTAAAAATTGAGCGTTATCCCTTCCTTTTTACACTCTTCGGCGAGCTCCTTTAAAGGGTCTTTCCCATAGGGGGTAGCATCAACGATGTTATAGGGTGAAGCGGCCGTTTTAAACATACTAAAACTGTCGTGGTGCCGTGTGGTTATGGTTATGTACTTCATGCCGGCCGACTTGGCTATCTGCACCCACTCTTTGGCATTAAAGGCCTGTGGATTAAAAAAATCCGCCAGGCGTTTATAGGTATTAAACGGAATGTGTTGCTGAAACATCACCCATTCACCATCGCCCAGCACACTGTAAATGCCCCAATGGATAAACAGGCCAAACCGCATCTCCTGAAAGGCTTTCCTGCTCTCCAGGTTTTCGGTTGTTGGCGTATAATCAGGCATCGGGTAAGCGTAATCTTGCGCTTTTGCCCCAATTACCATTAATAAAATAAAACTGATAAAGAATAATTTTTTCATGACTATGTAACGATTAGTAAAACTGGTTATTAAACACTATTGTCTGGTAAAAATTCTTTTTTGAATGATTTTTTTTTCGTCTCAAGCCGACGGGCTTTTCATTTTTGCCTACAGCAGCAAAAACGAAACAAAAAATGCCGCCACTGACATGAAAAAGCTAAAAATCAGTCCTCTTCGCTAAAAGAAAAGAACTCTCCCGAGATGAGTTTTTGTGGTTTTTGGTAGAACCCAAAAACCTACAAAACTAAAATCGGGATCAAACAGCTTTTCTTTTTCACGCTTCGTTTTCTGATTTTTTTAGCGCTTTTACATGAAGGTGGATTCCT